>RPSH01000049.1 GCA_003946805.1 Bacillus sp. 2B10 | reverse complement strand
GGCGCCAGGACCATCGACGACCTCTGGAAAACCGTTGGCTCTATCTGCAATCTGTATGACCCCGGCGAGTGTCGCAACTACTTCACCGCCGCCGGCTATGCGCTTGATTAAACGCTCGATGCTCTAGTCGGCGCAGCGGAGGCGGGTGAAGGGGCGGCCGTCGGTGATGATGGTCAGCCGGTTGCCGTCGACCGCCAGCGTCTGGGTCGAGGTCCAGCGTTGGCCCTCGCCGTCATAGGCGGCGGTGATGCGGATGCGGCCGTCGGCCAGCGGTTCGACGCGGCGTACCTTGCCCACGCTTTCGTGGAACCACAGTTCGTCCGGTGATACCTTCACCCCCTCGATCGAGGCGGCGGGGCGGGCGCAGGCGGCGGCGTCGCGGTTCCAGCGGCCGACGAAGCGGGCGGGAATGACGTCGGCGGCGACCTGCTCGCCCGGCGGCGGCGCAGGGGTGCCGGTGAAGCCGCAGCCACGGATCGCTTGGCCGTTCAGGGTCAGGGTTGCGGTAAAGTCGCGCGGCGCGCCCGACATGTCGTCCGCGCACGGCTTGCGTTCGACCTGCACGGTCAGATCGCCGGCCCGCCAGCGTCGCGTATCGGCGCGAACCTCGCGATCCAGCACCGCCAGGCGACGCGTCGGCATATCGACCCCGGTCAGGACCAGCACATCGGGCGCCACGCGAACCGAGTAAAAGGGTTCGTTGGTCGTGACGGTCAGCCGGTCGGGGACGGTACTGGCAACCTGGGCAGCAGGCACCGGCGAGGGTGCGACGCGGGTCGGTGTCGCGTCTGGCGCCGGCAAGATCGCATTGTCAGACACCAAGGCCGCATTGTCCGACGCATCGCCGCCACACCCGGCCAGCGCCAGTGCGCCGACGACGACCAGCCAGCGATCAGCGCGGCGCGGCAACCCGGCCCCCGGTGCTCACGCGGTCGTCGCGATCGGCGAGCGTCATGATCCCGGCCGGCTCCAGCCGCGGCGCCGTATCGGCCGCGCGATAGGCGGGAAAGGCGATGACGTCGTTCACCACCGCAACCTGTCCGCCGAGCTGCGTCGCACCGAACAGCTTGCGCGCGAAGGCGGTCGGAATGCGGATGCAGCCATGCGAGGCGGGAAAGCCCGGCAGGTTGCCCGCATGGAGCGCGACGCCGTCCCACGTCAGGCGCTGCATGAACGGCATCGGCGCGTTGTTGTAGAGGTTGGAGCGGTGGAACGGCCGCTTCTGAAGGATGGTGTATTCGCCGATCGGCGTCATCTTGCCCGGCTTGCCCGTCGATACCGTGGTCGCACCGACCAGCATCTCGCCGCGATAGACGAACGCCATCTGCATCGGGACGCTGATGACGATGCTGACCGCGCCGGGCAGCGTCGGATCATCGGCCCAGCGATGATCGCCCGGCCGCATCGCCACCGCCGCACGCTCGACCGCCAATGCCGCCGGTTCCTGTGCCGGGGCGACCGTGGGCGACATGGCAAGCAAAAGGACCGGGACGATCGCGATCTTCATGCGAACCGTTATCCCGCAACGGCCGGCGAATGGCAAATCCGGCGTTAACCGTAATACGCGGAGTCGTTCGCCCGTGGCTCAGGCGCGACGAGCGGCGGAACGGGTGACCGCGCGTTAATTGAATGGAATCGGTTGCACCCGTATCTAGGAGCCTCAACGACTTGGCGAGGATTTGGATGCAGGACCAATCGGTTCGATCGCGGCGGGCGGTGCTGAAGGCGGCAGGCGGACTGGCCGGCGCCGTATTGGCACAGGGCTGTTCGACGAACGCGATCGTGCCCATCGCGCAGAATGCATCGATCATGCCGCCGCCGCAGCGGCTGGCATCGGCCCCCGTCCCCGCCGCCCCGGTGCGGCAGATGCGTGCCCCCGCCACGGTCAATCCGCGACTGTTCGAGCGGGCGCAGGCCGCGATGGCGCGCCATGCCGGCACGCTCCAGCGGACCGACCGCATCGCGATCGCCGACTTCGCGGTCGATTCCACCCATCCGCGTTTCCAGTTCATCGACATGCACAGCGGCGTCGTGTCCGCCATGCGCGTCGCCCATGGCAGCGGATCGGATCCGGCGCATTGCGGCCGGCTGGAACGGTTCAGCAACGTCCCCGATTCGAACGCGACGTCCGAAGGCGCGTTCATCACCGACAATTATTATGTCGGCAAGCATGGCCGATCGCAGCGGCTGCTGGGGCTCGACGCGACCAACAACAATGCACTGATGCGGGCGATCGTCGTGCACGGTGCGTGGTATGCAAATCCGGAAATGATCGCGCAGCACGGCAAGCTGGGTCGCAGCCAGGGCTGTTTCGCGGTTGCCGAAGGCGATCTGGCGCGGGTGTTCGCCCTGCTGGGCGAAGGCCGGATGATCTACGCCGCCAAGGTTTGAGGTCGGGGGACGCCGCTGTCCCCCCATCTGACCTACCAATTTCCCCAACCGTTCGGTTCGAGCAGCTTCGAGCTTGTCGAGAAGCGTCCGTCGAGAACCCTTGCCCCCAACGAAACCTGCATAGGCCACCCCCGCGGAACCGCATTCTCGATACGCGCTCTCGACTTCGCTCGATCGCGACTCGAACCAAACGGCGGGGTTGGTTTGGCGTAGTTGGAGTGCCTACCCCCCCCCGCCGTCATCGCTAACGGTTCCGTACGGCGGCATCTGCCGATAAGATGCAGGCCATGACCCACCCGTTCCATTCGATCCACACCCATGGCTTCCTGCGCGTCGGCGCGTGTACCCCGCCCGCGCATGTCGGCGATCCGGCGGCCGGGGGCCGTGCGGCGATCGCACTGGCGCAGCAGGGGCATGATGCGGGTGCCGACCTGCTGGTGTTTCCCGAACTGAACCTCACCGCCTATGCCATCGACGACCTGCATCTGCAGGACGCGTTGTGCGACGCGACCGATGCGGCACTGGCGGCGGTGGTCGCGGCGAGCGCCGGCCTGCGTCCCGTCCTGCTGCTGGGCGCGGCGCTCAGGCGGAACGGCCGGCTCTACAACTGTGCGGTGGCCGTGGCGCGCGGGCGGGTGCTGGGGGTGGTGCCCAAGACCTACCTGCCCAATTACCGCGAATATTACGAGAAGCGCTGGTTCGCCGCCGGTGTCGGGCTGACCGGCCTGACCATGACGGTCGCGGGACAGGAGGTGCCGTTCGGCACCGACCTGATCTTCGCGGCGCGCGACATGGCCGATTTCGTGTTCCATGCCGAGATCTGCGAGGATTTCTGGTCGCCTCTGCCGCCATCGACCGCGGGGGCGATGGCCGGGGCGCTGGTGCTGTGCAACCTGTCGGCGTCGAACATCGTCATCGGCAAGGCGCGCGACCGCGAGATGCTGTGCGCGTCGCAATCGTCGCGGACCATGTCGGCCTATGTCTATTCGGCGGCGGGCAGCGGCGAAAGCACGACCGACCTGTCATGGGATGGGCAAGGGTCGGTGCATGAACTGGGCGCGCTGCTGGCCCAATCGCAGCGGTTCGACCGGTCGGCGGGGATCGCGATGGCCGATGTCGATCTCGACCGGCTGCGGCTGGAGCGGATGCGGACCGGCACGTTCAACGACTGCGCGGCGGCCAGCGGCCATCCCGAGACGCGGTTCCGGCGGGTCGGGTTCGACCATGTGGCGGAAGCGCGCGATATCGGGTTGCAGCGCCCGGTGCGCCGCTATCCCTTCGTCCCCGACACGCCCGAGCGGCTGGACGACGATTGCTACGAAGCGTTCAACATCCAGGTGGAGGCGCTGCGCAAGCGGCTGGTGGCGTCGGGGACGCGGCGGCTGGTGATCGGCGTGTCGGGCGGGCTGGATTCGACCCATGCGCTGATCGTCGCAGCCAAGGCGTTCGACCGGCTGGAACGGCCGCGCAGCGACATATTGGGCTTCACCATGCCCGGCTTCGCGACCGGCGAGACGACGAAGGGCAATGCGTGGAAGCTGATGCGCGCGCTGGGCATCACCGGCGACGAGATCGACATCCGCCCCGCCGCGCGGCAGATGCTGGGCGACATGGACCACTCGTTCGCGAAGGGCGAGGCGGTTTACGACGTGACGTTCGAGAATGTGCAGGCGGGGCTGCGCACCGACTATCTCTTCCGCCTCGCCAACCAGCGCGAGGCGCTGGTGCTGGGCACCGGCGACCTGTCGGAGCTGGCGCTGGGGTGGTGTACCTATGGCGTCGGCGACCATATGAGCCATTACGGCGTCAACGCCGGCGTGCCCAAGACGCTGATCCAGTACCTCATTCGCTGGACGATCCGCACCGACCAGTTCGACGGCGATACCGACGCCGTGCTCGACGCGATCCTGCATACCGAGATTTCGCCCGAACTGGTGCCGGCCGACGATGCCGGGCGGATGCAGAGCACCGAGGATCGCGTCGGGCCCTATGCGCTCAACGACTTCTTCCTGCACCATATCGTCCGCTACGGCATGCGCCCGTCGAAGGTCGCGTTTCTGTGCTGGCACGCGTGGCGCGATGCGCAGGCCGGGCGCTGGCCGATCGATTTTCCGGAGGATGCCAAGGGGGCGTATGACCTGCCCGTGATCGCGACGTGGCTGGAGAAGTTCCTGTGGCGCTTCTTCCAGTCGAGCCAGTTCAAGCGGTCGGCGCTGCCCAACGGACCAAAGGTGTCGGCTGGCGGTGCGCTGTCGCCGCGCGGCGACTGGCGCGCGCCGTCGGACGGGGTGGCGACCGCATGGGTCGAGGAACTGCGCGGCGGGTTGCCGACCCTCTGATCCTCGTCACCCCAGCGAAGGCGGGGGTCTCCTGCGGCGAGGCGTGCGCTTCCTTGCCCAGAGACCCAGCCTTCGCTGGGGTGACACTTGGGGCAAGGAACATGGGTGCCGGCGCCCCCTACCCCTGTGCCCGCGCGCCCTTCTCCGACGCGGACCCGCCCAGCGCCCAGCGCAGCACCCGCGCCATGCCCTGCGCGCCGCTGCGCACGCCGATACGCGGATGGTCCTGCAATTCCAGCATCGCCCGCGCCCATGGCGGCAGCAGGTCGATCGCCGCGGCGGTGTTCAGCGCGCCGAACCCCTTCAGCAGCGGGTTGGGCAGCGGCTGCTGCAACAGCGCGTCGCGCACCGCGCGCGTGCGATCGTCGCAGCGCAGTTCGCCGCGCACGTCGCGCAGCCACACCTCGGTCGCCGCCCGGCTGTCGGGCACGTCGCGCGCGCCCAGCCGCTGCGCCACGACGACATTCTCGGCGAAATAGCGATCCTGATCGCCGCTCGACAGCATCGGATCGCGGTAGCGCAGATAGGCGCGCAGGAACGAATCGGTCTCGGCGACATGCACCCACGTCAGCAGATGCGGGTCGTTCGCGTCGTAGCGCGTGCCGTCGGGCAGCACGCCATGCACATGGTCGTGGATCGTCCGTACGCGCCCGATCAGCCGTTCGGCCTCCGCAGTGCCGCCATAGGTGGTGGCGGCAATGAACTGGGCGGTGCGCTTGAGCCTGCCCAGCATGTCGCGCCGGAAATCGCTATGGTCCCACACCCCGGCCAGGGCACCGGGATGCAGCATCTGCACCAGCAGCGCGGCGGTGCCGCCGATCATCATCGACGAGAAGTCGGCATGGACCCGCCAACTGACCGACGTCGGGCCGAACAGCCCGTCGTCGCCCGCCGGACGGGTCAGGTCGATCGCGCCGTCGCCCGCGCCGGTCAGGGCGCGGACCTGTTTCGCAATGGCTTGGCGTACGGGGTTCATGTCGGTGCGAACGAGCGGCACGGCGCCAGGGGTCCACGGGCATGGGAACCAAAGCCGTCGTTCACGACCTTTGTCGCACGTCCTTCAACCGGCAAGGCCCTTCGCGCATGTCCTCTCCCAGTCCGGAAAAGCCGCTCGACCGCGATCCCCCGCAGCCGGCGATGGCGGGCGCGGCGATGCACGATCCAAGCAGCGGCATCTTCTTCACCGCGGTAAAGACCACCCGGATGCCGATGATCGTCACCGACCCGAACCAGCCCGACAATCCGATCATCTTCGCCAACCCCGCCTTCCTGACCATGACCGGCTATGGTGCCGACGAGGTACTGGGCCGCAACTGCCGCTTCCTGCAGGGGCCGGAAACCGACCGCGACACGGTGCGCCAAATCGGGGAGGCGATCGAGCGGCAGCGGGAAACATCGGTCGAGATCGTCAACTACAAGAAGAACGGCAGCGCCTTCTGGAACGCGCTGTTCATATCGCCGGTGCTCGATCAGGACGGGACGCTGCGCTATTACTTCGCCTCGCAGCTCGACGTCACCCGCCGCCGCGATGCCGAGGAGGCGCTGCGGCAGGCGCAGAAGATGGAGGCGGTCGGGCGGCTGAGCGGGGGGATCGCCCACGACTTCAACAATCTGTTGACCGTGATCCAGGGGTTCGCCGACGTCCTGCTGACCCAGATCGAACGCAGCGCGGAGCGGCCGGTCGACCCGGCCCGCGCCCGCCGGTCGCTGCGGGCGGTGATGGATGCGGCCGAGCGCGGTGCCGAACTGACGCAGCAGATGCTGGCCTTTTCGCGCCAGCAGAAGCTGTCGGGACGGGTGACCAACGTCGACGACCTGGTCCGGACACTGCTGCCGATGATGCGGCGGACGATCGGCGCGTCCGGAATCGCGATCGACGTGAAGCAGTGCGGCCCCGACTGCAATGCGCGGATCGATCCCGTCCAGGCCGAAACCGCGATCCTCGGCATCGTCATGAACGCGCGCGACGCGATGCCCGATGGCGGCACGCTGACCATCGCGTCCGAACGCAGGCGGCTGGACGGCGGCGACCCGCGCTTCGGGGCGAGGCTGAGCGGCGACTTCATCGCGCTTTCCATCACCGACACCGGCGTCGGCATGGCGGAGGACGTCCGCGCCCGAGTCACCGAGCCGTTCTTCACGACCAAGGACCAGGGCAAGGGCACCGGCCTCGGCCTGTCGATGGTCTATGGCTTCATGAAACAGTCGGGCGGCGCACTGCACGTCGAATCCCGGGTCGGCCGGGGCACGACGGTCCACCTGCTCTTTCCCGCCGCCGACGCCCGGCCCGAGCCGATCCACCGCCACCGGCGCCAACCCGAGAGCGGATCGCGCGGGAACGAAACGGTTCTGGTCGTCGAGGACCAGCCCGACGTCGGCGATCTTGCCGAAGCGATCCTGAAGGACTTCGGCTACACGATATTGCGGGCGGCCAACGCGCCGGAAGCGCTCGGGATCATCGAGCGCGACGGCGCCATCGACCTGCTGTTCACCGACCTCATCATGCCCGGCGGCATGAACGGGGTGATGCTGGCGCGCGCCGCCCGGCGCCTGCGACCGGCGATGAAGATCCTGCTGACGACCGGCTATGCCGAGGCGTCGATCGAGCGGGTCGATGCGCGCGGCACCGAATTCGACCTGATCGGCAAGCCGTACAAACGGGCCGATCTGGCGGCGCGGGTCCGGCAGGTGATCGACGCGCCGACCGGGACAGGTTGAAGCCCGGATCATTAGTCGGTACTGCAATACGTTCCCGCAACGATCCTTGTCGCCGGGCTGTACGTTGACGACGAAAGGTCCGGGCTTGGCGACGATTCCTGATGCGGAGAATGCCGGATCGCCGCTTGCTCCGTCGCCCTCGGATCTCGGGCACGACCTGACCGTCTGCGACCGCGAACCGATCCATATTCCGGGCGCGATCCAGCCGCACGGCATGCTGCTGATCGTCGATCCGGCCGAAGGCGCGATCGTCGGCGGCGCGGGCGATGTCGCGACGCTGCTGGGGCCGGACTGGCTCGGCGGGTCGATCCGCACCCTGATCGGCGATTCCGGTCTGGAGGTGCTGCGCTCGACCGTTGCCGGGCCGCTGGCGCTCGGCACGATCGATCGTGCCGGCCTGTCGGTAGTCGCCAGCCGCGAGGGCCGGTACTGGCTGATCGAACTGGAAGCGACGGCCCCGGGCCAGCCCGGCACCGACGACGCGCTGACGTGGATCGAACATGGCGGCGAGGACTTCTCCCGCGCTACCGACCTCGACGACCTGTGCGCGCGCGCTGCGGTGGTCTTTTCACGGCTGACCGGATTCGACCGGGTCATGATCTATCGCTTCCTCGACGACGATTCGGGGAAGGTCGTGGCCGAACGCCATGCACCCAACATGCACGGGTTCCTGAACCACCATTTCCCGGCATCCGACATCCCGCGACAGGCGCGCGCGCTGTATGTCCGCAACCGCGTGCGTGTGATCCCCGATGCCGGCTATACCCCCGCGCCGATCGTCGCGATCGACCCGGCGTTGCGCTCCGTCGACCTGAGCGACGTCGGCGTGCGCGCCGTATCGCCGATCCATGTCCAGTATCTGCGCAACATGGGCGTCGGCGCGTCGGCATCGGTGTCGATCATCAAGGACGGCATCCTGTGGGGGCTGGTGGCGTGTCATCACCGTTCGCCACGAACCCTGTCCTACCTCCAGCGCAAGACCTGCGAACTGATCGCCGCATCGTTCGCGCAGCAGGTCCGCGCCAAGGAAGAGGCCGCCGAATATCGTGAGCGGCTGCGGCTGCGCACCGCCGAGGATGCGCTGGCCCAGCGAATGGCGCAGGAAGACGAGCCCGACACGGTCGGTGCGATGGTCGCCAACGACCTGCGCCGGCTGCTCGACGCCGACGGCTTCGTCCTGCAACGCGGTGCGACGCTGCACACCAGCGGCACCGTCCCGTCGCAGGAAGCGATCGCCGACATGCTCGGATGGGTCCGGCGTCAGGGCAGCATATTGCTGCACAGCGCTTCGCTCCAGCAGCGGATGCCGGGGGCGGAGGCCTATCGCGACCTGGCGAGCGGGCTGCTGGCGATCACCCTGTCCGCCGACGAACCGGTCGTGCTGCTGTGGTTCCGGGCCGAGACGTTGCAGACGATCCAGTGGGCCGGCAATCCGCACAAGGCGGTCGACCAGCACGCCGACCAGCCGCTGAGCCCGCGTGCGTCGTTCGCGGCGTGGAGCGAGGAAATCCGCGGTCGCGCCCGCCCGTGGACCTCGGCCGAGGTCGAGGCCGCGCACCGGCTGTCGCGGCTGTTGTTCGATGTCCGCCAGCGTCGCCGCATCGGCGAGCTGAACCGGGAACTGACCCGTGCGGTCACGGACAAGGACGCGCTGCTCGCCCAGCAGGAAACGCTCATCAAGGAAGTGAACCACCGCGTGCAGAACAGCCTGCAACTGGTGGTCGCGTTCCTTGCCATGCAGGCCAATGCCGAGAATGACGAGACGCTGACCCGCCATCTGGGCGAAGCGCAGCGGCGGCTGTCGGCGGTCGCGCTGGTCCATCGCCGGCTCTATTCCGACGACACCGTCACGGTCATCGACCTCGGCCGCTATATCGAGGACCTGCTGAACGAGATGCAGTCGTCGATGGGCGCGGAATGGACCGGGCGGGTGACGATGGACCTTGCCCCCCTGCTCATCAGCGCCGATGCCGCGGTGCAGATCGGGCTGGTCCTCGTCGAACTGGTCATCAACGCACAGAAATATGCCTATGGCGGCAAGTCCGGTCCGATCGCGGTGACGCTGGAACGGTTCCGCAATCGCTTCCGACTGACCGTCGCCGATCGCGGACAGGGCCGCACCGGTACCCGCACCGGGTTCGGCACGCGGATGCTGACCGCGATGGTCAAGCGGCTCGACGGCACGATCGAGGAAAGCGACAACGCACCGGGGCTGCGGTTCACGGTGTCGGCGCCGATCGGATTGCCGGAGGACGCGTAGAGCCGCCGGAACGGCCTGCGGGACCGGTTTTTGCCGTCGTGAACCTTGCCCCGGCCAAGGCTGGGGCATCCCGCGGGCAGGTGCGCACAAGCAACAGGGAGATCCCGGCCTTCGCCGGGATGACGCGTGTCGGTGGGTGGCGCCGCAGAGCGTTGCAGGAGGTGCCCGATCATCGCCTCGCCCGTCACCCCGGACTTGATCGAGACCTCTGCAAAGCCCTCAATCCGTACCCCGGCGAAGGCCGGGGCCCAGTGGGGGGACATTGGCAAGATACGGAAAAGCCTTTCCAACTGGACCCCGGCCTTCGCCGGGGTACGGCGAGGCGTTGGTTCTGTTCGAGACTTTCGCGGAGGTTTCGACTTGATCCCCGGCGACGATGGACCCGGTCGAGCCATCCACGAAAAAGGGCGCGGCGGCCATTGGCCACCGCGCCCTGATCGCTTGCCCGCAGGCCGCGCCGGTTACTCGGCAGCGGTCGCCTTTGCCGGACGCGGATCGCGGCGTTCGGCGATACGCGCCGACTTGCCGGTGCGACCGCGCAGATAATAGAGCTTCGCGCGCCGAACGACGCCGCGACGGACGACCTCGATCGAATCGATGTTCGGCGAGTAGAGCGGGAACACGCGCTCCACGCCTTCGCCGAAGCTCATCTTGCGAACGGTGAACGACGAACCCATGCCGGCGTTCGACCGCGCGATGCACACGCCTTCGTAGTTCTGTACGCGGGTCCGCTCGCCTTCGACGACCTTGACGCCGACCTTGAGGGTATCGCCCGCACGGAATTCGGGGATCGACTTCGATTCGAGGAACTTGGCGATCTGTTCCGCTTCGAGCGTCTGGAGGAGGTTCATTGCTTGTGACCTTCATTCTCTTCGTGCGCGCCAGAGGGCGACTGGACCCGAGCGTCGACGTGACGCTCCCACAGGTCCGGCCGCCATAGCCGTGTGTCGGATTCCGATCGTGACTTGCGCCACGCCGCGATCCTCGCATGATCCCCCGATCGCAACACTTCGGGGATCACACGCCCTTCCCATTCAGCAGGTCGGGTATATTGAGGATATTCGAGAAGGCCGCTTTCGAAGCTCTCCTCGATACCACTCGAAGCCGCGCCCATTACGCCGGGAAGCAGCCGAACGCAAGCATCGAGCAGCACCAGCGCCCCCATTTCGCCACCCGACAGCACGTAGTCGCCGATCGCGACCGGTTCGATGGCGCGCGCCTCGAACAGGCGTTCGTCGAACCCCTCGAACCGGCCGCACAGGACGATCGCCCCGGGCCCTTCCGCAAGGGTACGGACCCGCGCCTGCGTCAACGGCCGGCCGCGCGGCGTCATCGCCAGCACCGGACGCCCATCGCCCACGCTGTCGAGCGCGGCGGCCAGCACGTCGGCGCGCAGCACCATCCCCGCCCCGCCCCCGGCCGGGGTGTCGTCGACCGAGCGATGCCGGTCGGTGGCGAAATCGCGGATCTGCACCGTGTCCAGCGACCAGCGTTCCTCGCGCAGCGCCCGTCCCGCCAGCGACAGGCCGAGCGGCCCGGGAAACATTTCGGGATACAGGGTGAGGATCGTGGCGGCGAACGGCATGGGCGACAGCCTGTGCCCGCATGTCGCGGGGAACGAAAGCCCTTCCCGCGTCATTTGCGTGTCCATGCCCGCCCCGTCCCCCGTTCCGCGTCCCGGCGCGATCGACTGCGCCATCATCGGGGCCGGCCCCGCCGGGCTTACTGCCGCGATCTATCTGGCGCGGTTCCACCTTTCGATCCGGATGTTCGATTGCGGGTCGAGCCGCGCGGCGCTGATCCCGCGGACGCACAACCATGCCGGTTATCCGGGCGGGATCGCGGGCCGGGAGTTGCTGGCGAGGATGCACGAACAGGCGCGCGAGTTCGGCGCGACGTGCGAGGCGACGACCGTCACCGCGATCGAGCGTGACGGCGACGATTTCCTCGTCCGGACCGCCACCGGGACGCTCGCCGCACGCACCGTGGTGCTGGCGACCGGCGTGGTGAACCACCGCCCGCGCGGGCTCGACGATGCGACGCACGACGCGGCGCTCGCGCGCGGGCTGCTGCGCTACTGCCCGATCTGCGACGGATACGAGGTCACCGATCGGCGGGTCGGCGTGATCGGGACCAGCCGGCACGGGATGCGCGAGGCGCTGTTCCTGCGCGGCTATACCACCGACGTCACGCTGATCGCGCCCGACAGCGACCATGACCTCGACGATTCGTGTCTCGATGCGCTCGACCGTGCCGGGGTGCGGCGGGTGGACGGGCCGTGTGGCGACTATCGCATCGACGGCGACCGCTTCGTGGTGCGCATCGCGGCGGGCGACATGGCGTTCGACAGCGTCTATCCCGCGCTCGGGTCGCATATCCGCTCCGAACTGGCGGTCGCGGCGGGCGCGCGGGCGAGCGGGGACGGTTGCCTTGAGGTGGACGATCACCAGCGCACCTCGATCCCCGGCCTGTTCGCCGCAGGCGACGTGGTGAAGGGGCTCGACCAGATCAGCCATGCCATGGGCGAAGCGGGGGTGGCCGCCACCACCATCCGCAACCTGCTCGACGAACGGCATCCGATCCGCCGCTGAACCGCTTGGCAGCGGCCGTGCCGCGCTATAGCGTCGGTGGCAGATGATCCGCCGCCTGCTCCCGATCGCCCTGCTCTGCCTGACCGCGCCGGCGCAGGGCCAGTCGATCGACCGCATCCTTGCCGCCGCCGCCGAGCGCGCCGCGGCGCGCGACTGCACTCCGGCAGGGCAGAACGAGGTGGTGGTGTGCGGCGACCGCGACCGGGACGATCGCTACCGCCTGCCGCTGCCGAACGTGCGCGATCCGGCGGAAGCGGGCGCGGTGGCGGGCGAGGTACCGCCGCCGTCGGTCGAGAACCCCTTCCTGTCGGGCTGCGGGCTGTTCCGCGGCCAGCGCCGCTGTGGCAAGCTGGAGATGGAGGCCTATGGCTATGGCCGCGGGCGCGATCCGGTGACGCTGCTGGGGCGACTGGTTACCAGAGCGGTCGATCCCGATGCCGAGGTTGGTCCGGCACCGACCGTCCCATAGCGGTCACGCCTGCCACC
The DNA here is from genome assembly GCA_003946805.1 of Bacillus sp. 2B10. GTDB lineage: Bacteria > Pseudomonadota > Alphaproteobacteria > Sphingomonadales > Sphingomonadaceae > Sphingomonas. The sequence continues at coordinate 8,360 of RPSH01000049.1, read as the reverse complement.
CGCCCCGGTCTTGAAAATGGTCCTTCGCGATCGTATTCCGCAGGGCGTGTCCGAACCGTCCTACCGCCAGATCTTCTATACCAGCCGCAGCGACGCCGGGGTGGATGTCGATCGCATCCTGCAACAGTCGCGCCACAACAATGCGGTCGATGGCATCACCGGCCTGCTGTGGCACGACGGCGACCATTTCCTGCAGGTGATCGAGGGGCCGGAATCGAGCATCGCCGCGACCTATGCCCGGATCGCGATCGATCCGCGCCATCACGAGGTGACGGTCCTGTCCGACCGCCCGGTCCCGAAGCGCGAGTTCGGCTATTGGAGCATGGAGCGGGTCGGCACGTCGGGCATGGACGACGGGCCGGTGCTGGCCCGGCTCGAACGTCGACTGGATAATGCCCCCGATGCGGTGCGGCGCGCCTTCACCGCCGCCGCGCAGCGATAGCGGTCAGTCGACCGCGAACAGCGCGTCGACCACCAGCCGCTGGTCGTTCCATTCGGGCACCGCATGCGGCTGCATCGGCACCATGAAGCGCTTGCCGCCGGGGCGTTCGATCTCGATCACGTCGCCCGCGCCGAAATCGTCGATCGCGACGACATGGCCCAGCGGCTCGCCCGCGCTCGACACGGCGGGAAGGCCCAGCAGGTCGGCGTGATAATATTCGCCCTCGGCCAGTGGCGGCAGCTGGTCGCGCGCGATCCACAACTCGGTACCGCGCATCGCCTCCGCCCTGGTCCGGTCCGGGATTTCGCGAAACCTGCCGATCATGCCGTTGGTGGCGGGGCGCACCGACATCAGGGTCAGTGCGCCGCCATTCAGCAGCGGATAGGCCGACAGGTCGTCGGTGAACAGCTTCAGCCGCACCTCGCCCGCCAGCCCGTGCGCACCAGCGATCGCCGCCAGCACGACGCGGCTGCGGTCCGCCGCCGCCGGGTCAGGCGTCGGGCGAACCTTCGCCGCCGGCGGGGGCGTCGTCGCGGCCTTCTGCGGGTTCTTCCGCCGATCGGCCGACATTGGTGGCGTCTTCGTCATGCTGCGGCTGTTCTTCGGGATCGGTCATCGGTCATGCTCCTGCGCGTGGCGAACAGGAACGCGTGACATCGACCAAAGGGGCCGGCCCGCCCGGAAAGGCGGGCCGGCATATCCGCTTATGCTTCGGCGGTTTCGGCCGGAGCGTTGGCGGCTTCTTCGGCGGCCTTCGCCTTTTCGGCACGCTCCTCGGCGCGCTCGACGGCCTTCTCGCCCGGCTTGCCCTTGGTCGGGTTGCTGCGGGCGGCGCGTTCCTTCACGCCGGCCTTGTCGAGGAAGCGGGCGACGCGGTCGGTCGGCTGCGCGCCGACGCCCAGCCAGTGGGTCGCACGCTCGGCGTCGAGCACGACGCGCTTCTCGTCTTCCTTGCCCAGCAGCGGGTTGTAGGTGCCGATCTTCTCGATGAAGCGGCCATCGCGCGGGCTGCGCGCATCGGCGACGACGATGCGATAGTACGGACGCTTCTTCGAGCCACCACGCGACAGACGGATGCTGAGTGCCATTGTTCTTCTTCCTTCGTTGGTTCGTGTAAGCCGGTACCGACCGGCGATTACTTCTTCTTGATGAGATTTTCGAAGCCGGGGGGCAGTTGCGGCATGCCGCCCTGTCCGCCCATGCCGCCACCGCCGAGCCCGGGCAGGCCGGGCATTTCGCCACCCGCCTTGCCCATCAGGTCGCCGAGACCGGCGCCGCCCAGCGCGTTGCCAAGGCCGGCCATGCCGCCGCCCGGACCACCCTTGCCCAGCATCGCCATCATGCCCTTGATGCCGCCCATCTTCTTGAGCTTCTTCATCGCGGTCTGCATTTCCTGGTGCATCTTCAACAGCTTGTTGATGTCCTGCACCGTCGTGCCCGATCCCTTGGCGATACGGATCTTGCGCTTGGCATTGATGAGTTCGGGCTTGGCGCGTTCCTTGACCGTCATCGACGTAATCATCGCGTCCATGCGCAGCAGGATCTTTTCATCGACCGCACCCGACGCCATTGCCGCCTGCGCCTTCTTCATGCCCGGGATCATGCCCGCCAGCGCGCCCAGACCGCCCATGCGCCGCATCTGCGCCAGCTGCCCGCGCAGGTCGTTCATGTCGAACTGCCCCTTGGCGAGGCGGCCGGCCATGCGCTCGGCATCTTCGGCCTGGATCGACTCTGCCGCCTTCTCCACCAGCGAGACGACGTCGCCCATGCCGAGGATGCGACCGGCGACCCGCTTCGGGTGGAACGGCTCGATCGCGTCCAGCTTTTCGCCGGTGCCTGCGAACTTGATCGGCTTGCCGGTGACGGCGCGCATCGACAGCGCGGCACCACCGCGCGCATCGCCGTCCATGCGTGTCAGAATGACGCCGGTCAGCGGCACCTGTTCGGAAAAGTTCTGCGCGACGTTGACCGCGTCCTGTCCGGTCAGCGAGTCGACGACCAGCAGCGTCTCGTTCGGACGGGCGATGTCGGACACCGCCTTCATCTCGTCCATCAGCGCCTGATCGACGTGCAGGCGGCCCGCCGTGTCGAGCATGACGACGTCGAAGCCCTGCAGCTTCGCCGATTGCAGCGCCCGTCTGGCGATATCGACCGGCTGCTGCCCCTGCACGATCGGCAGCGTCGCGACATCGACCTGCGTACCCAGCACCGCCAGCTGTTCCTGCGCGGCCGGACGATTGACGTCCAGCGACGCCATCATCACCTTCTTGCCCTCGCGCTTCGCCAACAGCTTTGCGAGCTTGGCAGTGGTGGTGGTCTTGCCCGAGCCCTGAAGCCCGACCAGCATGATGACCGCGGGCGGGGTGACGGCGACGTCCAGCTCGGCCGTGTCCGACCCCAGCATTTCAACCAGCGCGTCATGGACGATCTTGACGACCTGCTGCCCCGGCGTGATCGAACGCAGGACGTTCTGGCCGACGGCGGCCTCGGTCGCCTTTTCGACGAAGTCGCGCGCGACGGGCAGCGCCACATCGGCTTCGAGCAGGGCGACGCGGACTTCGCGCATCGCGGTGCGGACATCGGCCTCGGTCAGCGCGCCGCGACCGCGCAGGCGATCGAACACCCCTCCCAGCCGGTCACTCAGACTTTCGAACACGCGGTCACTCCACTCGTGGCGTCGCCCGAAATCCGCTCAAGCAAAACACGCCGGCGGACGAAACCTCGTCGGCCGGCGTCGCCCGTGGGCGGCAATGCTGAAACGATTCCTGACGGAAACGATGCGCGCTGTTAGACCATCCGGCCCGGCCATGCAAGCCGCGGCGACCGGAGGCCGCCGCGCGGTGGACCGACGACGGGCTTTAACACCTTCTATACCGATCTCCGCCGATAACCGTCGCGCATGGAATGGGATCGGCAACGCGGCATCGAGGGCACGGCCCCGGCGGAGGCGCCACAGCGCGGCAACCGCTGGACGCTCGTCACCTGCGTCTGCGCGATCCTGCTGTTCGTCGGACTGAGCGTCGCGGTGATATCCGGCGCGCTCGACCATCGCTACTTCGGTGGTGCGCCGGTGCAGCGACCGCTGGTCGTCGCGCTCCTCGTCAATGCCGCGCTCGTGATCTTCGGCTGGCGTCGCCACCGCGCGGTACAGGTGGAGATCGATGGCAGGTCGGCGGCCGAGGAACGCGCCCGGATGCTGGCGTCGCGCGACCCGCTGACCGGCTTCCTCAACCGCCGCGCGCTGAGCGAGGCCGGCGCCGCGCTGCTGCGGGCGGCATCGCGCCGCGACCAGGCGGTGGCGATGCTGATCGTCGACCTCGATCATTTCAAGATGGTCAACGACATGCACGGCCACGCCGCCGGCGACGCCGTCCTGCGCAGCGCCGCGGTGGAGATCGCCGCGGTGATGCCGTCGGCCGCATTGACCGCGCGCTTCGGCGGTGACGCATTCGCCTGCGCCTTCGTGTTCGACGCGCGCGATCCCTCGACCGTCGAACATGTCGCATCGCGCGTCATCGCCGCATTGACCAAGCCGATCGAGGTCGACGACCTGCGCATCCACCTGACCAGTTCGATCGGCGTCGCCCGGTCCGACTTCGACGGCGGCGGGATCGACACGCTGCTGCGCGCCGCCGACATCGCCATGTATTGCGCGAAGAAATCGGGACGCGGCAGCTTCACCTGGTTCAACCGGGCGATGGAACACGCGCTGATCGATCGCAACGATATCGAAAACGGGCTGCGCCTCGCCATCCCCGCCGGACAGATCGTGCCCTATTTCGAACCGCAGATCGATCTGGCGACCGGGCGGCTGTGCGGATTCGAGGTGTTGGCGCGCTGGGTCCATCCGACGCAGGGCACGATTCCGCCCGACCGCTTCATTCCCGTCGCCGAGGAATCGGGGCTGATCGCCGAACTGTCGCTGTCGATCATGCGGCAGGCGTTCGCCGCCGCGCGCGACTGGGACCCCGGCCTGTCGCTGTCGGTCAACATCTCACCCTGCCAGTTGCGCGATGCGTGGCTGGCGCAGAAGATCATCAAGGCCATGGTCGAGGGCGGATTCGCCGCCAACCGGCTGGAGATCGAGATTACCGAGAGCGCGCTGTTCGACAACCTCGCACTGGCGCAATCGATCGTCGGGTCGCTCAAGAATCAGGGCGTACGCCTCGCGCTCGACGATTTCGGCACCGGCTATTCCAGCCTGGCGCATCTGCGCGCGCTGCCGTTCGACCGGATCAAGATCGACAAGAGCTTCGTCCTGTCGCTGCTCGACAACGCCGATTCGGCGGCGATCGTGAACGCGATCATCGGGCTGGGCGCCAACCTGAACCTGCCGGTCACCGCCGAGGGCGTGGAGACCGAGACGATCGCCGAACGCCTGGCCGCGCTGGGCTGTGCCAAGGCGCAGGGGTGGCATTACAGCAAGCCGCTGTCGGTCGCCGACACCCGGCGGATGCTGGCGGCACGCGGGCTGCTGGCGCATGGCGGCCCGCCCGATCCCGACCTGAACGACTTCACCATCCGGCGTCAGGCCGGCTGAGATATTCGCGCTCCGCCGCGGTCGATTCGCGGCCCAGCGCCGCATTGCGCGACGGATAGCGGCCATAGCGTGCCAGCACCGCATGATGATCGCGCGCGAATTTCAGGTTGTTGGCGTTGCCCAATGCTTCGAAGCAATGCAGCGAGAATCGCGCCACCCCGGCATCCTCGCTATGCATCAGCGGCATGTAGAGGAACGCGCGACGATCCGCCGGCAACGCCCGGTCATCGCCGCGCGCGATCCCGATCAGCGCCAGTTCCAGCGCGAGCGGATCGGCCGCGAACGCCGCCCCCTGCCCCCGGAACAGGTTGCGCGAGAACTGGTCGAGCACGATCACCGCCGCCAACAGCCTGTCGCGGTCGTCGCGCCATCCCGCCGCATCGCCGGCCAGCAGGTCGCGTTGCAGCGCGCCGAACCGGTCGGCGATCGCAGCATCCAGCGCATCGTCCTTGGCGAAATGCCGGTCCGGCCCGACCTCGTCGAACCAGAAGTCGAGCACGCTTCGCGCTGCCGCGTGGACTTCGCGGTCCGCTGTCCCTAGATCGTCGCCCATGCCATCCTCCTGTGGTCCCGCCATCATAACGCTCGGCTGTCGGCTGAACATCGCGGAAAGCGATGCGATCCGCGGGATCGTCGGCGCGCGGGACGTGGTGGTGGTCAACAGCTGCGCCGTGACCAACGACGCGGTCGCCGCCACCCGCCGCGCGATCCGCCGCGCACGGCGCGACCGGCCGACCGGCGAACTGATCGTCACCGGCTGCGCGGCGCAGATCGACCCGGCGAGTTTCGTGGCCATGCCCGAAGTGACCCGCGTCATCGGCAATTCGGACAAGCTGAACCCGGCGGCATGGGCGTCGACCGAAGCCGTGATCGTCCGCGACATCGCCCGCGTGCTCGACACCGCGCCGCAACTGGCCGGCGGGTTCGCGGGGCAGACGCGAGCGTTCGTCGAGGTGCAGAACGGTTGCGACCATGGCTGCACCTTCTGCGCCATCCCCGCCGGTCGCGGGCCGTCGCGATCGGCCACGATCGACGGCGTGGTCGAACAGGTCGCTGCCCTGGTCGCGGCGGGCCAAGGGGAGGTCGTGCTGACCGGGGTCGACCTGTCGAGCTATGGCCACGACCTGTCGGACACGCCTGCGCTGGGCGATCTCGTGGCGGCCATCGTCGCGCGGACGTCGCTGCCGCGACTGCGGCTGTCCTCGCTCGATCCGGCAGCGATCGATGCCAAGCTATTGGAATTATTGACCACCGAGCCACGCGTCATGCCGCATGTCCATCTGTCGTTCCAAGCGGGCGACGACATGGTGCTCAAGCGGATGCGGCGGCGCCACGGCCGTGCCGATGCCCTGCGGCTGGTCGATCGCCTGAAGTCCGCGCGGCCGGAAATCGCCATCGGCGCCGACCTGATCGCCGGTTTCCCGACCGAGGACGATGCGATGGCCGCGAACACGCTGGCGCTGATCGACGATTGCGACATCGTCCATGCCCATGTCTTTCCCTACAGCCCGCGCGCCCGCACCCCCGCTGCGCGGATGCCGCAGGTGCCGCCGCCGGTCGCCAAGGCACGTGCGCAGGCGTTGCGCGACGCCGCCGCCCGCCGCCACCGCCACTGGTTGCAGCGACAGGTCGGCACGACCGCCGCGATCCTCGTCGAACGTCCCGGCACGCGCGGGCACAGCCCCGGCTTTGCCGACGTCCGGCTTCCCCCCTGCCCGTCCGGCACGATCGTGACCGCGCGGCTCACTCAACTCGAAGGCGATCAGTTGATCGGCATGCCCCTATGAGCCTTTCGTGGCACGAACGCCTGCTCGGCGGTCTGAAGAAGACCTCCGACCGCCTGACCGGCAATCTGGTCGGCCTGTCCGCCGCGCGGCTGGACGATGCGACGCTGGACGAGATCGAGGACGCGCTGATCGCGTCCGACCTCGGCCCCGCCACCGCCGCCCGCGTGCGCACCCGCCTGTCCGAGGGGCAGTATGAGCGCAACATGGAGGAGCTGGGCATCCGGCTGGTCGTGGCGGAGGAGATCGAGAAGGTCCTGACCCCGGTCGCCAGGCCGCTGGAGATCGAGGCGTTTCCGCGCCCGCAGGTGATCCTCGTCATCGGCGTCAACGGATCGGGCAAGACGACGACCATCGCCAAGCTCGCCAAGACGCTGGTCGAACAGGATTATGGCGTGATGCTGGCGGCGGGGGACACCTTCCGCGCCGCCGCGATCGGGCAGCTGCGCACGTGGGCCGAACGGATCGGCGTGCCGATCGTCAGCGGTGCGGAGGGCGGCGACGCGGCCGGCATCGTCTACGAAGCGGTCAAGCAGGCGACGGCGACCGGCATCGACGTGCTGATCGTCGACACCGCCGGACGGCTGCAGAACAAGCGCGAGCTGATGGACGAACTCGCCAAGGTCCGGCGCGTGCTCGGCCGCCTGAATCCCGAAGCGCCGCACGACGTCGTCCTCGTCCTCGACGCGACGACCGGGCAGAACGCGCTCAACCAGATCGAGGTATTCAAGGAGATGGCAGGCGTCACCGGCCTCGTCATGACCAAGCTGGACGGGACCGCGCGCGGTGGCGTGCTGGTCGCGGCTGCCGAAAGGTTCGGGCTGCCGATCCATGCGATCGGCGTCGGTGAAACCGCCGACGACCTCCGCGGGTTCGACGCGCACGAAGTATCCCGCATCATCGCGGGCGTGGAACGGGTGCGCAAATGACGACTGCCAAACCGCCGGTATCGCCGCTGTTCCGCATGGCGCTGGATTACGGACCGCTGCTCGTGTTCTTCGTCGCCAACCTGCTGGCCGGCAAGATCGGCCTGCCCGACATGGTCGATTCGCTGGCGCAGGTCATCATCGCCAGCACCGCGTTCATGATCGCCAGCGTCGCCGCGATCATCGTGTCGAAATGGAAGACGGGCCATGTCTCGCCGATGCTGTGGCTGTCGGCGGGTCTCGTCGTCGTGTTCGGTGCGCTGACGCTGTATTTCCGCGACGACGTGTTCATCAAGATGAAGCCGACGATCGTCTATGCGATGTTCTCGGCGATCCTGACCTTCGGCGTCGTCACCGGGCGGCCGCTGCTGCAACAGCTGCTGGAAACCGCCTATCCGGGCCTCAGCGCTACCGGCTGGCGCAAGCTCACGGTGAACTGGGCGATCTTTTTTGCGTTCATGGCCGTTTTGAACGAGGTCGTCTGGCGCCATTCGACCTGGGACTTCTGGGTCGGGTTCAAGCTGTGGGGCGCGGTGCCGCTGACGCTGATCTTCGCCGCGGCGAACATCCCGATGCTGTTGCGCAATGGCCTGCAGATGGAAAAGGACGCGCCGCTGCCGCCGGCGGACTAGTCCTCCCTCTCCCCTTCAGGGGAGAGGGCCGGGGAG
>RPSH01000048.1 GCA_003946805.1 Bacillus sp. 2B10 | reverse complement strand
ATCGCCAGGGTCGCCGACGACTGGCCCGCCAGTCGCTGGGACGAGTTGATGCCGTGGAACTGGATGCCCCCGGCAGATCAGCCGAACGCGCAAGCAGCATAATCTGCGGCCTTCACGCCCCGCTTACCGGAGAGCGCCTCGCCGGGGAAGATCTGCCCTTCATGGACTACCAGCAAGTCCGGCCGCTTTTGGAGGAGCGCCAGAAGCTCCTCGAAGTCTGAATGGAGACGTGCTCCCGGTGTGGCTCCGAACGGATCGAGCGGCTTGGCCGATGCAACCTCCTGCCGCCGGATCGTCTCCCGCTCGACCGCCCCCCGCAGATCTTTTTCGATCGCTTCGTCCTCGGCATCGCGGGCGATGTCTGGCCCCAGATCCCATAGAGAGAGCCGGGTGCTCGGCATGCTCGGCACGGCGGTGCCGATGCTATAGGCCACCGGGGCAGCGGGTATAATGGGCGCATTCCCGCCAAGCTTCGTCAGCCTGGGCAGCGCGTCGAAAGTCGGTGCGGATGATCCGATGTCTTGTAGCGCGCCCATCCGGCGCAGGATAGGCGGTGCCCTTCCGATACTGGAAGGCGCTGGCGGCTCTGGCACCGCAGGCACGGCGACACCGATGCTCGACAAAGATGGCACGGGTGTTCCCGACGATACAGCCGGGGGCACAAACGTCAGCGATGAGGTTAGCGGAATCGAAGGAACCAATTCCGGGCCTGTATCGAAAGCGGTCTGCGGCACCGCGAGAATATGCGGAGCTTCGGGCGGCAGCGGAAGCGTCGGCACGTCCTCCGGCACAGCGATTCGCGGCATCGGATCGACATCCGTCGGGATGGTGAGATCAGGCATTGCGCTGCCGATCGGCATTGGCGTCGCGTCCGTCACTACGACGTCGGGCAGCGTCTGCAATGACGGCACGCACGCGGCTTGCCGCTCGATCGCCCGCTTCAGCTGTTCCAGCGCGACGATCCGCTCGCGCGCGGCTCGCGCCCGTTCGCGGGCATCGTCCCGCCGGCGTCGGGCTTCGTTGCGGGCGACCGCCGCGACATGGTGGCCCTGGCGTTGCGCGGCAGTGCCCTGCTGGCCGACATGCTCGCCGCCCTCGCGATCCATGCCGCGCTCCCGATAGGAAAGCGCGGTGAAGGTGCGATCCAGCCCGTGCTCGCGGGCGACCTCCGTCATGATCCGGGCGACCTGATGCCGGATGAAGCGCAGCCCCTCCGGCCCGTCGAGATCGGTGCGCAGTTCGTTCGAGACGATGTAGCTCCCATCCGCCTGCCACTCAATCGGCAGAAGGGTATAGTCGAGATGGAAGTGCGGATTATCGACGGCCGCGCCCGGATCGGCGTCGTGCGCGGACCCCGACCAGCCCAGTCCCCGCACGCCGAAAATTTCGCCGCCGATACGCTGCAGCACCTCGCGCCGGGCAGCGACCGGCAAGCCGTAGGGGAAGGCGCCGACCATTCGGAAGCTGAGCTTGGCGTTCTTGCGCAACGCCCGCAGCACCTTCTCCTGCACAGCCAGGCCCGCCGCGACCTGCTCGATGAAGTCGTCGAGCTCTGCGGTAGCATCGCCGAGATTTCCCGCAACAATCGGCTTGCCCTCCTCGCCGATGGTGACGGCCGCTTCGCGCGCGATGTAGCGCCAGTGGCGCGCCACGCAGCCGATCGCGGCATGCCGCCCGCCCGCACGGACATAACGGATGCGGAGCATCATGCCTTCGCGCCCCGCACCATCCCGTCGCGCCAGTGCGCTGGACGTCTGAGGGCGTGCCTTCATCACCAACCCGCTATGGTCGGTGCTGGCAACGGTCGCTTTCCGCTTCCGCTCGCCTGGCGCGCGACGGCGCAATTCGGGCTGCACCCGCACGCGCTTATGGAAGCGCCGGATAGCGGCGTCGAGGTCACGTTCGGCGGCCTCGAAGTCGCGACGGATACGCTCGTCCTCGATCTTGTCGGCCACGGCGGCTAGGGCCTCGGCACGTGATTGGCGCAGGCGCTTCAACGTCGCGGTGCGCGCCTGGCTCATCTGCTTGGCGAGCTCGCGATCGCTGACGCGGTGTCGCGTGCCGTCGTCCAGAATGACGAGAAAAGAGGGGGTGGGGTGCGCACGCGAGGCCTTCGGCCGATGCGACGAATTCGGAGAATTCATTTCTTGCGCCACCCCCCCCCTACTGAATCTGCCTCCTCTTACGGATGCTGATTCGGGAGAGCTTCCCGCCATTCTCTGCCCGTCGACTTTTCCATGCGTCGGGCAAAAATAGAGCGGGTGGGACGCGTTATCCTTCGGCGGCTACGATGTCGGTCTCGGCCTCCCTCAGCGAACAGATGGCGGCGAGACGGGACTTGATCCGGTCGCTATGCGCTAGGTCGACCGAGAACAGGTCGAGACGGTCCGAACTGGAATTGACGGCGTAATTGCCGATCAACCCTTCGTCACATCCCGCTTCACGATGATGCGGATAGAGCAGGGTCAGCCTGTCGCATCGATAGAGCCGGCCATAAGCCATCATCTGATAGACGTCGGCTTGGGATACGCCGCGTTTGGGGTCGTCGATCCGCGCGGCGATCCGCTTCCACTTGGTATCGATTACCTGCAGGACGACGTCGCCGCGCTTGACGAGGATATCCGGGCGGGTCTGGAAAACCTGCCGTCGGTCATTGGCTTCGAGGCAATAGAGCCGCCCACCCTGGCTGACGACGCGAAGGTCGGTGTCGGCCAGCGCGCGCTTCAGCATCAGGGCGACATATTCCTCGAAGAGCGTGTTCATCTCGAACAGCAGTGAGAAGCCATCGCTGCCGCCGGCGGAGGTGGTCTGGAAGCGTTCGCCGAGCAACAGGCGTGCGAGATTGTACAGCTCCCGCCAGCGGGCGTTGGTGCGATCAAGCGTGACCTGATCCCACCGCAATGCCGAAACCGGGACGTCGGCGATATCGGCATACGCGAACGCCAGTTCGCGCAGCCGTCGCTGGCTGTTGGTCGTTCGCGCGATCCGCGACAGGCGCGCGACCGCCGCCTTCATGATACGATTGAGCGCGATGTCCGGGGTCAGCGCGTCGAAGCGGCACGCCAGCCGCGACGGCTCGACCGCCAAAGCGGTGAACTGGCGCGTCACGTTCAGCCGGCCCCGAAGCGTCGGCAGGTCGTCCGCGTGCTTGACATAGCAGCGCGGCATTCCCTGCCGCACGGCATCGACCAGCTTCTCGGAGAACAGCCGGATCAGGATTTCGAGCAACGTCTCGCGCTGCCAGTCGAGCGCCGTGACCTGCCCGGCGTCGATCTTCAGGTCGAGCGCGACCGCCAGCATGTGGACGAGCCGCTGGCGGATGTTGCCCGTCGTCTCGGCATCACTCCCGCCGGCCACGTCGATCTTGGGCAGGATTTCGAGCGCACAGCCCGGCGCCGCGATGACGCCGACCACGCCCCGCGCGCGCAGCCCCTTGCGACCATGCTCCAGGACGCCACCACCACCGCGGCCGGCAAGAGGCGAGGTTGCCGCGACTGCCGCGATCCGATCGGCGACGGCCATCGGCATTTCGTCGGCCGCATTGCCGTAGCGGATGGTTTCCCATTCGAGGATCGTGCGGCGGATCACGCGGCGGCGAAACCGTCGTAGAAGAAGGTATCGCGCACATGCCACCGATAGCGTGGCGCGGCATCCTCATCCCCGCCCAGCCCCTTGGGCGCTTTGAGCCCGCGGCGGTCGATGAAGCGGCCTTCGCGGTCGCTTTCGCCATCGTCGCCATCGCCGAGCACCGCCGCCACCTTGGCCCAGTCTTCGTAGAAATATTCGGCGAGCAGCGGGATGACCTTGTGGCGCATGACCTCGTCGACGTCAGCGCGGGTCGCGCAGCGGATGAAATAGGCGTGGCCGATCTGATGCTCGCGGTCGAACAGATATTCGATCCGCTCGTTGATCGTGGCGAGCAGGCTGGCGAGGTCGATGCCGTCGACCGGCTTGAGCAGGCTGGCGTCCGGCATCAGCTCACGAAACTCGAACCGGCGGCGCAGCGCGGTGTCGAGCAGCGCGATCGAGCGGTCGGCGGTGTTCATCGTCCCGATGATGTGCAGATTCGCGGGCACGCCGAAGCGCGCCTCGCTGTAGGGCAACGTCAGCCGCATCCCCTCTTCCATGCCCAACCGCTTGTCCGGCTCGATCAGCGTGATGAGTTCGCCGAACACCTTGGAGATGTTGGCGCGGTTGATCTCGTCGATGACGAGGACATGCTCCTCGGCGCTGGCCTCGGCCGCTTCGGCCATCTGACGGAGGATGCCGGGCTTGGCCTTGAGCGTGAAGCCGACGCCGTCCGCCAACGGTTGCGGGCGCAGGCCCTCGACGAAATCTTCATAGGCGTAATTCTGGTGGAAGGTGACGAAGCCGATCTGCCCCTGGCCCTTCAGTTCCTCATAGACCTGGCGCAGCTCCTGCCGACGGTCGATATCGGTCAGCAACGGGTCGTTCCCGGCCAGCCCCCGGCACAGCCGCACTGCCTCGGCCATCGTGCGATAGGTCTTTCCCGTGCCCGGCGGCCCGTAGAGGATCAGGTTGAGCGGCGAACGCTTCACGGGGTCCGGGGCGGGTGCTTCTTCCGCCGGCAGGCCGCCCCAGTGCGACATGTTGCGCAGGAACCAGTCGTAATCCTGCGGCTCGTCCATGAAGGCGAAGCGGATCAGCCGCTGCGCCATCTCGTTGGTCGGATACACCTCCCAGATCGTCGGCTGATAGGTGTAATGATACCATTCGCGTGGGCTGTACCCGGCCTGCCAGTCGACGGACACGCGCTCGCCGTCACCGGCATTGGTAGTGATCGTGCCGATCGCCTTGATCGACATGACCGACACCGATCGCCCGCGCCCGTCGAACGGCAGGCCGTTCTTGCGGACGTAGGTCGCCTTGATCGCGATCCGCTCGCCCGGCTGCATCCGCAGCACCTGTTCGCGGTTGCGATCGCTGGGGCTGTCGATGTCCCAGATGCCTTCGGCCAGGAAGCGTTCGACCTGATCGTCGCGGCGACCATAAGATGCGCCGACGAACCAATAGGGGCCGTCCTGCAACACCTCTGCCTCGGCAGTCTCGACTGGCGCAGCCGGCGGCGGCGTTTCCTCGCCGTCCCATTTGTCTTCGAGCGCCACCCACACGAAGCCTTGCACGTCGAACAGATCGAGCGGTTCCCAGCCCAGTTCCTCCCCGAACAACGCGAACAACGCCCGCAGCATCTGTAGATATTCGTCCAGATCGGTCGGCTCGAACTGCTGATGAGCGAACGGCTTGCGGCCGAACAGAGTTTTGCCCATCTTTTCGACCCGACTCACCTTGAACCAGCTCGCGGCTTCCGGATGCAGGGTGCCGACGACGCTGATAGTGATCGCCAGCACCTCGCCGCGACGAAGGCCGGCGATACCGTCCGCCTTCAGCTGCTCCAGCGCACGGGCACCGTCGGAGATCGTGGCCAGCGGGTCATCCTCGCTGCGCGCCAGCCGTGCGACGATCTCGAAAAAGCGATCGCGCAGGGGGGCGTCAGCCTTCTGCACCTCGTCGAGCGTGCGCCAGCTGAGCGGCAGCCCCTGCGTGTCGACGCTGAGCGCACGATAGATTTGCTCGCCGACCGTGCGGTCGTCGGCGTCCGACGCTGCAAGCGCACGGACCTTGTCGATCGTCTGATCTTTGTAGCGGCGCTCGATGGCCCAGTAATCGCCGTCCTGACGACGGAAATTCTCGAACCCCTTCATGCGCGCCCGGAAGGTGTCGCGGAGCGACTTCAACGCCGGCCAGTCGATCACGACGAAGCCCAGCGCATCCAGCGCGGCCTTGCATTGTGCGCCGCCAGCGGACGTTTTGATGTTGGCATGGGAGAGGGCGTCGTGAACAATCGCCTTGCTGGGATAGCGCCTGCCCCGGTGCAGGAGCCAGAACTTCGCGGGCGCGCCAAGTCCATCCTGGTTGGCGATGAAGGCCTCCACCGACCCGGCAGCATCGCACCGATCGATGGCGTCGAGGATGTCCTGCGCGGTCAGATCGAACGTCGAACCGCCTCGAGCGACGGCCCCGGCATCCAGAAATCGCTGATAGAAGTTCAGCGCCGCGCGGTAGCTGGCAAGGCTGTCGTAGAGGCTGCCGTCGATCGGAAACTTGGCCGGATTCGGCCGCCCAGCCCGCTGATCCGTCTTGGAATAGACCAGCGACTGCCTGATGCTGGCGATGGACTGGCCGGGCGGCAGGTTATCGAGATCGCCATAGGCGCGATCGACGCGGCGGACGTCGGCCATTTGCGTGCTGACGGTGCCTTTCGAATATCCCTCGGCTTCGAGCCACGCTTTGAATTCCGCTTCCTTCACATTTCCCCCGTCATTACGCGCTTAAAATCGCCACCCGAGCAGCCCAGCCTTCGCATTCCATCTTCTTCGTCGAAAACCACTCAGCAAGCGCTGCGGTGACGCGCATGCCAGCTTCGATTTGCCCACGTTGCCTGTCAAAGTCGGCCAAATTATCCACCTGCGGCGTGTCCGCCACGATCATCAAGCCGGCGCGACCACCGGTCCTTTTGTTAATGGTCGGCACGAGGCGGTACGGCGTGCCAGCAAGCGCAGTGGCCATCTCACCCGCTAGATATGAAAAGTGATCGCCCCAGCCATAAAGGCAGATATTTGCATTTCCTTCTCGAAGCTGATGGACCAGTCGAGTTTGGGGCAGGAAATCCCATTTAGGCAACGCCGAAGGCGCGAAGATCATCGTCTTGCTTTCCGCCGGCGCATCTTTGAGCATACTCGGTCCGGGCGGAAGCGTGATCCCAAGTCCGTCCAGCATCGCGACATATGCGCGCGTGAAGTTGCCGACGGCCGCAAGTGGGACGGCCTGATACCCCCGCCGCCCCTTTAAGATCGCCTGCGACACCAGTTCGGCACGATAGTGTAATCGACGACCTAGCTCGCCGCACTCCGATTCGGCGCGTTCCTTTAGTATGGTAAGGATGCGCTCGTATGTAAAAACGGCATCGAATTTCCCTGCAAATCCAGAAGCCTTCGCTGCATATGCTTCTGGACAGACGAGCACCGTCAGCGCGTTACAAAATCCCTCAGTGACGAGCGTCATTGCTTCCAGTCGATAGGATTCCGCTTGTTGTGGCTGTTCCGCGGTGTCGAGCTTGTTCTCTATTAGAATGGCGTAGCGACCGTCATTGCCGTCGATTTCCAAAAGCACGTCAATCTCACGCCGGCTATGCATTCGCCGCCGGCTATGTGTGACCCGACCATCGCGGTGACTGAGCGCAACGCCAATCAGCAGCGACAATTCCGAAATGAAGCGCTCGCGAAAAGTGTGAGAGCAGCGCAATTCCTCGACGAGCAATAGATCGATATCGCGTTCGGTCGCGTGGCTTAGCGTTAGGATTTCGTCGTTCACGCTCGGGTTGCTCCTGCAAGACGCCGCGCCAGCACGATCATCGCCTCGGTATCGCGACCACAATAGGCGCGCAGTGCGGCGTCCAGCGCCAGCCGGCGTTCGGCCGTGCAGTCCGCGGAAACCGCCTCGGCGTAAGCCTCCTGCGCGCTGCCACCGTCCTTCACCTCGAGCGCGGCATAGTCCATCTCTGCAGCGATCGTCGGCAGCACGGCCTTTATCGACCAGCTGCCGCGCTGGTCTCGGTGATACCAGTTCGCGCGGGTGACCGGCAGCAGATCGACGACGCGCGCGGCCATCGCGGTCAGCGCGTCCGCAATGTCCGGGAAGGCGGCGGCCAGTTCGAGAATTCGCGCCTTTTCGAAGCTGGCGTTGTAGCCGATGACCGCGCCGGTCGGCGGCACCATCTCGACCAGCGCCTCGGCGCAAGGGCGGCGCGGATCACCCCCATCAAGGCTGAGGAATTCGCGGTGCGTGATGACGCCCTCCTCGATCTCGACATGGGCCGAGAACTGGAACGGCACCTGCTGATATGGGCGCGTGCCGATCCAGCGCGGCACTGCAAAGCCGATCGTCTCGAAATCGAGCCAGGTGCGCGGGAACGCCCAGCCTGCCATCGCTGCGCGGGCGCCCTCGACATCGTGATACACCTCGCCTGACACGGTTGCGCGATGGACGCGAGCGTGGACGGCGTTGGTCAGCGCGGCGGGATTGACGGCCAGCAGATCGACGACATCCTGCTCGATCCAGCGCTTGCCGCCGCCATGCGGCAGCACGGACACGGGCCATTCCGGCCCGGCCGGCAGCGCCGCATGGCAATAGCCGGCGAACTCGCACGGAAAGGGCGCATCGCAATGGGCACCGGGCGCGGTATCCGGTTTGGCGCAGGCCAGCGTCGCCCGCGCGGCCGCGACGGTCTCGCCTCGACCGGCGATGATCGACTCGGCCTGCGCCATCAAATCGGTGTCGGCGAACAGGCCATCGTAATCGCCATCGCGTTCGAGGACGAAGCTGCTATCGATATGGCGGATCGCCGCGCTGCTGATCGGCACACCGGCATTGCGCGCGACCCAGAGCTGTGTCGCGAGGTCACCGACGTGATAGTCCTTGGCCTTGGTCGAGCTCTTCACCTCCGCCATGTGCCAGCCGCCTGCGCCATCCGGTTCCAGCACGTCGATGCGCACGAGAACGCCGTCGTGCTGGAAGGTCGCCTCGAAGATCGGCTGATTATGACCACGATCGAACAATGCCCGCGTCGTTGCGAGCGCGGCGGCAAGATCCGGTTCCGCCTCGACCATAACGCCATCCGGCAGCAATGCGCAGGCGATCGCGCCGACCTCGTGCCCAGTGGCGAACCGAACCTCGGCACCATCATCTTGCTCAGCCAAGTCCGGGCGATGAACGGATAGCCACAGCCGCTTGGGGCATTGTTCGAATGCGGTGATGCGCGACTTAGACAGGCCGTGACGGCGCAGAACAGCCGTCATGGCGTGATCTCTTTCTCGACGAAAAACGCGGGCAGAAATGCGGCAAGCGCCGCGTCGCCTGCGTAGATGGGACCGCGTTTCATGACGCGGATCGGCCAGCCAGGACGAGCTGATCGAACAGGTGCAGAGCCTGCTCTGCCACGCCTAGGACCGCAATTAACGGGGCGAGCACCACGTCAAAATCCTCGTCAGCGAACGCCGCGCCCAATTCGCCCGCATCAAGGGTTACGGGATATGCGATGGTACCGGCGCGCGTGTCAGTCTCGAACCCGCGCTCGCGTAATTGCTGGAGCAGTTCGTCCGACTGGCTGAGCAGCGTCTGCCACGCCCGTTTCTTCGGGCGCTCGCGCTCAAACGAGAGGACATACCGATTGCCGTGCGCACTGGCACCAACGAACGGAGCGAGCGCCGTCACGTCTTCACCATCATCCTCGGACGTCACGGTCAGCGAGAACCAGAACTCGGCATCGTCCTCGTCGTCCGGCGACTGCCACGCGCGGGGCGCCAACCAATAGTCACCTTCGGTTTGTGGATCGACGTCCTTAATCCAATCGCGCTCCGCCGCCCAAGCCTCCATCCGGTTCGAGACGGCCTCCCAAAATTTAGGTTCGAGAACGCCCTTCACATGGCGAACCGCCCCCTCGATGTCGCTGAGGTGCCTCATGACAATCGTGTCTGCGGTATCAGGTTCGGTCATTGGCTCTTTCCTCAGAAACCGCCGACGTGCGCCGCAAAGCTGCGCAACACTCGGCTGATGGGGTTGGCGGGATCGGTCGCAGCGATTTCACGAGCGGCCGACGCCACGTCGCTCCAATCGGCCGCTATTGCATCGGGCACCTTCATTCGGCGCCGCGCGAGGATGACGACGTGCGCTGATCGATCCCCGTCGCGAGCGCGACGGGTAATCGTCCGCACATAGCGGCCGAATTGGTCATCTCCCTCCGGGGCGTCGATCTTCACCTCGATACCGAGAAGAAAGCTGGGGCCTTCCAACGTCAGGTCGACGCGCTCGCTTGCAAGCCCGAGCGGACAATCTTCCGTTCGTACGCGATAGCCATGCCGGAGCGTGGCCAGCGTCGGAAGCGATCCTTGCGGATCGTCCAGTCTACGAAGCAACGCATGTAGAAAACGATACGCGAAATCCCCGGTCTGGCTTGGGGTCAAGAATGCTGCGAGCACCGATGCGTTGCGGACCTCGTCTCGCCGCAACCGGGCGGCAACCCAAGGATCGAAGGCATCCCCACGATTGAGGATATCACGCACTGCTCCGTTCAAAGTCGTCAGCGCCAGGGCGAACTGCTCATCACTCAGCCGTTCCGGCACCTCTGCTGTTTTGACGGATGCGATCGGCTGGCCCACCCGCCATTCGGCGCTGAAACCCACCAAACCTCTCATCCATTGTAGATTCCGTCGCCGGGAATGATGAGTCGACCACGCTTTGCCGAATAGAGCGAGGCCATTTGACCAGCAGGGCATTTCCGCGAGCATAAGCCAATCCCTCCTTCAAGGCCGGGACTGATCGGCGAATGCGCCAGCATGGACACCGGCAACACCTTTCGCCGGCCAGTCAAGGCACATGAACGGGGCGAATGAGTGTGAGCGTGTCGGCCATTTTCCAAACCAGCCGAAGGCATTCACCGCCAGGGCGGCGCGGACGAAATTCTTTGGCACGCCGGGCAGACAGGCGGATCGGTGAGTCGTCATGCCGAACCAATCGCAGGTTGTTGCGACAGAAGCGGTCGCACCCCGATCTGCGGCAGCATCGTTTGGGCCGCATCAATGCGCTCGCGCATCACGTCGATCAAGGCACCCGGCCCCTCGATCACCAGCTCGCCGCCCCAGGTGAATAGATGTTCGGCGAGTTCCCGCATGCCCCCCGTCGTGAACCGGATGCGTAGCCCCCCGTCGTCCAGCTCCTCGACCTGCTGAAGCCGATGAAAGCGCCACCTCCGCGCTCGCGCAGCAGCAGATGGCGGTATGCATAGAGTCACATCTTGCTTCTCGTCGCGCCAGACCGCGAAACTCTCGGCCAGCCAAGCATCGATATCCCAGTCGTCCGGTGCGCAGCCAAGCGTGTTGCTCACCTCCGCGTCCATCATTCGATCAAGCCTGAAATAGACCGGTTGATCATCCCGGCCCGGCATCTTGCCGAGAAGATAGGTCAACGGGCCGTGGACGAGCCCATAGGGGATCATGCGTCGCCAGCGAGGTTCCGGCCGATCATCGGTCGCGTAATGAAACTCGACGCAGCGGCCGGCGAGGATCGCGCTCTGTACGATCGCAACTGTTTCAGGTGCCACCGCAGCGATCGGCCCGGCTGTCACCAGCGTCCGCTGAAGCCGGACAAGTGCGTCGAGGTCCGGGTCGATCCGACGTTTCTCGCGATCGTCCAGCGCACCTTTTACCTTCGCAAGCAGGCTGCCCAACTGACTGGCGCGCGCCGCCTTGCCCGCAGCGCGTTGTCCCTCGACCTCCGCTTGTAACGCCGCCACCTCGCCCGGTGTCGGACGGGTATAGGCTCGCCGAAGGCTGTCGCGGATGAGGAAGCGCTTGCGGCGGTCGTCCGCAATCTCGTCGAGATCGAAGTGATTGGCGATGATATCGCGCATCCGCTCGGCTGTTCGTCGGTTGACGCCGAGCCGCTCGGCCATTTCGTCTAGCGTCAGACCTTCGGTCGTTTCCGAAAGCGCGTGAACCAGCGCCAACAGCCGATCCAATTTGGCCATCCTTTCCGTCATTGCCCATTCCACGTCCAGATTTGTCGTAGGTTTCGATGGTGACGGGGCGATTGGCAAGGCCTGATAATGAACTGTTTGAGGCCGCGATGGCGATGACATCGCGGCCTCAAACAGTCACGCGGCGTCCTGTTCCAGCCAAGGTGCCAATCGCGCGGCATCATTCGAAGCCTTGTCGATCTGGGCAGCGAACCGGGCGGCCCGGCGTGCCTCGAATGCGGCGATATATCCGCGTCCGGCGCGCAGTTCGCACACCCGCCGCAGGATGCGGTCTTCGGCCATATCGGCGTCGACGCGCGGATCATGCAGCTTGCGCCAGCGGCACAGCAGCAGGGCGGTGCCGATCACGTCGCCTTCGCATTGCTCCTGCAGAATATCCCACTGACCGCTCTCGATCAGTCGAGCAACGTCGAAGGCCGGTGCTGCCAGTTTCGACGGTATGTCGAACGCGGCCAGCAGCTCGGATTCATGAATGGGCTTCATCTTCATGTTGGCGGTGGCGACACGGGCGAAGTCGACATGACGCTGGCGCCCATCGCCACCGAAGGCCAGCCACTTCCAGTTTTGCGGCAAGGTCAGGCCGAAGCGCATGGCCGCGCAGACCAGCATCGGCAGGTCGTGGAAGCTGCCTGCCCAGCTGACGAGATCCGTGTTTGCGGGTGCGTCGGCCAGCACGTGTAGCAGGCCTGTGACGATCTCCTTCTCGGTGTGGTCCGGTGCCGACAGGGTGACGAGCCGACTTACATCGGCATTGCCGTCCGGATGCTCGGTCAGCACCATCGCGCAGGCCGTCGTGATCGACTGGAATATCCAGCGCGGGGTACGGAGCGGGTCTTCGGCGCGCTTGTAACCGCGACGACCGGGCTGATCATCATCGTCTCGGGGCACGTACCGCTCCATCTGCTGGTAGCGGCGATGCCCGGTCTCGTCGATCACCGCGCTTTCGAGGTCGAAGATGATCCAGCTGCGGTTGCGGGGTTCAGATTTAATGTCGATGTGCATGGAAAGTCTCCGCCGGCACGTAACCGGCAATAGGGGAAGACGATTGACGGGCCTCGACCGTCGGAGGCCCGTTCGACCGCCGATCAGCCGAACCGGACGACGGTTCCGGTCCGCATTTCCGGTTCGATCCAGTCCGCACCGGGCGGGACGAAGCGGTTGTTGGCGAGCAGTTCGTCGCCCATCATGCTGGCAGTGGCCTTGATACGCTTCATCGCCAGCGCCTTGCCTTTACCGATACCCTTCGGCTTGCCCGCGACCCTCGCCAGCGACCCGCGGCGATCGATGGCGAAAAATTCGTCCGCACAGGTGCTGACGAGGATGATCCGCGAACGATCGTCAGCCGCGTAAGGTGCGAGGCGGTCGATGATGTCGATCGTCGCCATTTCGCGATAGGCGATGGCGAAGCTGGTCGGATCCTTGGCACGAGCACTGGCCCAACCGGTGTAGATCACATCCCGGCCCGCCATCTGCGCGACGTGGGCGAGTTGGTTTCCAACATCGAAGGCCATTTCCTGGCCCGACGCCCAGAGGATGCAGTCGTTGGCGGGCTTGAAGCTCGGCCACCCCATCTCTTCGCGGAGGGCGAGCATGATATTCTGATGGTTCAGGATCATTTCCATTTGCGTCGTTCCTTTCTGACACGGCCGTTGGCCGGAGCTTTTTTTCCGCTCCTTCGCGGTGCTCGCTTCTCTTGCTTCTGCTTGGAGGATTGGCGCGCCCGGTGACGTGCCTCTCGCTGTCAGCGGTGCCGCTCGTGCCACGTCAGTCGCCGGGCGTGCGGCGTCGGCCCCCACGGCGTCACCTCGCGCTGGAGCCACAGCGCCTCGCTTTCGAGGTCGTCGGCAGGGATCTCGATCCACCACGCCTTGGCGGTGGGATCCCAGCGGTAGCCCCGGCTTTTCAGTACAGAGCGCTTGTCGAACGGCGCGCCGGTCGCCTCGATACGGACGGTCGGCCGCTCCGCCTTGGCGAGAATCTCGCCGATGACGGTCGATCCGTCGGCCAGTCGATGCGCGAGAAGGTGGAGCAAGCTGATAACGTCCGCCATCGCGCGGTGGCCGGTGTTGAAGCGGCCGATCTGCATCAGCAAATGGCCGAGCTTTGCGCCGTCGAAGCCGTGTTCGAGCCAGTCGAAGTCACGCGCCGAACACGCCCAGGCGCCCCCCGCGAGGCCGGGCAAAAGCCGTTCGACAAATGCGACGTCGAACGGCGCATTGTGCGCGATCCGCACGTCGGCGCTGGCGATCAGCTTCTCCAAGGCATCGAGATTGATGATCTTGCCTCGCACGTCTGCGTCGGTGATGCCGGTCAGTTTGGTGATCGCGGCAGGGATCGGCATGCCGGGGTCACGCAGCGCCTGCCCCGCGCGGTCGATGCGGACGATCTGCCCGTCTGCATCCACGGCGATGATGACGACGGCGATGTCGATGATCTCGTCGCGATCCGGATCGGTGCCCGTGGTTTCGGTATCGATGACCGCCACCGTGCGGATCGGTCCATCGCCGGGTTCGGCGAGCGGAAAATCGTTGAGTGAGGATACGCGGTGCAGGACTCGGATGTCCGCGTCACCCGCGCATGAAGAAAGCGCCACCTCAGCCGAGGCGGCGACGTTGATGTGCGTCATAGTTGGTGTCTCCTGGTACGATCGACCGCGCGGATGCGAGGCTTTTCCTCTCACCCCTCCCGATCACAGGAGCTGCCGTCGAAGCGACTTTTCGGCCGGTACTACATAAAATTGCGAATTGAGATATTTTGCAGCCAGCATGCTTGGTGGTTGGCGTCGATCTTCCTATAACGGACACATGTGCTCGCCGATTGATCCTGCTCTGAAAGACGACGTCAAGTTGACATCGATGATGAGCTGGTCGGTAATCGAGGCTATCGGTGAACTGCTCGCTGTGGCCGCACAGACATGCGATGCCGATGATCTCAGCCGCGCGGATGGACCTAGGCTGTATCGTCAACTGATATCTGTCCTCACGGCTTTTCTGACAGTCGCCATCGTCGTGCACGTGCGTCGGCGCGTAAGTTTTGTGGGTCGCCGCTTCGTCTACATCGCCTGCGACGCGCGACGGCACCTCAGCCATCCCCCGGCAGTCTGGGCGGCACCGTAATCACTCACCATCGACGTTAGCTGCGCGCCGCCTTGTCGCGGTCGCGCTTTGATAACGATGCGTGGACGATTGCTCCTGCGATAGGTGCGACACCTGCGATGGCGCGGGTATCGCAGGATCGTCGTCTCGCAAGATGCGAGTACGACCGTGAAAGAAAGTCATGAATGGGTCCGCCAGCCGATGGTGGACAAGGCCGCCGACGAGATCGTCGCGGCCCGTGGGTGCACGCCAGCCGAGGTCACACCGTATCAGGTGGCCAGACATCTGAACTGCGAGCCCAATGGCCTGCTCTATTCCAAGGTGCGCGACTGGCGGCGGCGGCGGCAAGACGAAATAGGGTTGGCGGCGATCGACATGCCAGCCGGCACGGAAGCCGATTTCCGGGCAATGCTCGAACTGCTCACCACGCAGGCGTTCGACCATTTCGTCCGGACGGTGCGCATGGTCGGCGGCGACCTCGATCGTACGGCGGCAATGCGCGTCGCCGATGCGGACCGCCGCCGTGTCGAGGCGGAAAGCGAGACGGCCGAGGTGCTGGACCTCTGCCAGGCCGCCGAAGCTGGACTTGCGGCCGCGACCGTCAGGATCGGCGCGCTCGAGGATGCGCTGGCACAAGCGCAGCGCCGAGAGGATGTGCTGCGCGGGCGGCTCGACCAGCGTGAGGCCGATGCAGCCGGACACGACACGACTGCAGGATCGGAAAAGATCGTCGTGACTGCCGAAGCTGCAAAGCCGGCCGACAGCGATGCGGTCGATACGGACACGCTTGTCCAACAGGCGATGCCGTTCCACCGGCCAGAAAGAGAGTCCGAATGATCCGTCCGGCATCGCTCCCGCCGGAATGCTCTTTCGGCAGAAGTCCGCGCGTTTTCGACGGGAACATCCGAACGAAGGCGACCGGCACTGTGATCTTCTTTTGCAAGGAGATCACAGTGAAAAATCCCACCGCCCCGTTCCAGACCGCGATTCCTCACGACCCCGTCGACCGCCTGGACGCGCTGATCGCCGCCGCACGCGCCGACATGGCGGCAGCGGAAGCGGAGGCCGCGAAGGCCGAGGCGGACATAGCCGCGATCGAGCCGCACCCCCATGCGCACGGCTATACCGCCGGCGGCGACTGTCGCTATGCGGGCTTCCAGCCGGGGCATCGTCTGGCGCTGGCCGGCCTGCTCGCACGACCGTGGCGCTTTACTCTGGAGAGACTGGAGGTGGCCAAGCTCAGGGAAAATCTGGACTATCTGCTCAAGGCCTTTCCCTCGGTACTCGACGATGGCGGCATTGGTCTCGCCGAGGAAGGCGCCACGGCGCTGACCAAGCGTGGCGAAGTGGTCGCCGACGCTTTCGCGCACAAACCCACGCTCGGAATCGGAATGGTGTGGCGCGCGTATGGCTTCCATCACCGCGACTGCATCGCATGGGTCGGCGCCTTCGCCTATCGCGGGGGGCTCTCCCTGCTCGTCGATCGCACGGCTGGCGTCGACAGGGACACGCCGCTCGGCGACGTGCTGACCGCCACGGTCAAAACCCACGCGAGGCTCCTCACCCCGATCGGTGAGCAAGAACTGCACGCGCGTGCCGCGCGACGGGACGCGTGCCGACAGGCTTCGTGGTCGTCGGTGCCGGAGGCCTATCGCGAGAACGGCCCGTGGCGTGACCGGGCGCCGACCAAGGGTCAGCGCCACATCATGCGGCAGATCGAAGCGGCGCGCGGCCTGCCGATGATTGAGATCGGCCGCCGCGGAGACAGCTCGGAATGGATCGCCGATGCGGGCGGGAATCCCCGTTTCCGACAGTCCAACGAGGAGCAGCGCTAATGGCATACGATAAGCCGTGGTCGATGCGACCAATGGTCGTCACGGTTACCGACAAGGGAGAAACATTTCAGGTCACCGACGTCCAACGCTGGATCGACGAGCGCAAGCAGTTCCTTCGGCGGGCCCGCGAGATCATGACCGCCTACGATGGCACGCCGGCATCGCTCTACAGACATTACGCCACGCTGGTTGGAATCGCTTCCAGACTGGCCGAAATCAAGCAGATCTTCGACGCATTCGAGCGCGAAAGAATTAGGCACGCGGACGCCAACATCACCGCACTGGTGACCTTTTTCAGCGATCCGAAGACAATGGAGGGCATCGATGATTGACCTCGTCGATCCCGTCCAGCGCCATATCGCCGCCATCGTATTTCGCGATACCGTCGTGGCCGACGATGCCTCGGATATGGCATCGCGTGCGGATGCCTCACCGAAGCAGGTCGAGCGCCAGCTGCGGGCACTGCTGCCCGGCGTCGACTTTCCATGGGGTAGCGGCAACGGACTTCTCGATGACCCGGTCGGCCGTCGTGTCGGCCGGGCCGCTTTCAATTCTTCGATCCGTGCGCTCTGGTCCGATGGTGTCTGGACGGTCGGAGCGCTTGCACCGCATCGTCTGCCCGAGGACGCGGGCGCCATCGCGCGGTTCATACGCGAGCAGACCCTTCTGGGCGTCGGCGACCCCGATGACGCGAGCGGCGATGACTTGGTCGAACAATTGCTTGGGTTCAGCATTACGGACCACGCCCGCATCTCGGATGTCCTGCGCACCGGTGGCTGGCGGGCGCGGCTGTTCGTCGCCGCATCGATGATCGCGGCGGCCTGTGCCTCCTATCAAGCGAAGCGCCACAAGTCCGACAAGACCGGCCGCAACAAGGGCGCTGTAGAGCTTGCCGCGCTTGGCATCGAAGCCGCAGTCCTCGGTGCGGCGCGGATTGCCACGGACATCTACCTGTCGGACGAAAGCCCCGTCGCCGCACGCCGGATCGCCATGATGCTTACGGAAAGGGTTGAGCGCTTCCGGCGAGCACGGGCGACCAAGACCGTCGCCTATTCGATCAATATGGCCGCAAATGCCGCCGAAGCGATCCACATCTTCCTCACGCGCGGTACGACGCGCGACATCCCGCCCGAGCATGACCGTGACCCCAGGCGGCTGCCGAGCCGGCTGGCGACGCGAAACCCCGCTATGGAAACCGCAGTGCAAGCGATGATCGAAGAGGTGACGGCGGTCGATGCCCATCACCTCTACTGCCTGCTGATGGCACGGCGGCTCGACGTTGCGCTGTCCAGGCATCGCTGGCTGGCGGCCCCGCATCCGATCTTCCGGCTCAGCTACGCGTATATCGGCGGCCACGCGGCGTTCGCCGAATTCGAGCGGCTGGGCGTTATCATCCGTACTATGGCGGATCGCGAGCGAGAATTGGACGGCCAGGTGCTTACCAGCACCTCGATCCGCCCGGTACTCGCCGGTCCGCAGGAGACCGAAAGCGCAATACGCCTCCGGACTGCGGCCGGGCGCTATCTCGATCTGGGCGCCTACCACCGGGCGGTCACGACAAGTTTTATCAGGCGGAAGGCGCATTTGATGCGCACGACGGTGCCGAGCTACACACATCACGCCTATGCGTCGGGAACACGGATCTGCGATCTGGCCGTTTCCGCGGCAGATCACGCGACGCATGATTTCATCCGCCGATCCGAACTGGACAAGCCGACCGAGCGCGGCGTGCGTGCGAACCACCTCGTCCTGTTCTACGGCCTCGACGTCAAAAACGCGGTCATCCTCGCCGTCCGTCAGATTACGGACAGGCTCAGCCACCGGGGTGTGAACGGTGCCGACTGGCGGGTCGCCTTCGGCCTAATCGTGCATCGCATCCTGTCGCACGCGATGCCGACGTTGGCCGTTCGTCTGGCCGCGACATCCTCGCTCCGTGCCGACGAAGTCACGTGCAAGGGCCTTGTAAACCGAGCAAGCCACCTCGCCAGTCAATTCGACGACCATGACTTCGATCGCCCGTGCGGCGCTTTCTTCGATTATGCGCTGTGGTTCGATCGCGATCGGGATGTCGCCTTCTGGGACCGACTTCAGAAGGGTGCGAAGCTGTATGGTGCCTTGGGCTCCCTCTTCGTTCCCCCGCCTGCGGAGCGGGAAGCCCTGCCTGGCCGTCAGGGAAGACGTTCAATGCGTGGTGACGCGCTGCCCTCTCGCTGGCAGCAAATCATGCTCGAAGCGAAGAAGGCGATCGATGCCTATCATCCGCTCTACGTGAAAAGTCACCCGACCCGCCTGACAGCGCGAATCATGGCGCGGATGAACCAAGGCTATTCGGCTTTCAGCAGTGATCCGCAGTTCTGCACGATCTTCAAGAACTAAAAATCTCTGTTTTCTGCGGGTTTTCAGCGGGAACCCCTCTTGGATGGCAACCGGCAGCACCGGCGCATGGACACGCCGACGCCAAACTCAGCACCACGCCAGCCACGCGAACCGACTCATTCCGGGACGGTCACGCGGCTGGTCCGCATTTCGGCGCCGGCGCCCGACTTTGTGCCTCCACTGGAGGGGGAATCTGCTATGCTGCTTCATCTGCTGGGTCAGGCAGTCATGGACCTGATCGAGGGAGCGTAAATCATGCGTATCAAGCCCGAAGCCGAGCGGATCGTCGGCTATGTCCGCGTCTCGACCGACGATCAGGCCGATCATCGCACTTCGCTCGACAGCCAAGAGGCACAGATTCGTACGGATGCCGAGACGAAGGGGCAGATCGTCGTCCGCATCTTCGTGGAGGCGGGCGAAAGCGGACAGGATGCCCGCCGACCCGAGTTCAACCGCCTGCTCGATTTCGTTGAAGATCCTGGCAACCGTATCCACGAGGTGAAAATCTTCTCACTGTCCCGGCTCGGCCGGAACATGGAATCGCAGGTCCAGACCTTCGCCCGTCTCAAGCGCGCCAAGGTGCGCCTGCACTCGCTGACCCAGCTTTTCAGCGACGATGCCATGGGCAACATGCTGCGAAACCTGATTGCCTCCTTCGACGAGTATTTCGCACTCGAAACGGCCAAGCATACGCGCCGAACGATGCGGCGGAACGCAGAGGAAGGCTTCTTTAACGGCGGCCCCGTGCCTATCGGCTACGAAAGCCGCACGGTCGAAATGCGTGGGACGAAGGCCAAGAAGAAGCTCTTCATCCACGAGAATGACGCTCGAACGGTCCGGCTCATCTTCGATCTTGCAACCGTCGGTCAGGGCAACGGCCCGATGGGTGCCCGCGCGATTGCGGAATGGCTCAACGAACGCGGGTACACGCTGTCCAACGGCAACAAATTCAACAACTCGAACGTCGCCGGCATTCTCGGCCGTTGCCACTATCGCGGCTATTATTTCGACATGACCCGCGATGAACAGGGCGGCAGGGCGCCCGAGGACACATGGGTCCGGGTCGAATGCCCGCAGATCATCCCCGAAGAGACGATGGACGCGGTCGCGGCGCTCCGCGCCGTGCGTCGTCCGACCGTAACCCCGCCGCGTGTCGTCAACGGCCCGACGCTGCTCACCAAAGTCGCGAAGTGCGGCACCTGCGGCGAGGGCATGACGATCCGCACCGGCAAGGGCGGTCGCTACTCCTATTATTCCTGTAACGCCAAGGTCAGCGCGGGCGCTGCCCGCTGCACCTGCCCCCATGTGCGCGAGGAGCGGCTGGACGCGGTCGTGCTCGGCGCGCTGGAACGCCAGATCTTCGCGCCCGAGCGGCTGCGGATGCTGCTGGCCGAGATGCTGGAAGCGTCGGCGGAGGCCGACGAGCGGCGCGCCCGTGATCTCACTCAGGCCCGTCTCACCAAGACCCAAGCCGAGACGCGCCTGCGCAACCTCTACGAAGCGCTGGCGGACGGCAAGGCATCGCTCAAGGATCCGATCTTCAACACTTTGTTGGCGGAAACGAACAGCCGCATTGCATCGGCGACCGCGACGATCGAAGCGCTCGAACGGCAGATCGGCAAGACCACGAAGCGCGTAACGCCGGAAATGGTAGATGCGTTCGGCGCGCTGATCCGTGACCGCTTGAACGGAAGCGATCCCGCGCTCCGTAAAGCCTATGTGGCCCTCTTCGTGTCCGAAGTGGCTGTCGACCAAGGATCTATCCGAATTTCAGGTTCGTCCCAGTTACTCGAACGAGCCATCGGGAGAACGGAACCAGCCATAATGGGCATGGTGCCCATTTTTGACCGGAAGTGGTGCCCAGAAGAGGATTTTACGATTGGCACCAAAAATGGCGGATTTCTGCGGTTTTCCGAAAGAGCGTCGGGACGGTTGTATTAGCCCTTTGTACTAGCCGGGGCAAGGGCTGCATTAGGTAAACGCGGTCTTGGCTAGCTCGCCCGCTGCTGCGACCGTTGCGCCACTGATCGTCTTGCCTGCAAAATCACCGGCTCGCTTGATGAGGCCGCCGACCCAAGTCTTTGGTGCGTTGCCGCCACGAACAGAGGCGGCTGCTTCGCGAAGCTCTGCGACTAACTGAGTTTCTGCTGCACTTGTAGAAGCATCGATAACAATAGATTGCCCCACGACTGAGCCGCTGTTGCCGCTTACGTTATCGATAATGATGCTCTTGCCGATCATGGGACCGGAGCCGGGGTTGCCGGTCATAATAATCTGCTCGCCGATTACCGGGGCAGGGTTTGACTCCATTTCCGATGCGATCTTTTCGAGTGCCTTAGCCAAAGCCTCAAGATTGCTATCTGCCAAACGAACCTCCTAAAGCGATAATTACAATCAGATTGGTTGATACCTGTCGAAGGTAGCGGCGTTTCGCGAGCCACCGCAACAGCTAGATTTCTCGGGAGCCATATACATATACAGTCAGGATGCTGCCGCGAGCGTATGCGGCTGAAAGGAGCAATCTGGCGATGACTAACCCTACTGGCCCGAAAGGCCCTGTCGTGGTCGATTTGATGCTTAGTCCAAAAGCTCCCCTGATCGGTTTGAATATTCACAATAGCGGCGGCGGCATTGGCATGGACATTAGGAACGGCGGTGCTGCCGGTACGCGCTCTGTAGGAGCCGAGGTCATTGTCCGTCCTAAGCCGGGGCAATCAGCTATTGGCGTGAGTGTTGTGCAAAGCGGGCCGGGAATAGGGTTGCAAGTCATACAGTCCGGGCCGGGCGTTGGACTGAGTGTAATCGTGGGCGGGGACTAGTCGGACTGCTGAGTCCGCTAGTAGTGCCTTCATCCCGCCTACGGCCTGAAAATGGTAGAGATATGCGAGAGGGTAATCAGACATTCCTGAGCGCGCTATCTCCCCCGTATCCCTACCCACCCGGCTGGCGAATATGACACGCCTGCCCGACCTGCATTATCGCGCATGGTTCTCCATCCCTGCATGGCGTGTCACAGTAGCTGGATCATGGCTGGATCGGCGCTGTCCAGAATAACCAAACGAGCGTTTGACAATTGCGTACAGCTGTCCTACCTAGGCTTGGCAACGAGGAACAAGCCATGCGGACCGTGACCTACTACCGTGTATCGACTGCCAAACAGGGCCGCAGCGGCTTGGGTCTAGAAGCTCAGCAGGCGGCTATCGCTGCCTTCTGCGCATCACGGGACTGCCAACCCCTTCGCGAATACGTCGAGGTAGAGAGCGGCAAGCGGGATGATCGGCCTGAGCTTACCAAAGCCCTGCACTATGCGAAGGTGACAGGGGCAACGCTAGTCATCGCCAAGCTGGATCGGCTCAGCCGTAACCTCGCCTTCCTCGCTCAGCTACAGGACGCTGGCACTAGGTTCATCGCCGCTGACATGCCGGAGGCCAACGAGCTTACAATTCACATTATGGCGGCAATGGCCCAGGCCGAACGCAAGGCGATCAGTAAGCGGACTAAGGAAGCCCTTGCCGCTGCAAAAGTCCGTGGCACGAAGCTAGGCAATCCAATGGGCGCTAAGGCGTTCGGAGAGAGCAAGGGCAACGGTGCTGCTGTTGATGCGATCAAGGCCAAGGCTCTTGCGTTCGCTACTGACGTTGCCCCGATTGTCGAGGCAATCAAGGCTGAGGGGCATACCAGCTTGAGAGCCATTGCCGGGGAACTAAACGCCCGTGGGATCATCACAGCACGGGGCGGGAAGTGGGCGGCCCAGTCCGTCAGCGACGTGATGCGGCTGTATTCCACAGGCTGACACCGGACAGGCGACGGGAAGGCTTGCGTATGTGCCCGGAAACGGCCCGCCAGACTCGATATGGGAGGCTCGGGTATCCGGCCTAGCCGGAATACCGTGGCGGCGCTGTACGGGGCTGTGAGGTGCTGGCGAATGTTCCGGTATAATCCCGTCGCCAATTTAGTCCCTTAGAGCCCGACTCATAATTCGAGCTTTGCGATACGGCGGGTCATTCGCCTGATGGATGCGATGATGAGCCATGCTTCTGACGAGGCGATGGAAGCCTCCCAGTCCTTGGCGAGGCGTCGGCATCGGTT
>RPSH01000047.1 GCA_003946805.1 Bacillus sp. 2B10 | reverse complement strand
GCAGCCTTCTTCTGTCATGCTCGCGGCGAGCGGTTTCGGTCCAGCCCATATGATCCCCGTGGTCTTCGCAACCCTCGGTGAATCACAACTGGCTGAAATCGCTCAACCTAATTTCCGGTTGGGCTCTAAAGAATCCGATACAGTCGCGGCGGGAGCCTTATGAAAAGCACGCACAACCCTGATCGATTCATGGCGGATCTCCGGCAGATCCTTTCGCAAGGTAGAAAGCGGATCGGCTTCCTCGTCGGAGCGGGGGCACCAATGTCCATCCGAGTGGATGCGGAACGAAAGGTCGATCCGAACGGTAAGCCGTTGATCCCCGGCATCAATGAGCTGACATCGACTGCCGTAGCTGGACTTACTCCGGAGCAAGATAAGGCAGTCGGAGTAGCGCGCGGCATGATTGGTAATGGCGCGACGATTGAGACGATACTGTCGCAACTCCGCTTGATGGAACGCGCGCTCGGTGACGAGCGGATCGCCGGCCTCAATGGTGCCGAATACGCCCAACTGGCCAAAGTCATATGCGCCAATATCGGTCCGATCGTCGGGCCGGAACTGCCTATCGATCGGTGCGGATACAACGAACTTGTCGGTTGGATCAGCGGAACTCAACGAACCAATCCGGTCGAGATATTCACGACCAACTACGATCTGCTTTTCGAAGATAGCTTCGAGCGGGTTCGTGCGCCCTACTTCGATGGATTCAGTGGCGGACACGCACCGTTCTTCGATCCAGTAACCGTTGCATGTGATGATCTCCCCGCTCGGTGGAGCAGGCTATGGAAACTGCACGGATCGCTTGGCTGGGCGGTTGAGGGCAATGCTGTGGTTCGTGGACGTGGACGTGCTGCGACTGAACTAGTCTATCCCGACCATCTCAAATACGATTTGACCCAGAAGCAGCCCTACAGCTCACTCTTTGAGCGCCTGAAACGCTTCCTGCTGACGCCGGACACCTTGCTCGTGACGACGGGATTCTCGTTTCGCGACGCCCATATCAACGCGGTCTTGGACGAGGCGCTGGCCGGTAACGCCAATAGCGCGGTCTTTGCATTCCAGTATCAAAAATTGGCCGATGAAGAGCCTGCGTGTAGCTTGGCCTACGCCCGACCCAATTTATCCGTGTATGCTGCTGATGGTGCTGTCATCAATGGTGTGGCGGGAGAATGGCGTCCTGGCGAGCTTCAGAAAAACTGGTCGGATATTCGGGCCAGCTTTTGGGGAGCGCGAAGGGCGGGTGAGAGTCCTGCTTTTCTGTTGGGGGATTTCCAGCACCTCGCGCGCTTTTGTGCGTTAGCGCAGGCCACCGACATCCAACATGCGGCTCCGGCAGTGCCCGATCCGGCGTCATTGCCAGCCTCCACGCCAATTGTTCCGACAGCATGAGCGGGATCGATCCTACTTTCATGGGGAGGGTCAGCACCGTGTCGGGCGCGTCGGTCACCGTAAAGCTGTCGGAGTCGCTCGCGTCCGGTCTGTCGATCATCGACGGGCATACGTATCGGGTGGGGCAGGTCGGAAGCTTCGTTCGCATTCCGCAAGGGTATCAGGATCTCTACGGCGTCGTTTGCGAAGTGGGTGCTTCCGCTGCTCCCAAAACCCTTGATGCGGAAGACATTGAAACTGGTCGCTGGATGCGAGTAGAACTAGCCGGCGAGGCGATCGGATCACAGTTTGAACGGGGATTAAGCCAGCACCCCAATATCAATGACAATGTCCACATTGTCACCGAAGCAGATCTGAAAAGAATTTACGGCGGAAAGGGAGACGACCAGGTCAAGATCGGATCGTTGTCGAGCGCAGAAAACATCGACGTTCGACTGTCGCTCGATGCGCTGGTAACGCGCCATTCCGCCATTCTCGGATCGACTGGTTCAGGTAAGTCGACGACTGTCGCCAGCCTGCTGCGGTCGATCGTGCAGCCCGATGGCAATGCTAACGGTTCCCCTGCTGCTCGCATCCTCCTGCTCGACATTCATGGCGAATATTCCCGAGCGCTGGCTGATATGTCGCGCGTTTTCAGTGCCACTCCACAGCCCGGCGAAGAGCCGCTCTTCGTACCCTATTGGGCACTTGAAGCCGGCGAGTTGCTGGATTTCGTCGCGGGCGGTCTGAACGAGAATCAAGAGATCGCGTTCACGGACAAGATTCAGGAAATGAAAGCGGCGCGGATCGCATTGGAGGCGCTTCCCGGCATTGATCCCCAATCCTTGACGGTCGATTCGCCGATACCGTTCAGCCTGAAGCAGCTCTGGTATGACCTGATCGATTTTGAAACGACGACTTATGTTGGTCAGCAGCGCGACCAGCCCAAGCTCGAACAGGTCGGCGATCCTGCGACACTGACGCCGCCGCGCTATACACCGCATGCGATGGGTACGGCTGGACCGTTCCTGAACAGCGCAGCCCGGGGTATTCGCCGTCAATTGAACCTGATGCGTTCGCGCCTGCTCGACCGGCGCTTCGATTTCATCCTGCATCCGGGGCCATGGGAGCCTGATCTGGATGGCCGGGTGCAGGCCGATCTCGATACATTGCTTCAAGGGTGGCTGGGGCACGATCGTCCGCTGACGATCCTCGACCTGTCGGGGGTCCCGAGCAACGTACTAGTACGGCTGATTGGTTCTATCCTTCGCATCATCTACGAAGCTCTTTATTGGAGCCGTGAGAAAACGGAGGGCGGTATCCTGCGACCGTTACTGGTCGTCATGGAAGAAGCGCATCGGTATCTCGGGCCGGAGAGCGGCAACGTCGCGGCTGATGTCGTCAAGCGCATCGCCAAAGAAGGACGCAAATACGGCGTCGGCGCGATGATCGTTTCCCAACGCCCGGCAGAAGTTGACGAAACAGTCCTTTCCCAATGCGGCACGCTGATTGCGCTACGGCTGTCCAACCCCACTGATCGGGGGAGGGTCAAGGGAACGCTGCCGGATAATCTGGCGGGACTGATGGACTTGTTGCCGGTTCTTCGCACCGGTGAGGCCATCATCACCGGCGAAGCGGCTCGTCTGCCGGTACGATGCCGGATAACGACGCCATCCACCGAACATCAACCACGCAGTAGCGACCCGGCTGTAACGGAGGCTTGGGCGCATAGGCGAAAAGCGGAGGGCTATGATCGCGTCGTCGCATCGTGGCGGGCGCAACGAACGACAGCCGTAGCGAAGTCCGTGACAATTAAACGAGAACCAGTCGTCGATTTCCCCGAAGATACTGAGGTGACCGAATGATCCGTGACCCGATTGCCTCCACTAATATCGCATCCGCCGGATATGATGAAGTATCCCAGACGCTGGAGGTCGAGTTCATCAGCAGTGGTATATATCAGTACTACAATATAGGCGCAGACCTCTATCAACAGTTCATACAATCGCCCTCGAAGGGTCAATTCCTGAATATCTATATAAAGAACGCCTACCCTTACTCCCGAGTTGGGTAAGTTTGCGACATTCGCATAATTATTATAAGTGAATCATACAATTAACTGACTATCTAGCTACAATTCATCGCCAAGCGATGGCTATCCCGCTGGAATCTCGACTGCGATGCGGTTCTCAATAGCGGTGTAGAGATCGACTTCCGCCTCTGGCGCCCGGATCGAGACGAGTAACGAATACCGTGCCGACCGGTCCCAGCGCTGGAGACCGGGCTTCTCCTTCCACCAGCCGCCGACAGGGAAAATGCCGATCGCGTCACGCTCGGCGAGTGCCGCGGCGCTGCCGCGCCATATGTCGGAATGGATTGATCCACGATCGCGAACGGTGCCCAGCAGCCAGTCGTCGCCGCCTGCGGCGGCCCCGATATCGCCCTCTTCCTCGGATTGGGCTGCGCGGTTGATCCGCTGTCGGAACTGCTGGAGGCTTTCAAGTGATCGTTTCACGGCGAAGCGCAGCGAGTGCGAAGCGTAGCGATGCCGCCGCGTCCAGCCCCGTTCGCCAGGATTGGGCTCGACGAAATAAGACAGGGTCACGCGCAACTCGACATCCTGATCGCCAAGCGCAAGCAGTTCCTCGCGCGGCCAGGGCAGGTGATGGAGGTGCATGTCGCGTGTCTTGATCTGCGACTTCTCCCGCCGGAACGGCAGTAGCGCGTCCTCGATCATCAGCGTCGCGTCGTTCAATGCACTGAGAAGCGCACGGCCAAGATCAGGTACGCCCCAGCCATAGCGGCGCAACAACGCCGCCTTCTGCGCCTGCGATCCGGCGGCGTTGAACCAGGCGCGCATGGCGGGCGTCCATTCGGCCGAATGGACCATCAGCGCACGGACCGTCTCCGGCCAGAGCTCCGGCCGCTCCGCCATGATCTGCGCCGAGAAATTGGCGGCCAGAGCGGAAGCGGCACTGGTGTCGCCGAAGCTGTCGAACAGCCGCATTGCCGGTCGGTAATGCGTGGTGATGAGTTGCAGGTCGTCGATCGCCTCGGCGGGATTGATGCCGTCATGGGCGAAGTTACCGCCTTCGAACACGACATCCGGACGAATCGGCCACTGCCGATCCCAGATCGTCGACGTGCGGCTTGCGGGCGAGAGATCCCCGGCGGGTGCCACCGCGTCCCAGCCCGCGAAGTCGGGATGGTTGATCGCGATCTTGTCGGTGTAGGCGCCCGCGACCAACGCGTTCCACGCCTGGCACGGGTTCTCGGCCTCGGCGAGGTCGTTACCGTCGAGATACTCGGCGGGAACGATCGGGTCGCGGATGTTACCCGCAGCTAGGATCATGAGCCGGCGACTGTCTCCCCCGCCATAGCAAAGCTTGTCGACTGCCGCCGACCAAGACGACGGACGCCCGCGTCCCAGCCCAACGCTGCTCGTGACTGCCATGCAGAACACACGTCGGCGTCGGGGTGCCTGCGCCTCGGCCTTGCCAATTCCAACCTCCGTTACTGCACCGTAGAGTTCGGGAGCGTTCTGCGCGTTCGGCGGCAGGACCTTAACCGTTTCCAGCCGATGCGTGAGGTCGAGATGCTCTCCGGTGACGAGCGCGGCTTCGACATCACCATGAAGGGCGACGCCCGCCATCATTGTGCCGTGCCCATTCCAGAACGCACTGTCACCCACGCCCCACGCGGGATCGTAGGCGTGCTGGTCCGCAGGTTCGAGGCCGGGTGCAATCAGCGGATGTCCTTGGGTGGCGCCACTGTCGAGAATGCAGACCGCAGGCGCAAGTGCGCCGGGGGCGGTCGAACGGTCCATGAGATCGCCCGCCCATTCTGCCTGCTCGACTGGTCGCATGTCGAGGAAGAAGCTCGGCGTGTCCTTCGCGGCGCGCAGCTCGGCGACTGCATCACTGTGCAGCACCAGCCGAGCCATCGTCGCCGGATCGGCCAACGCCAGCACGACATCGCGCTCCGGGAAGCTGACGAGATGCGGCTTCAGCGCGACGTTCAGGCGTTCCGCCACCGTCCGGAAAGCCGGAAGTTTTCCATCGCGCAGCCAGACCTCCCACCATGCCTGCCGTCCATCGGGTGGGTAGAGGGCTCCATCGTCGGTGAAAAGCGAGCGAACCGCCGAAAGCCGGACGTCGTCGATCCGTGCGACGAGGTTCTGGTTCTTGGGATTGCCGCTCTTGGTTTCCTCGGCCCGGTACTGCTCGACCTTGGCTGCGAAATAGTCCGCCTGAGCTTCCGGTACGAACACCGTTGCCCTGACCGTTTCCTCCCCGTCGACGGGTGGCTTGACGGCAACAAGCTCAATTTTCTTCTGGCGGTTCTCCAGCCCGTCGAGCGCGCTCTGGTGATCGGCCGGAACATCGAAGTCGAGATAGAAGCCCCGCTCGCCTTCCGCGATGGCGGAGTCACGCGCATCAAGAATCTGACGGGCGGTGGCGACGGCTGCGCCGAGCGCCTGCTCCAGATGGGCGGCGTGCGCCGCGCGGACACGCGCTGGCGGCAGGCCGGTTACGACTGTGCGGGGCGACGTGTAGTTCTCGGCATCGCCACTGCCTTGCACATGGAAATGCGGACGGTTTCTCGGTGCTCTAGCCAAGATGATTACCGGACGAGGGCAGAGTCATGGCGCTCCCGAAGAGCGGTAAGCAGAGTTGGAGTCAGAACGTCGTCCGAGCCATCGAGCACGGCCACTTTGGCGGCTTCGTCCGCGGCCCGCGCGATCTCGGCCTGACTCAGGCCGGACGATGCCTCCATGACCGGAGACCATTCGACCGTGTTCCGATCAAAGGTTGCCAATCGATTCTCGATGATACCTCGCGCGATGTCCGGTGTGGGAAGGTCGTATGCGATCACGTCATCGAACCGGCGATACAATGCCTTGTCGAGCAGCTCGGGATGATTAGTCGCCGCGATCACGATGCTGGGGCCGTCGTCATTCTCCAGGAACTGGAGGAAAGAATTGAGCACGCGACGGATCTCGCCGACGTCGTTCGGACCGGCTCGTTGCGAGCCGATCGCGTCGAACTCATCGAAGAAGTAGACACCACGCTGGATGGCGATGGCGTCGAAGATCAGCCGGAGGCGTGTCGCCGTCTCACCCATCAGCTTGCCGATCAGCCCGTCATAGAGGACGGTGAACAGGGGCAGCTTCAATTCACCGGCAAGAGCTGCCGCGCTCATGGTCTTGCCCGAGCCGGGCGGGCCGACCAGAAGCAGCTTGCGTCGCGGCTGGAGGCCACGCGCTCGTAACTTGTCCTGCTGCCGTTGTTCGGTCAGGACGCGCGCCAGTCGCTCTTTCAACCCATCCGGCAGAATCATGCTGGCCAGACGCACGTCAGAGTAGCGTGCCCCGAGCAGGCTCGACAGCTCGCCTTTGGGCTGGGCAATCGCAACCGGACCGGCACCGCGACGCGCGACGGTCGCGCTCTTGCCTTTCGCGGTATCGATGAGTTCGCGCAGTTCTTGGGCGAGCTTGCCGTGGCCCTGACGCGCCTCATGCGCAGCCAATTGGGTGGCGACCGAAATGAAACGCGCGTCGTCACCGGCTATGTGGCTTTGCAGCAGAGCAACGATATGGCGCGCGGTCGTCATGTTTCCCCGTTGACGTCCAAAGGCGTCTTTCGATGATCCTAACGTGGTCGTCGAATCCTGTAACGATAATTCGTTAAGCAGCACGCAGGCGATCCAGCCCTTCGCATTGCGACGTTGCCCAGCCGGCCCTGTCGGAAGAACGCCGGCTGGGTAGATGCTCATGCCGCTGCCAATCGCAGCGGCTCCACCATCACGGCGCTCCCTTCATCGGGTTCCAAGCCCATCAATCAGCCTTATCGTCCGCCTTTTTTTCGGCATCGCCGACTGCCTTCTCGCGCTTCTCTTTCAGCTTCTTGGCTTCGACCCAGAACTCTTGGGCCGCGTCCTCGAGGAACGGGCCTAGGCTCAGCTGGTCGCCCTGCGTCCATAGGAAGCGCGGATCGACGAGGTCGAACAGAGTCTGTAGTCGCGCCCACTGCAGGTGCTTCGCGGACGACGGCAGAGTCGCGAGGTGGCCGAGGGCGGCGAGTTCGAGCCGCCTGCGGCGAAGCGCATCGATCGCTTCGTTGCGCACCGTCGCGTCCTCGTCGTCCACCAAACCGGAAAGCCATGGGAAGCGTGTCGCCGGCGGCATCCATCCCGCCAGCTCGACCGCCGTCCGCCGGTCAGCTGCGTCGCCGGACACCGCGAGCGCCCCGAGCGCTTGCTCGACCGTATCCGCTGACACATGCGCCCGGACGTTGCGGCCGATCTCGGCCCGCAGCGAGGGCGGGAAGCGACGATACCGGGGCAGCAGCTCGCCCCACGCGCGGTCCCTGTCGATCCTGAACAGAAGCCGCACCGCCTCCGGCCTCCGGTGGCGGGCGAGAAGCCTGGTTGACGCGAAATAGGCCTCGTCCGGATCGGTCTCCAGCAGGTGCAGTATCCCGCTGACAGGTCCGATGTCGAACCCGTCGGGACCGCGATACGCAGCGTTGACCAGCATCTCGTGCGCCAGCTCGTCGCCATCGCTTGCAAGCAGGACGATCGCGTCCGTGTCCAGCAGGCGATGGCCGCGCTCGCTCATGCGGCGATGGAAGCGAATCACGGCTTCGCGGCTGTCGGCGTGCTGCAGCAGGGCATGAAGCGTAGGCGTGCGTGAGGTCGAGAGCACAGCGAGGTCGAGCGCGTCCAGCCAGACGGCGACCACGGCACGCGCCTCGGCGTCGCCGCACTCCGACAGGTAGGCGGTCAGGAACCACGCCTCGTTATCATGGCGGTCAGACAGCATCCCACGGACGGTAGGCAGCACAACGGGGTCGTAGAACTCAAGCGCCTTCATGGTGCCGACGATCGACTGCCTTACGTCGGCGGGCGTGGTGGGGGCTAACAGCAGCCCGAGCAGGGGCAGCGCGTCCTCTGGATCGCGGAGGAAGCCCGCCAGATCGGCGGCGATCGCGAGGTCCTCCGCGCTTCCGGTCGCGAGCAGCTCCGCGACGCGTACCCGCAGACCCTCAAGGTCGCGTCCGGCCGAACTTCGCATCTCTGCCGGCGCGACGTAGACAGGTGCGCCGCGCCGAAGCATTCGCTCGATAGCTGCGTCCATGGAGTGAATGGCGAGGGCCTCCATCCGGAGCATCTGGCGGTAGCCGTCCGCACCATCGTCCACCTGCTCTGCGTCCAGGACTGTCGGGACCGCATCTGCGTCGCTCCAGTGGGCGCGTATGTAGCCATCCTCGCGACCGAACCCGTCCTGCCGCCGGAGCTCGGCAACGACCAACTCGCCATGGCCGGCGCCGTCGATCATCGCGAGCACGCGCTCGCATTCGTTGCCCTCGGTGTCGGTGAGCCGCGACGAGCGTCCGGAGCGGCTTGATGCATAGCGCAGCAACTCGCCCTCAAAATCCGTCCCGGCGCGCTGGTGGAGCATTTCAAACTGGAAGGGCTCAGTCAGCCTGCAGAGAAAGCCGATAATCCGCCTCGGCGGGTAGGGCGCTTGGTCGTTCGGGGTTTTTGCGTCGTTGTAGCGGCGCAACTGCGCCGTGCAGTCGTTCAGCACGATCTCGAGTGTCTCTCGGTCCATCAGTTCAGGCTGGTTGTAATAGTAGTGCATGAGTTTACCGCCTCGGTCGGTCCGCCCCGCGACGTTCTCCCGCAACGCTTGTGAGAGGCGTTCGGCATCGTAGCGGTGGAGTTCGGGAAGCCACCAGTCGGATGCGCTCCAGCCATACTCGTCGGCGCTGGTCCTCACCTGCTCCAGTGCGGCCTCCGGGTCGATACGCGCGCGAGCCTTGAGCAGCCGCGAAGACATCCAGTCGTCGCGGGTAGGCGACACCGCGTCCAGATGGCCGCGACGATCGACGGCGTCGAAGTGCCCAAGCGATGCGATTAGAGCCTTGCTGTCACTCGGCAGAGTTGCCAGCACATGATCCTGTCGCCGCGCCCAGATCGGCCTGGCGTCGCTGCCCGCCACGTAGGCGTCGTCGTTCAGGCACCACAGCAGCTGCTCGAGCGCCGGCACCCGCGTCTCAGCGCCGATCCGTGCGTCGAGCCAGATCGGCGATGCGCCTGCAGCGCGCTTGAGCGCTTCGATACTGAGGTTGTATCGAGAGATGGCGTCACCCCTGCCATCAACGTCGTTTGCCGAGTAGAGATCGATTGTCCGTTGAACATGGACCTCGAACAGGCGGTTCAGCACACCCGGCAGCGGCATCCGGGCGGCTACCCTCAGCGCGATCCTGGCCTCGCGGTCGCGACCGGCGTCGAGGAGCTGGCGCACCATGTCCTCGACCCGCGCCGGCGCGCCCATGGCGGCAGCGACGATGGCAGCGGGGATGTGGTGCGGGATTTCCCAGTCCTGCTCCTCGTCATACTCACGCCTAGCGAGGTTCTCCAGAGCAGGGAGCAGGTTCGGCCCGACGGTGCCGAGCTGTCGCCACCGGCCCTCGCCGCGCCACTCGTGCGGAGTGTCCGCGACGTGCGCGCGGATCAGGTCAGCGACGAAATCCGGTCCGACCTTGCGAAGCAGCAGCCAGACAAGGTCATGGAAGACGTATCCCAGCCGCCGGCCGATCGCCGCGCCGGCTGCGTCGACGAGGCTGTCGAAGCCGTCGACAATCGCGTCGATCGCATGCGCATCCAGCTCGCCGGCCGCGACCCGCGCGACAAGGTGCTCTGCAACGGCCCAGTTCAGCATGCGGTCGGTCGAGAAGACGATCTCGTCGGGCGTCGGACGGCGGAGAAGGCCCACCACCTCGAGGCGGCGGATTGCTTCCTCGTCGATTCCAGCGTGCTCGAGGTTGCGCCAGTTCCAAGGGTAGGCGGGGCGTTCCCCAAGGAGGCTGCCTGCCAGGTTCGTTAGGCGAAGGCGATCGTAGGGATGGTCGTACTGTTCGCGGACCATCCCAGTGGCCTCGTCCCAGTAGGACTTAAAAAGCTCGTATTCCGTCGCGTCGACCCAGCCCTCGCTAGCGGGCAGCTCGACGTAAACTCGCGCGTGGACCGGCTTGCGCAGTAGCTCGAAGACATCGTCGGGCATCATCTCGAGGGAATCTTGCCGGCCGTGGTGCCTTAGGTAGCGGCGCAGTTCGGCGCTGGTGAAGTTCGACACCGTCACCACACGCGCATTCGGACGCGAGCGGACGATCTCGAGTGTGATCCGCGGTTGGCAGGTCACCACGACACGCACGCCCAGCTCCGCCCATTCCTGCCGAGCCAGGCTGCGGGCGAAGTTTCGATCCTGCACGTCATCGACATATACGGTGAGCCAGTGCCCACCGTCCGGCGCGAGGTCGCGCCCTAGCCGCCTGGCCATGACCCTGAGCGGCACGTCGGTTTCAAAGGCCGGCCGCCATAGCCGGTCGTTAACTGCGTCGACCACCTCGGAGACCGAGTTGGCCGAAGTCACCACGACCACGGCGCGACCTTCCGCCTCGTTCAGTGCCGCTTGGCAGAGCGACCAAGTCTTTCCCTGGCCGGAGTCGCCGGACAGCACGATGAACCAGTCGGCCGCCTCTATTGGCGTGAGCCTAGCCTGAGCGTCAGCATCGTAGCCCAAAGTCACGCAGTCGCGTCGCACGGAAGTGAGCGAGAGCGCAGGTACGGTCGCCGTATGCCGCAGCCGTAGCAGTGCATCTGGACCGACCATGCGCAGCAACTCGGCCGCGCTGAGCGTCCGGCCGGCGCTTCCTTCCTCGAACAGCCGTCCCATCAGTGCTCGCCGTTTGTCTACGACGTCCTCTCCCGGCCCGAGCATTGGCGCCAAGCGGCCCTCGATCTCGCTTTCCGCGGTTCGCATGTCGATGTGCGCCAGCGTCAGGTTGTCCATGACATGGAGCAGGCGGGGGTCGGACGTCGACATCCCCGCCGCGTTGGCGATCCCGGCCAGGAATGCCTCCGGCGACAGCCGCCGACGACCCCAAGCGAAGGTCGCTGGCGTGGCATTCGTCCGCGCACGGTGGTGCAGGTATGCCTCCAGTGCCTCCAACCCGCGGAGGTTGTTCGTAGTAAACCGGAATCTCTGCTTCTCGCCTGGCCGCGCTCCGGCGACGAGGTCCGGGAGAACATCGCGCGCCACGGTGCCGGTGGTCCAGCGCCGGTGCGATGCGCGGATCTTCACCTGCTCGATCGTCGGCACGCCCCGGTCGTCGATGCGGATGTCCCCGGCATCGTCCGGTTCGAGTGTTAGCGTCATCGTCGACACGTCGCCGCCATCGAGCGCGAAGGATGCGCTCAGCGACATCCCCAGTTGGAGGCTGCGAAGGATTTGGAAGAGGAACCCGGCCAAGGCGAGTTGCCCGCCGGTAGAACGGGGCTCGGATCTTAGAGATGTAACGTCGTTTGAGATGACTGCGGCCGCCGATGATTGCGCGGACCATTCCGCGGTTCGGGAATAGCAGTGACACGGCAGCACGCGCCAGCGTCGACGCGTTCGCGCGACGGGGCATCGATCGAACTCGGAAACGTATCGTTGGAATCGATCATCGAGAAAATCTGGGAACTGGTCGGTCCGTCACGCGCCCGGATTTCGGCAGAAACCGGAGCGGCTTGACCTTCGCCGACGGTACTCCTGCCAGCAACCATCTGCTCCTGGAAGATGGAAACTTGTCTGACGGCAGGAGGGACTTTTGATGGACAAGCCCCACCCGCCGAACGGCTCCGCTTAAGCGGATCTCATGCCGCCTCCAGTCGCAGCGGCTGAACCCGCCTGCGCTGGTTGCCAGTGCCTCCATTCAAGACCGTCGCGATTTCCATCGCGACCTTTTCTGCGGCCGTGACCAATGCCGTATCGAGATGAATATAGCCCTGCGTCACGCCGCGAGGCGAGTGACCAAGCAGACCGGCGATCGTCAGTTCCGAGAAGCCGAGATCACCGGCCACGCTCGCAAAAGTGTGCCGCAGGACGTGCGGAGTCACACCTTCGAGACCCGCACGGGCGCAGACCCGATCCAGCACCCGGACGACGCCGATGAAATGACCGTCACCCCAGTCGGCCGGAAAGATAAAGGGCGAACCGGCGTGCTGCGGCACCTGCTCGATCGCGTCGATCGCCGTACTGCCGATCACCCTAACCTGCGCGCCGCTCTTCGTATCGGGGAAGCGAACGCAGTGATCGCGGCGGCTGCACCAAGCACGCTTCAGGCCCAACACTTCCATTCGGCGGAAACCGGTCAGCAGCATGACCCGGATCGCACCGAGACCAACCGGATGCTCCTCCTCCGCAGCGGCGTCCCGCATGGCCCGGCCGAGACGTTCGAGATCATCGATCGTCAGCCGCCGTTTCCGGGACTCGGTGGCGAGTTGCCGCACCCCTTGCGCGGGGTTGCTGGGGATCACGCCCGAATGTTCCGCGTGGCCCAGAAGGCTTCGCAGCGTCGAGATCGTCCGGCTCGCCACACCGATGCCACCCGTCGTCCTGCCGCCACGGCCTTTCTGCTTCGCTGCCGAACGCCCGGCGGCGATGTCGGCCTGAAGGTTTTCGATGTCCCGGCGCGTTAGGCCGACGACCAACCTATGACCGATGATCGGTCGGACGTGGGTGTCGATGCGGCTTCGGTCCATCTTCAGCGTCGCCGCCTTGATCGGACGCCGGCTGCGGCCGAGGATGCGGCACGCT
The DNA here is from genome assembly GCA_003946805.1 of Bacillus sp. 2B10. Taxonomy (GTDB): domain Bacteria; phylum Pseudomonadota; class Alphaproteobacteria; order Sphingomonadales; family Sphingomonadaceae; genus Sphingomonas. Next base: position 10,333 of record RPSH01000047.1, on the reverse strand, counting down.
GCCGCCTCCGTGAGATACCAGTCGCACACCTCCGCGACGGTCATCCCCGCGCGGGCCGCGTGGCGCTCCTCGGAAGGATCTTCGCCATCGGCGACCGCCGCGAGCTTTCTGCGGGCGATGTCGCGTGCGCCTTCCGGGGTCAAAGCACCGTATTGCCCCAATACCAGCCGGCGAGTGCGCCCCTCCGGATTGCGGTACTGGATCAGGAAGCTCTTCGTACCCGACGGCTTCACCCGAACCCCGAAGCCCTTCAACTCACTGTCCCAGGCGAACACGTCAGCCTTGCCGCTCGCCTTCAGCGCATCGACGACGCGCTTGGTGATCTTGGCCATGCTCAACTCCTCAAGTTTCCCGTTGTCCTGCTCGTTCTCCGATCTGCTTCCCCGGCGGTCGGGGCGGCGGACGGGGAAGCGTGGGGGAAGCAGACGGGCGGAAATCGACGGGTTGGTGCAGGATATCGAAGGGACGGTCGGCGTCCAGATTATCCTTGTCGTAGTAGGGGTTTAGCGTGCTCTGGCGTGCAAATAGAAGCCATGGCGAAAAGTGTCTGGTCTCCTTGCCAAGGTTGGGGTCGAGGGTTCGAATCCCTTCGCCCGCTCCAGTTCCTTTCGGATGATGTCGGTATGTGGCGGTCCTGCGGGGCCGCTTTTCATATGGTCGCCGGGGATTGGTGGCCCGGAACCGGTTGTGGCCGATGCGCCGTCCGATCGATACGGCATCGCTATCGCTCCAGCTATCCGACCGGCGTATCGATGGGCAAACCTCGTGCGCCGTGGTCGTGCGACGGGCAACGTCGCTGGAAAATGTCGGAGCCGTTCGCCCCATATTCGTGACCACAGGCTTCGCATCGCAGGACGTATGTCAGTTGATGATGGTCGTTGCCGGGCAAGTCGGTTTTCCGCACCACAATCTGCCCGTTGCGGTTTCGATAGCCCGGAACCGTCGTACCCTTCGACATCGATCGATCCTTTCCCATACGAAAACGCCCCGGCTTCCACCGGGGCGCTTCGCGTAGCACGGGTCGGCAGCGGGTCTCCCGCCGCCCGCCGTCAATACATGTGCTGGCCGCCGTTGATGCTCAGCGTCGATCCGGTGACGAAGCCGCCTTCCTCCGAACACAGGAACGCGACGCCGCGGGCGATCTCGCTCGCCTGGCCCAACCGGCCGACCGGGATCTTCGCCACGATCTTTTCCAGCACGTCGGCGGGCACCGCGGCGACCATGTCGGTGTCGATATAGCCCGGCGCGATCGCGTTGACGGTCACGCCGAACCGCGCGCCTTCCTGTGCCAGCGCCTTGGTGAAGCCGTGGATGCCCGACTTGGCGGCGGCATAGTTGACCTGCCCGTACTGGCCGGCCTGCCCGTTGATCGATCCGATGTTGACGATGCGGCCCCATTTGCGGTCGCGCATCCCGGGGAAGGTCGCCTTGGCGAGGTTGAAGCACCCGCCGAGGTTGGTGCGGATCACGTCGTCCCACATCTCGTAGCTCATCTTGAGCAACGTGCCGTCGCGGGTGATGCCGGCATTGTTGACGACGATGTCGACCGGGCCCAGCGCTTCCTCGACCGCCTTCACGCCCGCCTGCGTCGCTTCGAAATCGCCCACGTCCCACTTGAACGCGGCGATGCCGGTACGCTCCGAGAACGCCTTCGCCTTTTCGTCGTTGCCGGCGTAATTGGCGGCGACGGTGACACCCATGTCGTTCAGCGCGAGGCTGATCGCCTCGCCGATACCGCGCGTGCCGCCGGTGACGATCGCTACCCGTGCCATGCATTCTCTCCCAACCTAGGTTTCCGCTACTGCTAGGCGGGGGCGATCCAGCCCGCAAGTTCGCGCGCGATAATGTTGCGCAACATTTTATTGCCTGTCGGCTCGGCGTTCAGGCATGGGAGGTAGGCGAAATCGGTCCCGCCGGCCTCGACGAAGCTCTCCTTGCCGCGGATCGCCAGTTCCTCCAGCGTTTCGAGGCAGTCGGCCGAGAAGCCCGGCGCGAAGATCGCGACGCGGCGTTTGCCGGCCCTGGCCAGTTCGACCAGCGTCTCGTCGGTCGCCGGTCCCAGCCACTTGGCCGGACCGAAACGCGACTGGAACGCGATCGTGAGCGGGCGGCCGAGCGCCTCCTGCACCAGCCGCGCGGTCTTCTGGCAATGGCAGTGATAGGGGTCGCCCAGCGCCAGCGTGCGCCTGGGCATGCCGTGGAAGCTGGCGACGATCGCGTCGGGTTCGAAGGCGAGCTTCGCCAGATCCTCGCGCAGCGTCGTCGCCAGCGCGTCGATATAGAGCGGATCGTCATAATAGGGCGGCAGGGTACGGATCGCCGGTTGCCACCGCTGTTTCGCGAGGTGGGCGAACGCCTTGTCATTGGCGGTGGCGGTCGTCGCTGCGCAATATTGCGGGTATAGCGGGGCGAGCAGGATGCGGTCACAGCCCTGTTCGCGCAGGGCATCGATGCGGCTGGCGATCGACGGATTGCCGTAGCGCATCGCCCAGTCGATCACGAAGTCCTCGCCGAACGCGCCCTGCATCGCCTCCGACTGCGCGCGCGTGATCGCGGCGAGCGGCGAGCCGTGCTCGCTCCACACCTGCTGATAGGCATGGGCCGACTTCCTGGGCCGTGTGTTCAGGATGATGCCGCGCAGGATCGGCTGCCACGCGATCGCCGGAAGCTCGACGACGCGGCGGTCGGACAGGAACTCGGCGAGGTAGCGCTTCACCGAACGCGGGCTGGGATCGTCGGGGGTGCCGAGGTTCATCAGCAATACGCCGACGCGGCGCTTCGGAATGGCGGGGTGATTCGACGGCAGGTCCATGGGGGCGTGTAACGCGCGAATGACCGGGTTGGGGCAAGGGGGATTTGGTTTCACGCGAAGACACGGAGGCGCAGAGAGGGTGTGCGATCGGTGCCGTTCCGCGCGTAAGCGCCGTCAATCTATTGGTGAGGCCAGCGCGACGGTCTTCCGATCGCAGGACGGTGCGGCACACGCACCCTTCTCCGCGCCTCCGCGCCTCTGCGCGAAATCTACCTTCTTCTTCGCGGCTTCGCGTGAAATCACCCCAGCAACGGCAACGACCGATAGCGCCGCCCGGTCGCGGCATGCAGCGCATTGGCGATGGCAGGCGCCACCACCGGCACCGCCAGTTCGCTGACCCCGCCGGGATCGGCATCCGATTCGACCAGCTCGATCATGATCTCGGGACTGTCGGCCAGCCGCGGCAGGTGCAGCCCGCCGAAGCCGCGCACTTGCGGCAGGTTCGCCTCGAACCCGGTCGACGCGCCCGTCGCGGCGGCCATGCCGAACAGCAACCCGCCCTCGATCTGCTGGCGGACGAGGTCGGGGTTGACCACCCGTCCGCAATCGACCGCGACGACCAGTCGGTCGACCTTCACCCGCTGGTCGTCGCCGATATGCGCCTCCGCCATGCACGCGATCGCCGATCCGCGCATCCGGTGGCAGGCGATGCCCTGCGCGCTGCCCGGCACGCCGCCCTGCCACCCGCCCATCGTCGCGACGGTCGACAGGCAGCGGGCGAGCGCCACGTCGCCGCCCAGCATCGCGATGCGGAACGAATGCGCCTCCATCCCCGCAAATCCCGCCAGTTCGTCGAGGAAGCATTCGGTGAAGAACGCGGTGTAGCTGTGCGCGCCCGACCGCCACCAGCCCGCGGGCAGCCCCGGCTCGGCCGGGTGGTGATCGACCGCGAGGTTCGGGATGCCATAGGCCGGCACCGCGCCGTCGGTCGCCAGCGCGTCGCCCCGGTCGCCGGGCAGCGCCATCGCCAGCGACGCGGCGACGTCGCCGCCCAGCAGCAGCCGTGCCAGATCGCGCCCGGTGCGCGGGGCCGCCACCTGCGCCCGCCAGCCGACGATCGTCCCGCCCCGCCCCAGCCGCGCCGTCATCCGCGCTGCGGCGGGCGCGCGGTAGCGATCGGCAAGACAATCCTCGCCGCGCGACCAGGTCAGCTGCACCGGCCGCTCCAGCTTCCTCGCCAGCAGCGCCGCCTGCTCCGCGACCCGGTGGTCGAGGTTCGCGCCGAACGACCCGCCGGCGATGGTCGGGTGCAGCACGACCCGGTCCTCGGCGATGCCGATCGCGCGCGCGGCGGCACCGCGCGCCAGCGTCGGCGCCTGCGTCGGCATCCACAATGTCAGCGTGCCGTCATTCCATTCGGCCGTCGCGCTGGTCGGCTCGATCGCGGCATGCAGCGCGGCACGCACGCGGTAGGTCGCGGTCTGCGTCCGCCCGCCGGCAAAGGTCGCGGCGACATCGCCCGCCTCGTGCACCCGTGCGCCCTCGCCTGCCAGCGCGGCGTCGAGCGCGGTGGCGATCGCGGCATCGTCGACCAGCCCGTGCGTTTCGAACCGCGGGGCCAGTGCGTCGACCCCGCGATTGGCCGCCCACCATGTCGTGCCCGCCGCCGCGACCCAGCGGTCGGTCTGGATGACGGTCGTGACGCCGGGCACGCGTTCGGCCGCCGCCTTGTCGACGCTCAGCAGCCGCGTGTCGCCGATCGGCCCCTGCCGGATCGAGGCGAAGACCATGCCGGGTCGGCGCACATCGGCGGCGAAGGTCGCGCTGCCATCGACCTTGGCCGGCGCGTCGAGCCGCGGGACGGCCGTGCCGACCAGCCGCTTTTCGTCGCCCATGCGCAGCGGCAGTTCGCCGCCGGGCAGGCTCTCGCGCGCCGCCCGTTCGGCCAGCACGCCGAAGCGTTCGCGGCGATCGCCCATCACCACGAAGCCGTCGGCGGTGCCGCAACTGCGCCAGTCGCCGCCCCATGCGGACGCCGCCGCCTTGCACAGCAGCACCCGCGCCGCCGCGCCGGCCGCACGCAACGGCTGCTCGAACCGGCGGATCGAGGTGGAACCGGCGGTCAGCATCAACGCGGTGCGTTCGGCATGGGCCGCGCGCGTCGCGGCCGGCAGCAGCGCCAGCGCATCGCCGAACAGGATGCCCGCGGCCAGCGGGTTGGCATAGAGCGGGTTGATCGGCGCCGCTTCCACCGCGACCGTCCGCCAGTCGGCACCCAGTTCGTCGGCGACGATCTGCGGCAGCGCGGTGTAGACGCCCTGCCCATGCTCGGCCTGCGGCACCGCGACGGTCACCTGTCCATCGGCCCCGATCTTGAGATACGGGCCGAAGATCGTCTCCCCCTCCGCCGCCGCCAGGTTCACGCCGTAGCGGCGGGGCCACAGCCCCCATGCGACGATCAGCCCGACCCCGGCACCACCGCCGATCAGCAGGTTGCGGCGGGTGATGCGGGGGGTGGAGGGCGACGCCATGGGGGTGCCGTAGCAAATCCTCCCCGGCACGGGGAGGGGGACCGTCCGCGAAGCGGATGGTGGAGGAGGCTGGCCGCAACGGTACGCGGTGGAAGCCCCGCTCCACCATGCTGCGCATGGTTCCCCTCCCCGTGCCGGCGAGGATCGGTGGTTCCCCTGTCGCCCCTTCCCCGATATTACCGCGGCAACACAGCCGGAGCGTAACCCCCTTGATCCTTTCCACCCTCGCCGCGGCAACCGGCGATGTCGGCATGGCCGCCGGCCATATCCGCTATGCCGATCTCGGCCTCGATCCGGTCGCGCTGAACCTCGGCTTCTTCCAGCTGAAATGGTATTCGCTGGCCTATATCACCGGCATCCTCGCCGGCTGGTGGTATCTGCTCAGGCTGCTCGACCAGCCGGGCGCACCGATGGCGCGGCGCCATGCCGACGACTTCGTGTTCTATGCGACGCTCGGCATCATCCTCGGCGGGCGACTGGGCTATGCGATCTTCTACGCGCCCGAAATGTTCCTGTCCCCGATCAAGATCCTGCGGCTGTGGGACGGCGGCATGTCGTTCCATGGCGGGATGGTCGGGCTGATCCTCGGCATCTGGTGGCTGGCGCGCAAGCACGGCCTGCGGCCCTTGCGCGTCGCCGACTATGTCACCTGCGTCGCGCCGATCGGCCAGTTCCTCGGCCGGATCGCCAATTTCGTGAACGGCGAGCTGTGGGGCAAGCCCAGCGACGCGCCCTGGGCGGTCGTGTTCCCGCGCACCGTGGCCGGCGGGCTCGACCCCGCGCGCCATCCCAGCCAGCTGTACGAGGCGCTGGGCGAAGGGCTGATCCTGTTCCTCATCCTCGCCTTCTTGTTCTGGCGCACCGATGCCCGCTACAAGCCCGGCTTCCTGCTCGGCACCGGCCTCGCCGGGTTCGGCGTCGCGCGCTTCGTCATCGAATTCTGGCGCGAGCCCGATGCCCAGCTGGTGGAGTTCGCGCAGGCGACGGGCCTGCACATGGGCCAGTGGCTGACGCTGCCGATGATCGCGATCGGCATCTACCTGATGGTCACGTCGAAGCGCCGCCGCGTCCGCGTCGAACCGATCGCGGGGTCGGAGAGCGTCGCTTGAGCGAACCCGTCGTCACCGCCGCCGACCCCGCCCTCCCCGAACGGCTGGCCCGCGCGATCACGCTGGCCGGACCGATCAGCCTCGCGCAGTTCATGGGGGCCGCCAACGCGCATTATTACGCGACGCGCGACCCGCTGGGCGCCAACGGCGACTTCACCACCGCGCCGGAAATCAGCCAGATGTTCGGCGAGCTGATCGGCCTCGGCCTCGCCGACGTCTGGGACCGCGCCGGGCGCCCGCCTGTCCGCTATGTCGAGTTCGGCCCGGGTCGCGGCACGCTGGCCGCCGATGCGCTGCGCTCGATGGCGTCGGCGGGCTGCACGCCACCGGTCCACCTGATCGAGACCAGCCCGACGCTGCGCGCCGAACAGGGCAAGCGCGTGCCGCACGCCGAATGGGCGGTCGACCTGGTCGGCCTGCCCGACGACGGCGCGCTGCTGGTCGTCGCCAACGAATTCTTCGACGCGCTGCCGATCCGGCAACTGGTGAAGACGGCGGACGGCTGGCGCGAACGGCTGGTCGCGTGCCAGGACACGCTGTTCCTGCCGGTCATGGGCCAGCGCGGCTTCGACCCGATCATCCCGCCGGCGTTCCGCGATGCACCGATCGGGTCGGTACTCGAAACCGCCCCCGCCGCCGTCTCCATCACGCGCCAGCTGGCGAAGCGGATCGTGGCGCAGGGCGGCTGCGCGATCGTGATCGATTACGGCTATGCCGGCCCGGCGCTGGGCGACACGTTGCAGGCGGTGCGCGGCCACGGCTTCGTCAATCCCTATGACGATCCCGGCGAACAGGATCTGACGGCGCATGTCGATTTCGGCACGCTGATCGAGGCGGCACGGGCCGAGGGCGCGGTGGCGCATGGCCCGGTCGGACAGGGCACGTTGTTGCAGGCGCTGGGCATCGACGCGCGGACCCAGGCGCTGGCGGCACGCTCCCCCGACCGCGCCGACGGCCTGCGGGCGGATCGCGACCGGCTGGTCGAGGAGGAACATATGGGTTCGCTGTTCAAGGGAATCGCGATCACCTCACCCGGCTGGCCGGTGCCGGCGGGGTTCGCATGACGCCGGTGCTGCGCGCCGCGACGCCCGCCGATGCCGCGCTGCTGGCGACGATCGGCGCGGAGACATTTACCGAGACGTTCGGGCATCTTTATCGCCCCGACGATCTCGCCGCGTTCCTGACCAATCACACCCCCGCCAACTGGGTCGCCGAACTGTCCGACCCGCGCTACCGCGTCGTGCTGGCGATGGCCGGTGACGAGGCGGTCGGCTATGCCAAGCTCGGCCCTCCCTCGCTGCCGTTCGAGCCGCAGGGAACGCCGATCGAGCTGCGCCAGTTCTACGTGCGCAAGGGCTGGCAGGGCAGCGGCCTCGCCGCGACGATGATGGAGCATATGCTGGACATGGCGCGCGCGACCGGGGCCGACGAACTGTTCCTGTCGGTGTTCGTCGACAACCATCGCGCCCGGCGCTTCTACGAACGCTACGGCTTCGAACGCGTCGGCCGCTACGACTTCATGGTCGGCAGCCACCGGGACGAGGATGACGTGATGCGGGTGGCGCTGTGAGCGTCGAGGTGCTGCGCGCCGCCGCGCTCGACGGGGTGGCGCACGGCTTTCTGGGGCGGCGCGGCGGGGTGTCGACCGGCGTCGTCGCCGGGCTCAACACCGGCATCGGGTCGGGTGACGATCCCGCCGCCATCGCCGAGAACCGCGCGCGCGCCGTCGATGCCGTCCTGCCCGGCGCGGCGCTATGCGGACTGTATCAGGTCCATTCGGCATCGGTCGTCCGCGTCCTCACCGCCTTTCCCGATGGCGACCGGCCGCAGGGCGATGCGATGGTAACCGAACGGCCGAACATCCTGCTCGGCATCCTCACCGCCGATTGCGCGCCGGTGCTGCTCGCCGACCGCGAGGCGCAAGTCGTCGGCGCGGCCCATGCCGGGTGGAAGGGCGCGCTGTCGGGCGTCACCGACGCCACCATCGCGCAGATGGAGAAGCTGGGCGCGCGCGCCGACCGCATCGTCGCCGCGATCGGCCCGTGCATCGCGCGGGCGAGCTACGAGGTCGATCTGGGCTTCGTCGAACGCTTCTGCGCGACCGATCCGTCGAACGAACGCCTCTTCGCCGAAAACCGCCCCGGCCATGCCCGCTTCGACCTCGAAGCCTATGTCGCCGCGCGGCTGGCGGCGGCGGGCGTGCGGCGGATCGAGGCGCTGGGGCAGGACACCTATGCGCAGGACGACCGCTTCTTCAGCTACCGCCGCGCGACGCATCGCGGCGAGGCGGATTACGGGCGGCAGCTGTCGGTGATCGGCATCGCCTCATAACCATCGTCATCCCGGCGCAGGCCGGGATCCATGGATGGGATGACGGCGCCGCATGACCGCCAACACCCGACACAATGGATTCCGGCCTTCGCCGGAATGACGGATCGGTGGGATGGCTCCATTTGGTTTCTCTCGTAACTATCGCTACCCTCCGCCGAAAAGGAGAGACTCGCGTGACCGACGAAACCGAAGCCGACCTGACCGGCGTGCCGCTGCGGCGCCGTCCCAAACCATCGGTCGACACCGTCGGCGGTCGCCGGCTGAGTCCCGCGACGCTGATGATGGGCCATGGCTACGACCCGGTACTGTCCGAAGGCTCGCTGAAACCGCCGATCTTCGCGACCTCGACCTATGTCTTTCCCAACGCCGCGGCGGGCAAGCGCCATTTCGAGGGGGTGACCGGCAAGCGTCCCGGCGGTGCCGAGGGCCTCGTCTATTCGCGCTTCAACGGCCCGAACCAGGAAATCCTCGAGGATCGTCTGGGCGTCTGGGAAGCGGCGGAGGACGCGCTGGTCTTTTCCAGCGGCATGTCGGCGATCGCCACGCTGTTCCTGTCGCTGGTGCAGCCGGGCGACACGATCATCCATTCCGGCCCGCTCTATGCCGCGACCGAAACGCTGATCGGCCGCGTGCTCGGCCGCTTCGGGGTCAACTATCTCGACTTCCCGGCCGGCGCGACGCAGGACGAGATCGAAGCCGTGCTGCGCAAGGCCGGGGGCCGCGTGCCGCTGATCTATCTCGAAAGCCCGGCGAACCCGACCAACGCGCTGGTCGATATCGAAGCGGTCGCCGCCGCGCGCGACGCGGTGTTCGGCAGGGCCGACGAAAAGCCGCCGATCGCGATCGACAACACGTTTCTGGGGCCGCTCTGGCAGCAACCGCTGCAACACGGCGCCGACCTCGTCGTCTACTCGCTGACCAAATATGCGGGCGGGCACAGCGACCTGGTCGCCGGCGGCGTGCTGGGGTCGAAGACGCACATCAACACGATCCGCTCGATGCGTAACACCATCGGCACGATCTGCGACCCGAACACGGCATGGATGCTGCTGCGTTCGCTCGAGACGCTGGAACTGCGCATGAGCCGCGCGGGCGAGAATGCGGCAAAGGTCTGCGCGTTCCTGAAGGATCATCCGAAGGTCGAGCGGGTCGGCTATCTCGGCTTCCTGAAGGACGCCGAAGGCATGGCACGTCAGGCCGACATCTATGCCCGGCACTGCACCGGCGGCGGCTCCACCTTCTCGCTCTATCTCAAGGGCGGCGAGCGCGAAGCGTTCGCGTTCCTCGACGCGCTGGTCATCGCCAAGCTGGCGGTGAGCCTTGGCGGGACCGAGACGCTGGCCAGCCATCCGGCGGGGATGACCCACCTGTCGGTCCCCGACGCACGGAAAGCGGCGCTGGGCATCACCGACAATCTGGTGCGCATCTCGATCGGCGTCGAGGATGCCGACGACCTGATCGCCGATTTCGAACAGGCGCTGGCAGCGATCTGAAAATCCTCCCCGGCACGGGGAGGGGGACCAGCGAAACTGGTGGAAGGGGGCTGTCCGCGTACGGCACCGTCGTGTTGTGCCGCCCGCCCCCTCCGCCACCGCTTCGCGGCGGTCCCC
>RPSH01000005.1 GCA_003946805.1 Bacillus sp. 2B10 | reverse complement strand
CCCCAACCCCTACCCCCCAAAACGCATCGTACCCCCGCGCAGGCGGGGGTCCAGAGCCAGACAGACTACCGCTCCGCGAAATAACCCTGGATCCCCGCCTCCGCGGGGATACGACCTGCGTGGCCGTGAAAGCCCGCCTCACCACCCCCGTACCCCGACGAAGGCCGGGGCCCAGTCGGGCGCTGTTAGCGAGCAGTCGTCGCCCTGCCTCAACTGGGCCCCGGCTGCCGCCGGGGTAGGAAGCGCGCGAGGATCGACCCTCGCCCCTATCCCCGGAACGGGCACATCTGAACCAGCGCCCCCCGCTTGGCAGCACCGTCCGCACCCCCTAAACGTCCCCCACCAGCAGGGGAGTGAGTAGTGGTTCAGACCGGTTCGGCGTCGATCGAGGAAACCGTGCGCGCGGTGTTGCGTGACGTACTGGGCCTGTCCGACGCACGGGTGGCGGCGTTCGACGATGCGACGCCGCTGTTCGGCGCGCTTCCCGAACTCGATTCGATGGCGGTGGCCGGCGTCCTGACCGAGATCGAGGACCGCCTCGGCATCCTGATCGAGGACGACGATATCGACGGCGATACGCTGGAGAGCTTCGGCTCGCTGGTCGCCTTCGCCAACGCCAAGGCGCGCGCTTGATCGACCGCTACGACTGGCCCGGCGGACATGAGGCGCTATGGCGCTTCGGCCCCGATACCGGTCCGGTCGTCCTGCTGCTGCTGCCCCCGTTCGAGGAAGCGAACCGCCTGCGGACCTTCGCCGTCGGGCTGTTGCGCGCGCTCGCCGATCGCGGCATCGCCGGGATGCTGCCCGACCTGCCGGGACAGGGGGAAAGCCTGCTGGCGACCGACGCCGTGACGCTGGGCGACTGGCGTTCGGCGGTCACCGCGCTGGTCGAGGCCACCGACCGCCCGGTCATCAGCGCCGCGATTCGCGCCGCCGTCCTGCTCGACACCGATGCCGCCGTCGCGGGCCGCTGGCAGCTTGCCCCGCAGCCCGGCGACCGGATGGTGCGCGAGCTGGCGCGGGTCGCGGGCGGGATCGACCGCGGCGCGCCGGTCGTCGAGATCGCCGGCAACCGGATCGCCGGCCCGCTGCTCTCCGATCTTGCCGCCGCCGTCCCCGACGCCGCCCATCCGCTGCGCATCGTCCGGCTCGGCACCGATCCCGACCATGCCGACCTGCGCCTCGACGCCGCGCCGCTGTGGCGCCGGTCGGAACCCGGCGACGACCCGGCGCTCGTCGCCCTGCTCGCCGACGACCTCGCCGCCTGGAGCCGCGCATGCGTCGGCTGGTGACCTTCCCCTGTGCCGGTGAAACGCTCGCCGCGACGCTCGACGATGCGCCGGGCACCACCGGCCTGCTGATCGTGTCGGGCGGCAACGAACTGCGCATCGGCGCGCATCGCGGCATGGCGCTGCTGGCCGCCGCCATTGCCGGCGCGGGCTATCCGGTGCTGCGCTTCGACCGCCGCGGCATCGGCGATTCGACCGGCACCAATGGCAGCTTCCGGTCGAGCGGTCCCGACATCGCCGCCGCCGCCGCCGCGCTGCGCGACCGGACCGGGGTTACGCGGATGTTGGCATTCGGCAATTGCGACGCCGCGACCGCGCTCGCCCTGTTTCACGCCGACACCGGAATCGACCGGCTGGTCCTCGCAAACCCCTGGATCGTCGAGCCTGCGGGCGACCTGCCGCCGCCCGCCGCGATCCGCGCGACCTATGCCGCTCGGCTGGCTTCGCCTGCGGCATGGCGGCGTCTGCTCACCGGCGGCGTCAACTTCAGCCGCTTGAAGGCAGGATTGGCAACCATCGCCCGCGCCCCGACCGGCCCCGGCGATCTGACCGCCCGCTTCGCCGCGGCCCTGGCTTCTGGAATCCCTACCGAAATCCTGCTGGCCACCGGCGACCACACCGCGATCGCCTTCGTCGATGCGTGGCACCTTCGCCAACTATCGGCCCTGCGCCGCCGCATCCCCCTCCACCACCGCGACACCGCCAGCCACAGCTTCGCCCGCCCCGGCGACCCGGACTGGCTCTGCGACCGGCTGCTGGACGTCCTCAGTCGAGATTGGGCCGCAGCCACCGCTCCGCCTGCTCGAGGCTGACGCCGCGCCGCGTCGCATAGTCCTCCAGCTGGTCCCGCCCGATCCGCGCCACCCCGAAATACGCGCTGTCGGGATGCCCAAAATAGAAGCCCGAAACCGCCGCCGTCGGCAGCATCGCGAAGCTGTCGGTCAGCGTGATCCCCGTCGCGTCGGTGGCACCCAGCATGTCGAACAGGATGGGCTTCTGGCTATGGTCGGGGCACGCCGGATAGCCCGGGGCCGGTCGGATGCCGCGATATTGCTCGCGGATCATCGCCTCGTTGGTCAGTTGCTCGTCGGGCGCATAGCCCCACAGCTCGGTGCGGACATGATGGTGCAGCCGCTCCGCGAACGCCTCGGCCAGCCGATCCGCCAGCGCCTTCAGCAGGATGTCCTGATAATCGTCGTTCTCGGCCTTGAACCGCGCGATATGCGGGTCGATGCCGTGGATGCCGACCGCGAAGCCGCCCATCCAGTCACCCGCCGGATCGACGAAGTCGGCGAGGCACATGTTCGCCCGCCCCTCGCGCTTCTTCACCTGCTGGCGCAGGAACGGCATGCGGATCGCATGGGTGGCGTGGGTCGTCTGCATCGGCGTCGCGAAGTCGTGCGGTACTCCCGACAGCGGCGATACCCGCCCCGCCTCGATCGCCGGTTCCAGCTGTGCGGCGGGCACGTCGATAATCACGTCGTCGCCGTCGCGCCGGCAATGCCACAGCGCCGCGACCCCGCGCGCCGTCAGCCATTTCTCGGCGATGACGCGGTCGAGCATCGCCTGCGCATCCTCGAACAGCGACGTCGCACTTTCGCCGACCACCGCGTCGGTCAGGATCGCCGGGAAATTGCCCGCCAGCTCCCACGCCCGGAAGAACGGCGTCCAGTCGATGTAATCGCGCAGGTCGCCCAGATCCCAGTCGTCGAACACGTGCTGCCCGGGCTTTGCCGGAGCCCCCGGTTTCTGCACGAAATCGACGACGAACGCATTGGCCCGCGCATCGGCGATCGGCGACAGGTCGCTCTGCCCCTTGCCCGCCCGCGCCACGCGGACCGCTTCGTAATCCGCCGCGACCTGCGCGACATAGGCGTCGCGGCCGGTATCGCTGACCAGGGTCGTCGCGACGCCCACCGCGCGGCTCGCGTCGAGCACATGGACGATCGGCCCGTCATAGGCGGGCGAGATGCGCAGCGCGGTGTGGACCTTCGACGTCGTCGCCCCGCCGATCAGCAGCGGCATGGTCATCCCCGCGCGCTTCATCTCCTCGGCCACCGTCACCATTTCGTCCAGCGACGGGGTGATAAGGCCCGACAGCCCGATCATGTCGGCATCGTTCTCGTTCGCGGCTTCGAGGATCTTCGTCCACGGCACCATCACGCCCAGATCGACGACGTCGAACCCGTTGCACTGCAGGACGACGCCGACGATATTCTTGCCGATGTCATGCACGTCGCCCTTGACGGTGGCCATGATGATCTTGCCCTTGCCCTTCGCGCCGGGCTCCTTGGCCGCCTCGATGAAGGGCAGCAGGTGGGCAACCGCCTTCTTCATCACGCGCGCGGATTTCACCACCTGCGGCAGGAACATCTTGCCCGATCCGAACAGGTCGCCCACGACGTTCATTCCGTCCATCAGCGGCCCTTCGATCACCTCGATCGGCCGCGCGAATTGCTGGCGGCATTCCTCGGTATCGTCGACGACATGCGCGTCGATGCCTTTCACCAGCGCATATTCCAGCCGCTTGACCACGGGAAGCGAGCGCCATTCCGCCGCCGCCTTCTCGGCCACCGCATCGGTGCCCTTGTACTTCTCGGCCAGCGCGATCAGCCGGTCGGTGGCACCCGGATCGCGGTTGAGGATCACGTCCTCGCAGGCGGTGCGCAATTCGGCGTCGATCGTGTCGTACACGTCGAGCTGGCCCGCATTGACGATCCCCATGTCCATCCCCGCCGGAATGGCGTGATAGAGGAAGATCGAGTGCATCGCCCGGCGTACCGGTTCGTTGCCGCGGAAGCTGAACGACAGGTTCGATAGCCCGCCCGAGATATGGCAATGCGGGCAGCGCGCCTTGATCTCCTTGCACGCCTCGATGAAGTCGACGCCGTAGTTGTTGTGCTCCTCGATCCCCGTCGCGACCGCGAAGATATTGGGATCGAAGATGATGTCCTCGGGCGGAAAGCCGATCGTCATCAGCAGGTCGTAGGCGCGACCGCAGATCTCGACCTTGCGTGCCTGCGTATCGGCCTGCCCGACCTCGTCGAACGCCATCACGACGACCGCCGCGCCATAGTTCATGCAGATGCGGGCGTGGTGGAGGAACGCTTCCTCCCCCTCCTTCATGCTGATCGAGTTGACGATCGGCTTGCCGGAAACGCATTTCAGCCCCGCCTCGATCACGTCCCATTTCGAGCTGTCGACCATCACCGGAATCCGCGCGATGTCCGGTTCGGCCTGAATGAGTTTCAGGAAGGTCGTCATCGCGTGGTGCGCGTCGAGCAGCCCCTCGTCCATGTTGACGTCGAGGACCTGCGCCCCACTCTCGACCTGCTGCAGCGCGACCTCGACCGCGGCGGCATAGTCGCCGGCCATCACCAGCTTCTTGAAGCGGGCGGAACCGGTCACGTTGGTGCGTTCGCCGATGTTGACGAAACTGGTCGAGGCGTTGGTCATTTATATCTTCCGATCCTCCCCGGCACGGGGAGGGGGACCGCCGCCGATAGGCGGTGGTGGAGGGGGGTCTCCACAAATGAAACGATGGCGATGGTGAAGACCCCCCTCCACCATGCTGCGCATGGTCCCCCTCCCCGTGCCGGGGAGGATCTTTTCGCGGCCCTTACGCCGCCATCGTGAACGGTTCCAGCCCGGCGAGCCGCGTCTGCACCGGCACGCCCGGCACCTTGCGCGGCGCAATGCCCTTCACCCGTTCGGCCATCGCCTTGATATGCGCCGGTGTCGAACCGCAGCAGCCGCCCAGCACGTTGACCTGCCCATGATCCGCCCAGTCGCCGACCAGCGCTGCGGTCGTCGCCGGCGCCTCGTCATAGGCGCCCAGCTCGTTGGGCAGGCCGGCATTGGGATAGACCATGATGAGCGTATCGCAGATCTCGCTCAGCGTCTTGACGTGCGGCCGCAGCTGCTCCGCGCCGAACGAACAGTTCAGCCCGATCGTTACCGGCTTCGCATGGCGGATCGCGTGCCAGAACGCCTCGACGGTATGCCCTGACAGGTTGCGTCCCGACAAGTCGGTCAGCGTCATCGACAGCATGATCGGCAGGTCGCGGCCCAGCGCCTGCCCCGCCTCGATCGCCGCCAGCACGCCGGCCTTGGCGTTCAACGTGTCGAACACCGTCTCGATCAGCACGAAGTCGATGCCGCCGCTCACCAGCGCATCAATCTGCTCTCGGTACACACCCTTGAGATAATCGAAGTCGATCTCGCGATAGCCGGGATCGTTGACGTCCGGGCTCAGCGACAGCGTCTTGTTGGTCGGGCCGATCGCCCCCGCCACGAAGCGCGGCCGCCCGTCGCGCGCGGCATAGTCGTCGGCAAGGCGGCGAGCGATCTTCGCGCTTTCGATGTTGATGTCGGCGACCAGCGCCTCGGCACCGTAATCGGCCTGGCTGATCAGGTTGGCGCTGAACGTGTTGGTCGACACGATATCCGACCCGGCGTCGAGATAGGCGCGGGTGATCGTTTCCGGCACCTCTGGCCTGGTGATCGCGAGGATGTCGTTATTGCCCTTCTGGTCATGGCCCAGCGTCAGGCTGCCCGCATAGTCGGCCTCGGACAGCTTCCAGTTCTGGATTTCGGTACCGAAGGCGCCATCGGTGATGAGCACGCGCTTGGCGGCTTCGGCGTTCAGGCGTTCGCGGGCATCGGTCATGTCGTTCTTCCCCAAAACCGTTCGTGTCAGGCCGCCACGGCGACCGGCTTCGCCTTGGGCCGGAGCCCCATCAGATGGCAGATCGCGTAGGACAGCTCGGCGCGGTTGAGCGTGTAGAAATGGAAGTCGCGCACCCCGCCGGCATAGAGCTTGCGGCACATCTCCGCCGCGACCGTCGCCGCGACCAGCGCGCGCGCGCCGGGATGGTCGTCCAGCCCCTCGAACAGGCGGTCCATCCATGCCGGGATCGCCGCCCCGCACATGCCGGCGAATTTGCGCACTTGCGCCACGTTCGACACCGGCAGGATGCCCGGCACCAGATCGGCCGTGATGCCGGCCGCCGCCGCCGCGTCGCGAAAGCGGAAGAATGCTTCGGGCGTGAAGAAGAACTGCGTGATCGCGCGGGTCGCCCCGGCATCGATCTTGGCGCGAAGATTGTCGAGATCGGCCGACTGGTGTTCCGAATCCGGATGGCATTCGGGATAGGCCGCGACCGAAATCTCGAACGGATGCAGCTTCTGCAATCCCGCGACCAGCGCGGCGGCATTTTCATAGCCATCGGGATGGGCGACGAACTTCTGCCCCATGGTCGGCGGGTCGCCGCGCAGCGCGACGATGTGCCGCACGCCCGCTGCCCAATATTCCTGCGCGACCTGATCGATCTCCGCCCGGCTTGCCTCGACACAGGTCAGGTGCGCCGCCGCCGGCATCGACGTATCGCGCGCGATCCGCGCGACGGTGGCATGGGTCCGCTCGCGCGTCGAACCGCCCGCGCCATAGGTGACGCTGACGAACTTCGGCGCCAGCGGCTCCAGCGCACGCACCGTTTCCCACAGCGCCGCTTCCATCTTCTCGGTCTTGGGCGGGAAGAATTCGAAGCTGACCGCACAATCGCCGGCAAGATCCGCGAACAACGGCGCATCCAGCGCGCGGCGCGCTTCTTCGAGGTCAGAAATGGTAGGAGTCATGCCGCCTTCACCTCTTGTACGTCATAGGCGCGCCGCGCCATCCACAGCTTCACGGTCAACTCGCCGCCGCCCAGCGTCTCGATCGATACCGGCGCCAACCCGGCATCCCCGAACCACCCCAGCATCTGTTCGTCCGAAAAGCCCAGTCGCGCATGGGCGTCGCGCACCCGTAATTCCTCGCGCTCGTGCGGCGCGAAGTCGCAGATCAGCAACCGTCCGCCGGGGCGCAGCACGCGTGCCGCCTCGGCAATGGCGGCACCGGGATGCTGCACGAAATGCAGCACATGGTGCAGCACCGCCGCCCCCGCCACCGCGCTATCAATCGGCAGCGCGAGGATATCGGCCTGGCGCAGCTCGGCATGGTCCAGCCCGCGCTCGGTCAGCTTCGCGCGCGCCAGCCGCAGCATTTCCGACGAGCGGTCGATCCCGATCGCCTGCGCCGCCAGCGGGGCGAACAGTTCCAGCATCCGCCCGGTGCCGGTGCCGATATCGACCAGCAGGTCGATCCGCGCCGATCCCAGCGCCGCCAGCATCGCCGCCTCGACCTGTTCCTCGGCGACGTGCAACGACCGGATCGCATCCCAGTCGCCGGCATGCGCCTCGAACCACGCCGCCGCCGCCGTTGCCCGGTCGGCACGGACCTCCGACAGCCGCACCCCGTCGGCACGCAGCAGCGCATCGTCGGGCACGGTCCATGCGTCGAGCGCATCGAGCAATGGCCGGACGACTGCGGGATGCCCCAGCGCGACGAAGACCCAGCTACCTTCCTTGCGCCGTACCGCTAGTCCGGCGTCGCACAGGATCTTGATATGGCGACTGACGCGGGGTTGGCTCTGTTCCAGCACCTGCGCGAGTTCGCCGACCGACAGCTCCATCGAGCGGAGCAGACACAGCACCCGCAACCGGGTGGCGTCGCTTGCAGCGCGCAATATATCGAGAGCCGGGACCATGAACCGGGATATAAAGAAATCTTTATATGGCGTCAATCGATCATCTCGCAGCTGCGGCAGTCGATGTGCCATGCGGCGGACCGTGCAACCGGGGCCACGCTCGTGCGTTGGGCGGCGGATCGTAACGGAAGGGAAACCACCATGAAGAAGCTCATCCTGCTGCCGCTCGCCGCTGTCGCATTCTCGATCGGGGCTTGCAGCCAGAAGGCGCAGAACGAAACGGGCGAAGCCGCCGACGCCGTCGCCGCCGATGTGAATGCAACGATGGGCGAAGCGGTCGACGACGTACAGACCGCCGGCGAACGCGCCATCGGCGCCGCCGAGAACGCCACCGACCGCGCCGGCGAAAAGATCGAGAACGCTACCGACCGCGCCGGTGCCGCGATCGATCGCGGCGCTGCCAAGGCCGACGCCGCCGCCGACAATGCGCAGCGCGAAGCCGGCGAGGAACTGGAAAAGGCCGGTCGCGATATGCAGCGCTGATCGCGTTGGCGTAAGGATCGGAAGGCCGCGTCCCGACGCAACGGGACGCGGCCTTTTTCGTTGGGAGACGATCGATGCGCCATCTTGCCACCCTTGCCGTCCTGTTCCTCGCCGCCTGCAACGGGGCCGACCAGCGCTCGGCTCCCGGCGGCGTGACCCAGGACGAGGCTGCCGCGCTGAACGATGCCGCAGCGATGCTCGACGACAACGCGCTCGACGCCAACGCCATCGCACCTGACCCGAAGGAACGTCCATGACCGACCCCGTCCGCCGCCGCATCGGTGCCACCGATCTCGAAACGCCGCCGCTGATCCTCGGCGGCAACGTCTTCGGCTGGACGATCGACCGTGCCGAGAGCTTCCGCATCCTCGACGCGTTCGTCGACCTGGGCGGGACCATGATCGACACCGCCGACGTCTACTCGGCATGGGTCGATGGCCATCGCGGCGGCGAATCGGAAACCATCCTCGGCGAATGGCTGCGCCAGTCGGGCAAGCGCGACCGCGTCCTGATCGCGACCAAGGTCGGCATGCTGCCGGGCGATGGTGGCGAGAAGCTGGCGCCCGCGCGTATCGCCGCGGCGGCGGAAGCGTCGCTCGACCGGCTCGGCACCGACCATATCGACCTATATTACGCCCATCAGGACGATGACGACACGCCGCAGGCCGACTATCTGGCGGCGTTCGGGCAGCTGATCGATGCCGGCAAGGTGCGCGTGCTGGGCGCATCGAACTTCCGCGCGATGCGGCTGAAATCGGCGCTCGACGTGGCGACGGCCGAGGGACTGCCGCGTTTCCACGCGCTCCAGCCCGAATACAACCTCGTCAGCCGTCGCAAGTATGAAGGCGAGCTGCAGAATCTGTGCGTCGAGCATAATATCGGCGTCGCGCCCTATTTCGGGCTGGCGGCCGGGTTCCTGACCGGCAAGTATCGCTCGACCGAGGATCTCGGCAAGAGCGTCCGCGGCAGTGGCATGGCGGACCTGCTGGCGGGCAAGGGCAAGTCGATGCTGGCGGCGATGGATTCGGTCGCGGCGGAGACGGGCGCGACCCTGCCCCAGATCGCGCTGGCATGGCTCGCGGCGCAGGAGGGCGTGGTCGCGCCGATCGCCAGCGCTACCAGCGTCGCGCAGCTGGAGGAACTGGTCGGGTCGTGGCAATTGCGACTGAGCGGCGACCAGCTCGCCCGGCTGACCGATGCGGGCGTATGATCCCGGCCGCCGGGCGCGGTGGCGCCCGGACGGTCCTTACTCCGCGGCCTGGGCGATATCGTCGAACTCGACCGCTTGCAGGAAGCGTTCGGCGTCGAGTGCCGCCATGCAGCCCGTACCGGCGGCGGTGACCGCCTGGCGATAAACCTTGTCCATCACGTCGCCGCACGCGAACACGCCGGGGACGCTGGTGCGGGTCGATCCGGTCTCCACCGCGATATAGCCGTCGTCGTCGAGCGCGATGTGCCCACGGAACAGCTCGGTCGCCGGATGGTGGCCGATCGCCACGAACCCGCCATCGACATCTAGCATCGACAGCTCGCCGGTAACCGTATCCTTCAGTTCGATGCCGACCAGCCCGTGCGGATCGCCACCCCCGACGAAGCGCTCGACCTGCTTGTTCCACAGCACGCCGATCTTATCGCTGGCGAACAACCGCTGTTGCAGGATGCGTTCGGCGCGGAAGCTGTCGCGGCGATGGATGATCGTCACGTCGTCGCTATGGTTGGTCAGGTACAGTGCTTCCTCGACGGCGGTGTTGCCGCCGCCGATCACCGCGACCTTCTTGCCGCGATAAAAGAACCCGTCGCAGGTCGCGCAGGCCGACACGCCCTTGCCCTTCAGCAATTCCTCGCTGTCTAGGCCCAGCCAGCGCGCCTGTGCGCCGGTGGCGATGACGAGGACCTCCCCTTCATACACGTCGCCGCTGTCCCCGGTCAGCCGGAACGGACGGCGGGTCACGTCGACATCGACGATCGTGTCCCACATCATCCGCGTGCCGACATGCTCGGCCTGCGCCTGCATCTCGCCCATCAGCCACGGGCCCTGCACGACATCGCGGAAGCCGGGATAATTCTCGACATCGGTGGTGGTCATCAACTGGCCGCCGGGCTGGATGCCCTGCACGACGATCGGCTCCATCCCGGCGCGCGCGCCGTAGATGGCAGCGGAAAGGCCCGCCGGGCCAGAGCCAAGGACGAGCATGCGGGTATGATGGGTTACAGACATGACTAGATATTCCGTTCGATGCGATCGGTCCGTCTATGCCGGTCGCTGGGTCGAACGCAACATGGGGAACGGGCGGCGCGGCGCAAGCCACACCGCCCGACACGCGATTACAGGATGAAGGCGAGGATCGCGGCCCAGAGCGGCACAGCAAGGAGCAGGCCGAACAGCAGTCCCGACATCGTGGTCGGACGATCGGCGTCGATGCCGGATGGTATCGGGCGGACGGGATTGACGGGCGACATGGCGGCGATCCTCTCATGCTGGCTTGTTAACCATTAACGTACGAGGCCGCCCGAGGTTCGAAAGAATCTGAATGCTGGATGAAGATTACCGTCGTACCGCCCGATCGCCGGACAGAACCGGATCGTCCATCGCCTGCCGATGCGCTTCGGCCAACGCCGCATGGGCGTGCGCTGCCGCCGGCGATCGGGCGGCACGTGCCATCGCCATTTCCTGCGCGTGCCGCACCGCGTGATAGTCGCGTGGCGTCGCCGGCATATCCTGCTTCCTCGCGATCGAAGCGCGGAAGCGACCGAACCAGAAATACATCGGCATCGCTTTCCCAAGGGGTACGCCGGGGCGGCGACGCCCCGGCGCTTCGTTCAGAACTGGAACCCGACACCGGCATTGGCGCCGCCATAGCCCTGGCTGTCATAGGTTCCGCCGACCTTCACCACCGCGCGGCCGTCGTTGAACGCACGCGATGCACCGAAGGCGATGGCCGACTGGCCACGATAGGTGCCCCCGCCGATCGCGACCATCGTCGCACCGGGCTCCATCGCCTGCGGCAGGGCGGCAATCGCCATCGCCGCGGACGAACCGGCGCTCAGGTCGCGGCGCAGCACGCCCAGATCGAACCCGACCTCCGCCATGCGGCTGTCGATATAGTTGGTCGTCTGGTTGGCGACGCCCTGCAACCCGGCCTGCAACTGGCCGAGATTGACCGCGTCGGTCACCGCGGTTCCGTTCGCGACGTTGCGCAGCGCGACCGGCGTAGCGCCGCCATTGCCCAGCGTTACGTTACCCGACCCGTCATACTGGACCGAATTCCCCCCCAACGTCAGCGCCGCCTGCGCCGTCTGGTTCACGGCATGGAGCTGTCCGCCGTTCACCGCCTGCGTCGATCCGCTGGCGACCGTACCCGCCGCGACGTTGGCGAGCGTGACGGGCGCCGCGGCGTTGCCCCCCGCCAGCGTCACCTGGTTCGTGCGTGCGCCGGCCGCGTCGCGATCATATTGCAGGCTGTTCGACGACTGGCTGGCGACCGCGAACAACTGGCCGCCGTTGACCGCGTCGGTCGATCCTGCCGCGACGGTGCCGGCTGCGACATTGTGGAGCGCAACCGCTGCGTTCGGATTCGCACCGACCAGCGTGACGTCGTTGGTCAGCGTTCCTCCGTTGGACACGGTCGGTGACCCCGGATTGCTGTACTGGATCGGCGTGACCGTGCTGCCGGTCAGGGTGTTGCTGAGCGTAGTGATCGCCGCGCTGTTGGCCGCGACCTGCACATTGGTTTCCGCCAGCTGCCCGCCATTGACCGCATCGGTCGATCCGATCGCGACATTGCCCGCCCGGACGTTGCGCAACCCGACCGCACCGCCGCTCGCCCCCACGAGCGTCGCGTCGTCGGTCAGCGTGCCGCCATTGGGCGTCGTCGGGGTCGCCGCGTCGGCATATTTGAGCGGCTGGTTGCCGACCTGCGTCTGCAGATTGGTGATCGCGGTCGAATTGGCATCGACCCGGGTCGTGAGGTTGGTGACGGCCGTCCCGTTGCCGCTCAAATTCGCCTGAAGGTCGGCGATCGCGCTGGTGTTGTTCGCGATCTGTGTCGTGTGGGTGCCGACCGTCCCCTCCAGCGTCGTCGTGCGCCCGGCCAGCGCGGTCACCGCCTGGTTGGTAGTGTTCAGCTGATCGCCGTTCACCGCATCGGTCGACCCTGCCCCCACGGCGCCGCCGGCGACATTGTGCAACGCCACCGCTCCGCCGCTGGCACCGACGAGCGTCAGATCGTCGGACACGGTACCACCGTTCGGGGTGGTCGGTGCCGCCGTGCTCGAATACCGCACCGGCCCCGCCGACCCGTTGCCGATCTGCGTGATGGCGTTGCTGTTCGCCACGACCTGCGCGTTCACCGCGAACAGTTGCGCGCCGTTCACCGCCTCGGTCGAGGTGGCGGACACCGCGCCTGCGGCCACGTTCGCCAGGACCGTGCCTGCCGCACCACTTAGCGTCAGCCGATCGCGCGCGACGTTGTCATACTGCACCGCGCTGGCGGCCAGCGCCGTCAGCCCGGCACTGTTGGCGGTCACCTGCGTATCGAGCGCAGCAAGGGCCGTCACCGTGGCATCGAGCCGCTGGTCGGTCGCGAACAGTTGCGATCCGTTGACGGCGTCGGTCGACGTCGCGGTAACCGCACCCGCGGCGACGTTGCCCAGCGTCACCGCCGTGCCCGGCACCGTGCCGACCAGCGTGACGCCGCCGGTGCGCACGCCGCCTGCGTCGACGTCGTAGCGGACTGCATTCGCGCTGGCGCCTTGCAGCGTCGCGATATCCTGACTGTTGCCGGTCACCCGCGTATCGAGCCCGCCGATCGCGGCGGTGTTGGCATCGACGCGCGCGTTCGTGGCGAACAGCTGCGACCCGTTGACCGCCTCGGTCGAGGTCGATGCCAGCGCGCCCGCGCCGACGTTGCCGAGGATCGTGCCGCCTGCCCCGCCCAGCGTCGCGCGCGTCCGGGTGGCATCGTCATAGGCGATCGTACTGCCGGCCAGCGCGGCGACCTGATCGGCGACGCCGGTGACCTGCCCGACGGTCGCGGCGTCGCTCGGTGCCGATCCGGCGGCGACATTGGTGATCTGTCGCAGGCCGCCGGCCGTGCCGACCGACACCTCGCCGGCGGAGTTCTGGGCAGCGGACAGTCCGATGGCGGCATAGCCCGTCTGCGCACCACGCGTCGCGACCGAACCGGCGCCCAGTGCGACGCTGTTGGCGGCGGTCACCTGCGCATTGGTGCCGAGCGCGATGCTGCCCACCGCACCCGCCTCGGCGCGCGCGTTGTTGCCGAACGCGATCGCGTTGACGTCGGCCGCGAAGGACGGCGTTCCGTTCGCCCCCAGCCCGGCGATGCGATTGCCGCCGATCGAAATGCCGGCGGGATTGTCGAGGCTGATCGCGTCGGCCGTCATCTGGCACTGGTCGTTCGGCCCGACGATGTTGCCGCTCGTGTCCAGCACCTGCAGCGTGATCGGCGCCCCGGACGCCGCCTGGTTCAGCAGGCCGGTCACATTGGTATTGAGCGGCGGCAGCAGCGCCCCGAGCAGGGGCAACCCCAGAATGCCGTTCACCGTGTTCTCGATCGGGCCGGTGATGCCGGTCACGACGGGCGTCACGATGTCGGTGACCACCGAACGCGGCAATTGCACGCCGCTGCACGCACTGACGACCCGCGTCTGCGCAGCCGCCTGCTGCGAGACGGCGGTACCGAGCAACATGGTGGAGCCGAGCAGGATCGGCAGGATCGGGCGGGCCTTGCCGGAACGCACGTTGGTCTGGGGTACTCGCATACATCCTCCTGTGTCCCGGAGCGCTGGCCCGGGTTCGCATCAGGATGACGCGGCGTCGCGACGATCTGCTTGACGGCAAATCTTAAGCAAAATCTGTATTTTACAGGCGCTTGACAGGAGAAGATATCCGTTTCCCGGTGCTCGCCGACCATCGCGGACCGCCATGCGGACGCCGGATACGGCGTGGGCATGCCGGCGAGCTTGCCAATGTACGGATTTTTCAGGGTTTGGAGATCGCCGGAACGTACCGGCTCGGGTCCATGGCGGGTGGTAGCGAAGGAGGGATTTGAACCCCCGACCCCAGGATTATGATTCCCGTGCTCTAACCAACTGAGCTACTTCGCCCCGCCGCATCCCCATCGGGGAGGGCGGCCCTATACGAACGCGAATCGTTGCGGTCAAGCGAACATGTGGCGGGAAAGCGCTTCCCACGGGCCGCCGCGATACCACCAGCTCGCCAGACCGGCGACTTTTACGGCGCGGGGGGTGAAAGTTGACGAAAGTGTCGCATGAAGGGTTTTGGCGACCGCGGGTTCGACCTTGTTCTGGATCGTGACATGCGGGCGCCAGCCGGCGCGGTCCTGCGGGATCAGCATCGTCGCGAAGGCGTCGGCCAGTTCGGCGCGGATCGACTCCAGCTCAGGCGATTCAATGCGATAGGCGACGCCCTTGCCAAGGTTCATCAACCCGCCGATCCGCGCCTGCGGCGCTGACTGCCCGCGCGTCAGGGCCGACAGGCGCTGCCTGAGTTCCGCCGCCAGTTCGGGGGCGAGGTGGTGGAACATGGTGCAATGAGCGTCCAGAACGTTGCGTTCCGGCGGGAAGTGCGCGCGACGCTGCGCATCGAACCACGCCTGATCCTCGCGCCCGAACAGCGCGGTCACGATGATCGGGGCGTGCAGGTCGTTCAAATCTCTACCTGACTTCCCAGTTCGACCACCCGGTTGGTCGGCAGGCGGAAGAACTCCATAGCGCTTTCCGAGTTCTGCAACATCCACGCGAAGACCTTTTCGCGCCAGATCATCATCCCCGGCCGCGACGATGCCAGCAGCGTCTGCCGGGCGAGGAAGAAGCTGGTGTCCATCATCCGGAAATCGCCGCCGCAGCACCCGACCGCCTTCAGCGCGCCGGGCACGTCGGGATCCTGCATGAAGCCGAACTTCAGGATCATGCGGTGAAAGCCCTGCCCCAGATCCTCGTTATTTGCGCGGACTTCGGGATCGACATAGGGGGTGTCGGCGATCTTGACCGTCAACAGGATGACGCGTTCGTGCAGCACCTTGTTGTGTTTCAGGTTGTGGAGCAGCGCGTGCGGAACGCCTTCGGGCGTCGAGGTCATGAAGACCGCGGTGCCCGGCACGCGGGTCGCGCTGCTGGCGGCCGACTGGATGAACACCTTGATCGGCATCGCCGCCTCGCGCATCCGCTCGATCATCAGCTTGCGCCCCTTGGCCCAGGTCGTGAGCAGGACGAAGACGACGATCCCGACGAGCAGCGGGAACCAGCCGCCATCGGGCACCTTGGTCAGGTTCGATGCGAAATAGGCGCCGTCGATGCACAGGAAGATCGCCATGAAGCCGGCGACCGCCGCCACCGGCCAGTTCCACACGCGCTTGACCAGCACCGCGATCATGCAGGTGCTAATGAACATCGTGCCGGTCACCGCGATGCCGTAGGCGGCGGCGAGGTTCGACGATTCCTGAAAGCCGAAGATCAGCAGCAGGACCATGACCAGCAGCGCCCAGTTGACCGCCGGGATATAGATCTGCCCCGCGGCATCGGCACTGGTATGCTCGATGCGCAGCCGCGGCATCAGGCCCAGCTGCACCGCCTGCTGCACCACCGAGAACGCGCCGGTGATGACCGCCTGGCTGGCGATGACCGTCGCCAGCGTGGCGAGGATGACCAGCGGCAGGCGGAAATCCTCCGACGCCATGAAGAAGAACGGGTTCGACGCGGCATCGGGGTTCTGGAGCAGTAGCGCCCCCTGCCCCAGATAGTTCAGCATCAACGCCGGAAACACGACATACAGCCACGCGACCGAGATCGGGCGGCGGCCGAAATGGCCCATGTCGGCGTACAGCGCCTCCGCGCCGGTCACCGCCAACACGACCGATCCGAGCGCGAGGAACGCCATCATCCCGTCCTGCGCGAAGAAGCGAACCGCCCAGATCGGGTTGAGCGCCTGGAAAATATCCGGGCGTTCGAGGATGTTGATGACGCCCAGCGCGATCAGCGTGGCGAAATAGGCGATCATGATCGGCCCGAACAGCCGCCCGACGCTGGCGGTGCCGACTGCCTGCAACCAGAACAGCCCGATCATGATGACCACCGCGATCGGGATGACGAACGGGTCGAAGCCGGGATTGACCGTCGCCAGCCCCTCGACCGCCGACAGCACCGACACCGCGGGCGTAATCATGCAGTCGCCGAAGAACAGCGCGGTCGCCAGTACGCCGAGGATGACGAGGCTGGCGGTCCAGCGCCCGCCGCCGCTCTTGCGCTGGATCAGCGCGAGCAGCGCAAGGCTGCCGCCCTCGCCGTTATTGTCGGCGCGCATGATGATGAAGACGTATTTAAGCGTCACGATCAGCATCAGCGACCAGAAGACGAGGCTGACGACGCCGAAGATGTTCAGCTGGTCGACCGGCAGCCGGTGATGGCCGACGAACGTCTCCTTCATCGCGTACAGCGGCGACGTGCCGATATCGCCATAGACGATGCCCAGCGCGCCCAGCGACAGCTTGGCGAGCGACTGGCGCGGGCCGTGATGGCCCGATCCCTCGGCGGGAAGATCGGCGGCTTCGGACGAAGCCTCTCGGGAAAATATCACAGGCGCGGGAACCGCGCCGAAGAGGCTACGAGCTTGGTCATGTCGACCGCGTCCCTGTGGTTCAAGGGCGCGCCGTTAGCACGCGCATTATGGCCGCGCAATCGTTCACCCTGCAACGGGCGAGGTGGACGGGGGATGAATGGTTCGGGGGTCGTGAGACGCACGGGAAACAGGACCGTCCCTGCCGTCGTCACTGCGGACTTGATACGGGGTTCCGTCAGGACCGGTCGACATTCAGCTATCCAGTGTCGTTCCGGGTCTACGGCGCCATTGTTCTGGTCATCCCGGACCTGTTCGAGACCTTTGTGAACGTCTCGAAAAGAGCCAACTCCTCGCCGTACCCCGGCGAAGGCCGGGATCCAGTTGGAAAGGCTTTTCCGTATCCTACCAATGCCTCCCAACTGGGCCCCGGCCTTCGCCGGGGTACGGGTTGAGCGCTTTCGCAGAGGTCTCGACCTGTTTCGGGGTGACGGAGCAAGGATGGACGGTCCCAGCTACTTCCTCGACGCGACGTTCGTCCGCCCTATTCCGATGCCGCGTCGCCCCGCCGGTGCCGGATGGTCCCGGCGTCGATCTGTGCCGGAATGAGCGCGAGGTTTTCGATCGCAGCCAATCCCCATTGCGACGCGGCGTTGGTGCTGACGCCCGGCCACTCCACCACGCCACCGGGCAACGACCGGCGCGGGTCTGCGGTGGCGGTGCCGAGCCCGGCGCGACCGGCGAAGAACTCGCTTGCCCCGCGCGTCGCAAGCGCGGTGTCCTTGTCTGCCCAGGCGGCGAAGGCAGTCAGGCGCGAATGCGCCTCGCCCAGATTTTCCGATCCCTTGCGCGGCCCGAACCGCGCGGCGAACACGTCGCGCGGGGCGTTGTAATAGCGGCAATAGTCGAGCCACGCCGCACGGTAGCGCGGAACGTCGAGCAGTTGCAGCAGCTCGGCATTGATCTCGGCCGCGCCGAACACCGCGTTCAGGTGCGAGATCGATACGCCGCCGCCCGGCCCGACGAACCGCCCGCTGGCGAGGTCGTAGGGCGCGCTGCCTGCCATCCAGCCGTGCTGCAATCGGCCGATGCTGTCCATGCCCGCGGTCAGCCGGTCGCGCCAGCGCCGGTCGCCGGTCCGTTCCCACTCGGTCAGCCATGCCGCCGCCAGCGACGCCCAGACCGTCCCGAACGACATCTCGATCGTCCCGGCGGGCAGGACCGGCCGCTTCGCGCCGGGCACCTTCCGTCCGATCTCCACGTCCTGCAACGTCCGTTCGGAGGCAAGCAGATCGCGCATCAGGTCGCCGACGCGTTCGTCGGCGGTGAGATAGTAGAAGATGCGACGATAGGCGGCGTTGCTGACGCGCGGCTGCTTCGAACTGTCGCTCCAGTGCTGGACACCGTGGCGGGTGCCCAGCCCACGGAACCGGCCGAGATGATAGACATCGACCTCGCCGGTATGCCGGGTCATCGCCTCGGCAAGGCGATAAGCCTGTCCACCGCCGGTGCGCAGCGCCTGCATCCACAGCCACAGGTCGGGCGACAATTCACTGTTCGCCCACGCATAGCCGCCGATGTCGTAGCGCCACTGGTGCCGATCGGCGTCATAGCTGTGCATGACGTCGCCATGGTTCCAGAATCCGTACCAATGGCGCCGTTCGACCTCCCCGGAATAGAAGTCGACCAGCCGGGTCAGCTGATCCTCGATCGCGGCGCGGTTGGGGGTCGAGCGGTCGGGCAGCGACCAGTGGCCGAACACGCCCGCCGCGTGCAATCCCGCCGGATCGGCGACCAGTTGCGGCGCATCGACCACCGCCCTCGCCAGCGCCTGCAACCGCGCGGTGTCGGGCGTCGCGGGGAACGACCACAGCATCAGTTCGCTGGAGCGCGCGATTCCGCTCGCGCTGTCCCAGCCGGGCTCGTAATCCTCGTAGGTGACGGCCAGTCCTTCGTTCTGCGCGTCGTACCCCTCCATCCCCATCGTCGCGCGATAGGGGCGCAGGTCCATCGCCGCCGCGCGCGGCGACCATAGCCAAAGGGTTAGCTTCGCCGCGTCGCCGGCGGCGTCGGCGATCGCAATCTCGCCCGGATGCCGCTGCCAGAACCAGCGCGCGCCGATCGCCGCACCGCCCATCGGCGATCCGACATAGGCAAACCCGGGCGCCCGCCGTCCCTCCGCCGCGTCGATCCAGCCATGGCCGGGCCCGGTGCGCTTGCGCAGCGTGAAGCCCTGTGCCGAGAATTGCGCCAGCGACATCTCGCCCCATGCCGGGATGCGTTCGAGCAGGTCGCCGACCGGACGCGCCATGGCGGCGGGCGGCGGCGTGGCCTGTCCGGCGATCTGCGCGCGGCGGGTCGCCTCGCCCGGATCGCGGCGCAGGCCGGTCAGCGGGCGTACCGCCTCGACGAACATCGCATCGTCGTCCAGCGCGATGCGGACATGGCGGTCGTGCAACGCCGCCGCCATCGGAACGGCGGTGGTCAGCCCGACGCCGGACACGAACAGCGCAGCGGGATCGACGTCGTGGACGAAGCTGTGGACGATCCGCAGCCCCTCCGCCCCGGCATAGGCATAGAGCCGCACGACGAACGGCAGGATCGACAGGCCGGGCGCGACATGATGCCCTTCCAGCCGGATGACGGCGCGGACCGGTCCGCGCTGTTCGACGACCGCGCGCACGATCCGGCCGGTCAGCGGCGTGCGCGGGCCTTCGGGATCGCCGCGGCGGACCTCTGCGACCAGCGCGGCGTCCCGCAACACGATCCGGTCGCGATGCCAGGCAAGGCGGACCAGCGCATCGCCGCTGCGGGCGATCTCCCATCGACGCTCGCCGATCGTGACGAGGATCGCGTCGTCACTATCCTCGATCGCAACCGGACGATCGGGTGCGGACGGACGGCCGGGCACGACCGTTACCCCGGAGCCGGGCTGCGCATCGGCGGGGAGCGCGTGGGCGCTCCATTTGACGCTGCCGTCGGGCCAGGTCGCGGTGGTCCAGCTCTGCGCCGCGATCGCCCTGCCGGCCGCATCCCGTACCGCCAGCGACCGGCGCGGCGACACCTGCCCGCGCGGCCACGCGATGCCGAAGGTCTGGCCGTGATGCAGCGCGGGCATCGTCCCCTCGACCCATCTGGCGCCGGGGCGGCTGTCGGGCTGGGCGGGCGCGGCGAGCGCATCGGGCAGTCGGGCGGCACCCGCCGCCAGCATCGTCGCGCCCATCAGGGTCCGGCGGCTTATCCGCATCGTGCAGTCTCCGGGTCAGGGGCGTGCGATCGTGACGCCCCGGATACGCAAATGGCTTTGGGTCGTACGGAGGGCGAACCATCCGCGGCGATAGGGTTGCGGGTCCTGCAAGGCGAACAGCGGCCGCCCGTCCCGCTCGACCGCGATGCGCGTGCCGTCGGCGACCAGCGCGATCCGGGTCCAGCGATCGGGCTGAAGCAACGCGCCGGGATCGCGGCGGTCGTGTTGCGGCAGTAGCGGGCGATCCCCCGCCCGGCCGGTATAGCGCCGCATCCGGGTGGTGGTGTTGCCGTTGCCGCCGATGCCGACATAATAGGTCGTCAGCGTATCGTAATCTTCGAACCGGCCGCTGCGCCTACCGGGCACCGTGCCGCCCGCCGGCTCGGTCGCCATCCAGAAGGCGTTGAGGTCGCTGACCCGGTCGTTGGGACCACCCGCCGCGACGGCCATCGCCTCGAACGTGATCCGCACCGGGCCGTCGAGCGGTTGCGGATGCCACAGCGTCAGCCCGGCGGGCGTATCGATGTCGATGACGCCGCCGGGCAGGAACGCGACGGTCGCCCGCGGGTCCTGCGCCTCGGTCACCCAGCCGGCAGGCGCCGGCCGGTCGAGCGGAGCGCAGCCCGCCAGCAGCAACAGGCACCAGCCGCCCGCCGGGGCAAGGCGGCCGGTGCGTTGCATCACAGCTTGAACTGCGCGCCGACGAAGATGCGGCGGCCGAAGTCCGAATATTCGATCGACCGGGCATCGTCGATATACGACCGTGCCAGCTCGTTCGTCAGGTTCAGCGCTTCGAAGAACAGGCTGTATTGCGGCGTGATGCGCAGCTGGACCCGCGCGTCGAGATAGGTCTCGCCCCGGCGGAAGATCGGATTGTTCGCGACCGCGGCGTCGGCGGCCAGCAGCAGGTAGTCGCTGCGCTTGTTGTAGCTCAGCCGCGCGTTCAGCCAGTCCTTGTCGTAGAAGACGCTGCCATTGTAGGTGTATTTCGACAGGCCGGGGAACGCGTCGAGCGGCTCGCCGGTGGCGATGTTGGTCAGCGAGCTGTTGAGCGCGCGGCTGTAGGTGAAGTTGCCGTTGATGCCGAACCCGTCGAACGGCGCCGGCAGGAACGTGAAGGCCGTCGACGCGCTGACCTCGAACCCGTCGAGCTTCGCGCCGAAGCCGTTGATCGGCTGCCGCACCGTATACAGCGTGCCGTCGCCGAACAGGTCGACGCCCGAGCGCACCGAGGCCGGCAGGACGAAGCTCTTGATGTCCTTGTAGTAATAGCCGACGCTGACCACGGTATCGCGATTGGGATACCATGCCGCGTTCAGGTCGTACTGGTCGGCGCGGTACGGCTGCAGCGCCGGATTGCCCGCGGTGCAGGTATCCTCGCCCGCGATGGTGTCGGCGACGTCGACGACGCAGTTGACGGCAGGCGACAGGTCGGTCGGCCTGGGCCGCGCGAGGTTCTTGGCATAGGTCGCGCGGACGAACAGGTTCGGCTGCACTTCCAGCGACAGGTTCACCGCCGGCAACCAGTCGTGATAGTCGCTGGTCAGCGTCACTTCGTTCACGCCGACCGTCACCAGCTCGATGACCGCCGGGATGCCGGGAACGCCGGTGCCGGGACGGACGCGGTTCTCGCGCCGGGTGTTGCTGCTGGTCGAATTGTTGCGGGTGTAGGTGTAGCGCATGCCCGCATTTCCGGTCAGGTTCATGCCGAGGAACTCGGTGCCGAAATTGGCGCGGAGATAACCGGCGACGATCTTTTCGTTGATGATGTAGCCCGGGATCTGCGGCAGGCCGTCGGCGAAGCGCACCCGGCTCTGGTTGAAGCCCGACAGGTCGTAGAAACGCGACAGGTTGGCGAAATCGAACAGCGGTTGCGCCAGCCGTTCCGGTGCGCCTTCCACCCCCTTGATCCCGCCGAACAGCGGTGCACCACCGGTGACGCCGCCGTTGGTGGCGAGGAACTGCTGGTACTGGGCCGGGGTGAAGTAGGAGACGTTGGGGATCGGGCCGCTGGCGGGCGGCGCGCCGATGACGGTCGTGAGCGAGACGTTGTTGTTGTACTGCGACAGCGCCGTCTGGATGATCGTGCCGTTGGGCGCACGCAGTTCGGGCCGGAAGAGGCGCGCACCGCCCGCACCGTAGAACACCAGATCCTGGTCGCGATACTGGCCGCCGAACTTGATGCTCTTCAGGAAACCCCAATCGAGATCGTAATCGACGTCGAGCTTCAGCTGATCCTCGGCGCTGTCGCGCTGGCTGGGACGGTACTGCAGCGTCGGACCGGCCTGCACCAGCAGCGCGCCGTTCGCACCGCGGCGGGTGTTGTCGCCATAGGCGGCGATGTTGGCCGGATCGAAGGCGCTGGGGAAGTTGATGATCGGCAGCCCATCGTCGTTGCGCCGGTCGATGCTGATCCCGGACACGCCCGTGGTGATCGACACGAGGTTGGTTTCGTCGACCCGGTTGCCCTCCGACCGCGAGGCGAGGAACGTCATCTTCATCCGGTCGAGTTCCCACTTGAACCCGGTCTGATAGTAGCGCGTATTCTCGTCATAGCTGAAGTCGCGGCGCTGCACGCCGACGATGTTGCTGGCCCCGCCCGAATTGGCGACGACGTTGTTGCCCAGCGGGGTACCGGCGTTGAGCGCGGTCGTCCAGCTGGTCAGCACATGTCCGTCGGTCGTCACGAACGACTGGTTCGGCCGCGCGCGCGATGCCCCGCCCGCGGCGTTGCTGGCCAGCGCCGCGTCGAGGTTGAAGCGCGTCAGGTCGGGCGTGCTGGTCGGCACGCCGGCGTTGCTCAGCCCGCCGCCCATGTTCACGGCGTAGTTGGTGTCGCGCAGGTTCTGGTTGCGGTAGTTCAACGTCACCTGGCCCCAGACGGAGAAATTGTCCGCGAACTGGTACTGCGCCTGGAAGTCCAGCGAGGTGCGCGCATCGGTGCGTTCGTTGTTGCGATAGCGCACCGACCCCGGCGACCAGTCGAAGAACTGGGTTTCGCACGCGAGGCGGTTGGCGGTGGCGATCGCGGCGGTCGTTCCCGTGGTCCCGGCGCAGCTCTCGTACGTGCCGAAATTGGCGTAGGCCGGATCGGCCACGGTCTTTTCCGACGAGCGGTCGAAATCGAAATAGCGTTGCCAGTTGGTGTTCGCGACCGAATCGCCGCGGGTGTCGACCACGCTGTGCGTGACGTTGAGCAGCACGCCCAGCCGCCCGCCGAGCAGGTCGGAACGGCCCGCGGTCAGGTTGAAGCGCGGCCGCCATTTCTCGGTCAGGTTCAGTCGCTGCGCCTCGCCCTTGATGCTGAACAGGGGCCTGGTCAGTTCGAGCGGCCGGCGGGTCTCGACGCGCACGGTGCCGCCGATGCCGCCTTCGGTCAGGTCGACGGTATAGCCCTTGTACACGTCGACCGACTTGACCAGTTCGACCGCCAGTTCGCGGAAGTCGCCGCTGCGGCCGCCACCGGGCGACTGCTGGCTGACGCCGTTGATCTCGATACGGTTGAGGTCGGGTTCGACGCCGCGGATCGAAATCTGCGATCCTTCGCCGAAATCGCGCTGGAGCTGGACGCCGGTGACGCGCGACAGCGCCTCGCCGACATTCTTGTCGGGGAAGCTGGCGATATCCTCCGCCACGATCGAATCGACGACGGTGTCGGCGTTCTTCTTGCGGGCGTTGGCGGATTGCAGCGACGCGCGGGTGCCGGTGACAAGGATGTCGCCGACTTCGTCCGCCAGCGGGTCGGTGGGCGACGAGCGCACGTCGTCGGTGGTGCTGCCGCCCGGCGCGACCTGCGCCATGGCCGGTGCGCTGCCCAGTGCCACGATCAGTGCCAGCCCCGATACCGCGCTGCGCAGCCCCGATCCGCGAATGTCGACGAACGGCGTCATGCAATCCCCTCCTTGTCCCTGACGCGGTGTGGAGTTGTTCCCCATCGCCGCCAAAATCGTGAAGCTCGATCCATGGCGTAATCACGAACGACGCGATTGCAAAGCAGAATCTTCGCAATATGATATCGGTGTTCACATGGTGGAACATTTCAGGTGATGGGACGGACGATGCGGCAAAGCTACAGGGCGGCACTGGCGATCGGATTGGCGGCGATCACGATCGGCGCGGCGCCGCGACCGGTCCGTCAATACGAACGACTCGACCGCGGCCTCGTCGCCGTGCCCGCGACCGGCGGCGGCAACCATGTCGCGTGGCGGCTGCTGGCCGATGACCGGCGCGGCGCCGCATTTCGCCTGTTGCGCGACGGACAGGTGATCGCGCGGCGAATTGCCGGGGCGTCGAGTTTTCACGACAGGCGCGGCGGCCGCGATGCGCGCTACCGGCTGGAGCCGATCGGCGGGCGCGAGCCGGCGAGCGAGGCGACGACCTGGGCCAAGGGCTATCGGTCGATCCCGCTGGAGCGTCCCGCCGAGCGGGTGACGCCGGCGGGCGAGCGCTATGGCTATACCGCCAACGACGCCAGCGTCGGCGACGTCGATGGCGACGGCCGGTACGAGATCATCCTGAAATGGGACCCGACCATTTCGAAGGACAATGCGTTCGGCGGCTATAGCGGCGAGACGCTGCTCGACGCCTATACGCTGGACGGCAGGCGGCTGTGGCGGATCGACCTTGGCCACAATATCCGTTCAGGGGCGCACTACAGCCAGTTCATGGTCCATGACTTCGACGGCGACGGCAGGGCGGAGATCATGGTCAAAACCGCCGACGGCACGATCGACGGCACCGGCCGGGTGCTGGGCGACCCAAAGGCCGACTGGCGGGCGAAGGGCGGCGAACTGCCGCAGGCCGACCGGACCGGCGCGACCACCCTGCCCGACGGGCGCAAGGTCGCGCGGGTACAGGGCCGCATCCTGTCGGGTCCGGAATATCTGACCGTGTTCGAAGGGGCCACCGGCCGGGCGCTGGCCAGCGCCCCCTATGCCCCGCCGCGCGGGTCCGACACGCCCGAAGGGTTGGCGGCATTGTGGGGCGATGGCTATGGCAACCGATCCGACCGGTTCCTCGCCGGGGTCGCCTATCTCGACGGAAGGCGCCCCAGCGGGGTGTTCGGCCGCGGCTATTATGGACGATCGACCGTCGCCGCATGGGACTGGCGCGACGGCAAGCTGACGCGGCGCTGGCTGTTCGACAGCGCGGCGCCGGGCAATGCCCGCTTCGGCGGACAGGGCAACCACAACCTGTCGGTCGCCGATATCGACGGCGATGGCCGCGACGAGATCGTCTATGGATCAATGGCGATCGACGACGACGGCAAGGGGCTGTGGAGCGCAGGGCTGGGCCATGGCGACACGATGCATCTGGGCGACCTCGACCCGACGCGCCCCGGCCTCGAGAAGTTCGGCGTGCACGAGGAGGTACCGCGCAATGGCGGAATCGGGTCGGCGATGCTCGACGCGCGGACCGGCAAGGTGCTGTGGACCACGCCCGCGACGAAGGATACCGGACGCGGGCTGTCCGCCGATATCGACCCGCGCCATCCCGGCGAGGAGAACTGGAACTCCAGCACGCCGTACCTCTACACCGCGCAGGGCAAGGTCATTCCGGGCGCAAAGCCCAAGGTCGCCAATTTTGCGATCTGGTGGGACGGCGACAGCTCACGCGAACTGCTCGACCGCAACCGCATCACCAAATGGGACTGGCGGACCGGCAGCGAGACCCCGCTGCTGGTGGCCGAGGGTGCGACGTCGAACAACGGGACCAAGGCGACGCCCGCGCTGTCGGCCGACATCCTCGGTGACTGGCGCGAGGAGTTGATCCTTCGCAGCGAGGACAACAGCGAGCTGCGCATCTATGCCACCCCCTTCCCCACCGCGATCCGGCGGGTGACGCTGATGCACGACCCGGTCTATCGCCTCGGCGTCGCGTGGCAGAATACCGCGTACAACCAGCCGCCGCATGCGCTGGTCGCGCCGAAATGATCGCGGCGATCGCGCTGCTGCTGGCCGGGCCGGCCGGGGTCGCGACCTATCGGCTGGACGATGCGCCGCGGCAGCCGGGCGAGACGGCGGTGGCGCGCGACCGGCCCTATCGCGGCGACCATGGCTATGAACCGGGCGGTGGCCGGCGCTTTTCGGTCGCGCTGCCCGAGGGGAACTGGCGGGTGACGGTGACGCTGGGCGGAAAGCGAGCGGCGGCGACCACGATCAAGGCGGAGGCGCGGCGGCTGATGCTCGACCGGGTCGCGACGCGCGCCGGGCAGCGGGTGACGCGCAGCTTCGTCGTGAACACGCGGACGCCCGCGCTGGCCCCGCCGCCGCCGGGAGCGCCGGGCGGCCCGGGCGTGCGGCTCAAGCCCGCCGAGCTTGCGAGTGCGACATGGGACGACCGACTGACGCTGGAACTGTCCGACGATGCGGCGGTCGCCACGGTCCGGATCGAGCCGGCGGAGGTGCCGACACTGTACCTGGTAGGCGATTCGACCGTGACCGACCAGCCGTCGGAACCCGCCGCCAGCTGGGGCCAGATGCTGCCGGCGATGGTCGGCGAGCGGGTAGCGGTCGCCAACCATGCCGAATCGGGGGAGACCCTGAAGTCGTTCCTGACCGGGCTGCGGCTCGACAAGGTGCTGTCGGTCATCAGGCCGGGCGACTGGCTGTTGATCCAGTTCGGCCATAACGACCAGAAACGCCAATGGCCGCAGACCTTTGTCGAGGCCGGAACGACCTATCGCAGCTACCTGAAAACCTACATCGCCGAGGCGCGGCGGCGCGGCGCGCGGCCGGTGCTGGTGACCAGTCCGGAACGGCGCAATTTCGATGCGGCGGGACGGATCACGCCGACGCTGGGCGACTATCCCGCCGCCGTCCGCGCGGTGGCGGTGGAGGAGCGGGTGCCGCTGATCGACCTGAACCGGGCGAGCGTCGCGCTGTACGAGGCGCTGGGGCCGACGGTAAGCCCGCAGGCGTTCAACGACGGCGGCAGGGACCGGACCCATCACGACAATTACGGCGCATGGCTGCTGGCGCGGGCGGTGGCGGAGGGGATGCGGACGATCCCCGGACTGGCGCCGGCGGTGACGGCGGCCCCGTTCGATCCGTCCCGGCCGCCCCCGCCCGAAGCCGTGGCGATCGTGCCGAGCGCAGGCAGCAGCACGGTCCGGCCGGACGGCAGCTGACGCCCGCGAAAATTGGCGAAGGTCCCGCACAGCGATTGACCAGCGCGGCGCGAAGTTTTATTATTTGAACATAACGTCCACATGATGGACGAAACGGGAGGGGTCGATGGCACGGCAGGCGTTTCGGATGCAGTTGAAGCCGGGCATGGCCGCCGAGTATCGCGCGCGCCACGATGCGATCTGGCCCGAACTGTCGGCGCTGCTGCGCGAGGCGGGGATTTCGGATTACTGGATCTTCCTCGACGAAGCGACCGGCGCGCTGTTCGCGACGCTGGAGCTGGCCGACGACAACCGGCGCGACACCCTGCCCGATCATCCGGTCATGCAGCGCTGGTGGGCGTCGATGGCACCGCTGATGGAGACGGCCGACGACAACCGGCCGCTCGAAGGCGCGCTCGTGCCCGTTTTCCACCTGCCATGATGCGGCACGTCCTGCTCGCCACCGTCGCCGCGTCGATGGTTACGCCGGCCGCCGCGCAGACCGCCAAACCGACCGCCAATCTGGCCGCGCCGGTCAAGACGTTCGGCCGCGTGTCCTATGACGCCCGGTCGCTGATGATCGACGGCAAGCGGCTGACCATCTGGTCGGCCGAGGTGCACGCGTTCCGCCTGCCCAGCCCCGATCTGTGGCGCGACGTGTTGCAGAAGATGAAGGCGAGCGGGTTCAACACCGTCGCCTTCTACTTCGACTGGGGCTTCCACAGCCCGAAGCGCGGGGTGTACGACTTCAGCGGCATCCGCGACATCGACCGGCTGCTCGACATGGCGGCGGAGGAAGGGCTGTACGTCATCACCCGCGCCGGGCCGTATGTGAATGCCGAGCTGACGC
Organism: Bacillus sp. 2B10; assembly: GCA_003946805.1. Lineage (GTDB taxonomy): Bacteria > Pseudomonadota > Alphaproteobacteria > Sphingomonadales > Sphingomonadaceae > Sphingomonas. The sequence continues at coordinate 115,575 of RPSH01000005.1, read as the reverse complement.
GCGGCGGCTTTCCCGGCTGGCTGGTCAACCAGCGCGCGCGGGCGCGGACCGACGATCCCGACTATCTGGCGGCGGTCGACGAATGGCTCGGCCAGATCAACCCGATCATCGCGCGCCACCAGATCAATGGCGGAAAAGGCACGGTGATCCTGCACCAGATCGAGAACGAGCTGGCGCTGACCACCCCGGCGCAGGGGCGGTATATGGACCACCTGTACGCCAGGGCGCGGGCGGACGGCATCACCGTGCCGCTGTTCCACAACGATCAGGGGCGCAACGGGTACTGGGTGCCGCGCGGATCGAACGTGGCGAAGACGGTCGAGGGGTCGCCCGACCTGTATGCGTTCGACGGCTATCCCGGCGGCACCTGCACCGTCGGGGGCAAGACGACGCGCGGGTCGGCCGCGCCCGACTGGGGCTTCTACGGTCCCGGCGGGGCTAGGGGCGGCGCGTCGGCCAGCCCGAACACGCCGGGCTTCGCGGCGGAGTTCGGCGGCGGCTGGTTCGATTACTGGGGGTCGAACGGCGGGTATGAATGCAACGCGCTCCAGCGCGGCAAACGGTTCCAGCGGGTATTCTATGGCACCAACCTGGCGAACGGCATCGCGATCCAGAGCTTCTACATGGGGTTCGGCGGCACCAGCTGGGGCTGGCTGCCCGCGCCGGTCGTCTTCACCAGCTACGACTATGGCGCGGCGTTCAGCGAGACGCGCGAGGTTCGCGAAAAGGCCGCGGAGCTGAAGGCGCTGGCGGGGACGATCGCGGCGGTGCCCGATCTGGCGGGGATGGTGCCGGCCGGGCCGGTGGCGATCTCCTCGCCCAATATCCAGGTCTATCACAACAGGTCGCCGGAAACCGATGCCCGCTTCCTGATGGTCACGCACAGTCCGTCGAACAAGGCGACGAACGACCGCTTCACCATCACCGCCGACCTGCCCGACGGGCGCTATACCCTGCCCGAAATGGCGCTGAACGGCTTCGATGCGAAGTGGCTGGTCGCGGGGGTCACGCTGGGCGGGCAGCGGCTGGTCTATGCCACGTCGGAATTGCAGAGCCATGTGCGGATCGACGGCGGCGACGTGCTGCTGCTCTATGGCCGCGGGCAGGAAAGCGGGACCAGCGTGCTGCGCTATGCCGGCGCGCCGACCGTCCGGGTGATCGGGGGCGATGTGCGATCGTCGTTCGATGCGGAGAAGGGCGATCTGCGGCTCGATTACGTCCATGGCGCGATCGCGCGGGTGCAGGTGTCGGGCGGCGGACGGCCGCCGCTGACGCTGCTGATCGGTGACGAGGCGCAGGCGGCGACCTTCTGGCAACGGGGAGACGTGCTGGTCCGCGGGCCGGCGCTGTTGCGGTCGGCGAAGGTCGCTGGCGGTACGGTCGCGCTGACCGGCGATACGCAGGCCGCCACGCCGCTGGAGGTCTGGGCACCGCAGCGGGTTCGGTCGGTGACGTGGAACGGGCAACGGATCGCGACCACGACCGGCAGCGCGGGCAGCATCGTCGCGCGCGCGGCGCTGGCGGGGCCGGCGGCGGTGGCGCTGCCGGTGCTGGCCGACTGGCGGATGGCGCCGGGCACGCCCGAGGCCGAGGCCGGGTTCGACGACATCGGCTGGCAGGCGATCGACAACCGCGCCTATGCCAGCATCACCGCGCGGCCCGACGGGCAGCCGAACATGCTGATGGACGCCTACGGCTTTCACGAGGGCGACATATGGTATCGCGGGCGCTTCACCGGCACGGCGGATGCGCAGCGGCTGCGCCTCCATTACGGGGCCGGCGGATCGGGGATGGTGCAGGTGTTCCTCGACGGCAGGCTGATCGGGCAGGACGAACTGCCCGGCGGCCTGCCCCGGCCGATCACCACGGGGACGGCGACGATCGCGCTGCCCGACGCGGCGCGGACGCCCGGCGAGCATGTGCTGTCGGTGATGCTGCGCAACAACGGCCATAACTGGGACCTCGACGCCGACGATTTCCACAAGGAAGCCCGCGGGATCGTGTCGGCATCGGTCGAGAAACAGGCCGGGCAGTCGTTCACGATCCCCGTCGCTTGGAAGATTCAGGGGCGGCAGGGCGGCGAGGACATCGTCGATACCGCGCGCGGCGTGCCCAACAATGGCGGCCAGTATGGCGAGCGCATGGGCTGGCACCTGCCCGGATTCGACGACGCCCGCTGGGCGAAGGTCGCGCTGCCCACGACGACCGCCCCGGCGGGGACGAACTGGTATCGCACCCGATTCGACCTGAACGTGCCCAGGGGGCAGGATGCGACGATCGGCGTGGCGTTCGGCGATGCGTCGGTGCCACGGTCGCCGGTCGATTACCGGGCGCTGGTGTTCGTCAATGGCTGGCACATGGGGCAGTTCATCGCCCATGTCGGGCCGCAGCGGACCTTCGTGGTGCCCGAGGGCATCCTGAACCATCGCGGACGCAACGTGATCGCGCTGGCCGTCACCAGCGACGGCCGGCCGGGCAATGCGCTGGAACAGGTGCGGCTGGTGACGATGCGCAACGTCCGCGGCGGGGTGCCGGTGCGGATGGTCGATGCCCCGACAGTATTAGGGAAGTGACCCCTCACCCCTTTCCGAACCCCCGCGCAGGCGGGGGTCCAGAGCCGCAGGCGGTACGCTCGTGGCCCCGGGCTCCCGCCTGCGCGGGAGCACACCGATTTTTCAACGAAACAACCTTTCACCCGGAGCAATCATGGCCGCGCTGACCCACGACATTCCCCGCCAGGAGGTGACGGACTCGATCGCCCTGCTGATGCACAACCTCGTCAACATCAAGGACGAGACCGGCGAGTTCCTGCTCCACCTCGACGACGGGCGGATCATCGACACCAAGGGCTGGGCCGGGTGGGAATGGACGCATGGCGTCGGCCTGTTCGGGATGTGGCGCTATTACGAGCAAACCGGCGACAAGGCGGCGCTGGCGATCATCAAGCAATGGTTCGAGGATCGCTTTGCGGAGGGGACCCCGACCAAGAACATCAACACCGTCGCGCCGTTCATCACGCTGGCCTATCTGTACGAGCACCAGCCCGACCCGCGCTATATCCCGTATCTGGATACGTGGGCCGAATGGCTGATGGCGCCCGACGGCCTGCCCAAGACCGAGGAAGGCGGGTTCCAGCACATCGTCTACAACGACGAGAATCCGGGCGAGATGTGGGACGACACGCTGATGATGAGCGTGCTGCCGCTGGCCAAGATCGGACTACTGCTGAACCGCCCGCACTATGTCGAGGAGGCCAAGCGCCAGTTCCTCGTCCATATCAAGTATCTGTTCGACAGGAAGACCGGGCTGTGGTTCCACGGCTGGGACTTCAACGGACGGCATAATTTCGCCGAGGCGCTGTGGGCGCGCGGCAATTGCTGGGTCACGATCGCGATTCCCGAAATCATCGAGATCCTCGACCTGCCGGTCGGTGACGCGTTCCGCACCTTCCTGATCGACACGCTGGCGGCGCAGGTGAAGACGCTGGCCGAAACGCAGGACGACAGCGGCCTGTGGCACACGCTGATCGTCGATCCGACCAGCTATCTGGAGGCGTCGGCGGCGGCCGGGTTCGCGTACGGCATCCTGAAGGCGGTGCGGAAGGGCTATCTGCCGCGGCATTACGAGGCGGTCGGCATCAAGGCCGTGCGCGGCGTGCTGGCCAATATCGACGAGAACGGCGAACTGAAGCAGGTCAGCTTCGGGACCGCGATGGGCGATACGCAGCAATTCTACAAGGACATCGCGCTGACCTCGATGCCCTATGGGCAGAGTCTGGCGGTGTGTGCGCTGGCGGAGTTCCTGCGGACGTATATTTGATCGTCCGCCGTATCCCCGCGGAGGCGGGGGTCCAAGGTCACGGGCGGTGCGCTGCCCGGCTCTGGATCCCCGCCTGCGCGGGGATACGTTCCCGGGGGAAGGTGCCACCTACCCGCACAAGCGACGTACCCCGGCGAAGGCCGGGGTACGGTCGTGTCGGTGGTCAGGGCTTGATCCATCCCTGTTGAAACGGGCGTCATCCCAGCGAAGGCTGGGATCTCCCGGTGGTAGCGCGCAGCAGGAGCCGATGGAGACCCCAGCCTTCGCTGGGGTGACGTTTCCCATTCAGGCGGATCAAGCTCTGGGGCTCAGCCCGCCAGCAACGCCCGGATCGCCGCGATCGCTTCCTCGCCCTTCGTGCCGTCCGGACCACCGCCCTGCGCCATGTCGGGACGGCCACCGCCGCCCTGCCCGCCCAGCGCCGCGACCGCTGCCTTGACCAGTTCGACCGCGCTCACCCGGCCGACCAGATCGCTCGACACGCCAACGCCGACCGACGCGCGGCCGTCGTTGACCGCGACCAGCGCGACCACGCCCGAGGGCACGCGGGTGCGCGCCTCATCGATCGTGCCGCGCAGTGCCTTGGCATCGAGCCCGTCGATGACCTGGCCCAGGAACGCGATGTCGCCGACCTGTTCGGGCCCCGCAGGCGCCGCGCCCGCGCCACCGCCCATCGCGAGCGCCTTCTTCGCCTCGGCCAGTTCGCGCTCCAGCCGGCGGCGGTCCTCGACCAGCTGCGCGACGCGCGCCGGCACTTCGTCGGGGGTCGCCTTCAGCGCCGCCGCCGCCTCGCGCAGCTTCGCATCGCGGTTGCCGAGCCATTGCCGCGCCGCTTCGCCGGTCAGCGCCTCGACCCGGCGGACGCCCGACGATACCGCGCCTTCCGACACGATCTTGAACAGCCCGATCTCGCCCAGCGCATTGACGTGGGTGCCACCGCACAGTTCGATCGAATAGGTGCCTTCCGCATCCTGCCCCATCGACACGACACGGACCTCGTCGCCATATTTCTCGCCGAACAGCGCCATCGCGCCCATCGCGATCGCATCGTCGGGGGTCATCAGCCGCGTGGTGACCCCACCGTTGCCGCGAACCTGCGCGTTGACGTCGGCCTCGACCAGCGCCAGCGCGTCCGCCGCGATCGGCGAGGGTTGCGAGAAGTCGAAACGCAGCCGTTCGGGCGCGACCATCGACCCCTTTTGCGCGACATGGGTGCCGAGCCGTTCGCGCAGCGCCTCGTGCAGCAGATGCGTCGCCGAGTGGTTGGCGCGGATCTGCGCGCGGCGGGCATGGTCGATGGCCAGCGCGACGCTGTCGCCGATCTTCACCGTGCCGGCGTCGATCGTCACGACATGGGCGTGGAGCTTGCCGAGCTGCTTGGCGGTGTCGGTGACGGTCGCGCGCAATCCCGCGTCGGTCGTCATGGTGCCGGCGTCGCCGACCTGACCGCCGCTTTCGGCATAGAAGGGCGTCTGGTTGGTCAGCACCAGCACCTCGTCGCCTGCCACCGCGCTGTCGACGCGCGCGCCGTCGCGGACGATCGCGACGACCTGCCCCTCGCCCGCCTCGACCGAATAGCCGATGAACTCGGTCGCGCCGGCGCTCTCCAGCACGTCGAACCAGACATCGTCCGACGCCTTGGCACCCGAGCCCTTCCACGCGGCGCGGGCGGCGCGCTTCTGTTCGGCCATCGCCGCGTCGAAGCCGGCACGGTCGACGCCGTAACCCTGCGCGCGCAGCGCATCCTCGGTCAGGTCATAGGGAAAGCCATAGGTGTCGTAGAGCCTGAACGCGGTTTCCCCCGCCAGCGTCGCGCCATCGGCGAAACCGGCAGTGGCTTCGTCGAGGAGCTTCAGCCCCTTGTCGAGCGTACGGCGGAACTGCGTTTCCTCCTGCGCGAGCGTCGCCTCGATCAGCGGCTGCGCGCGGACCAGTTCAGGGTATGCCGCGCCCATTTCGGACACCAGCGACCCGACCAGCCGGTGCATCAACGGGTCCTTCGCACCCAGCAGATGCGCATGGCGCATCGCCCGGCGCATGATCCGGCGCAGCACATAGCCGCGGCCATCGGCGGCGGGCAGGACGCCATCGGCGATCAGGAAGCCCGATGCGCGCAGATGGTCGGCGATGACGCGGTGGCTGGCCTGCAGTTCGCCTTCGGCCCGCGTGGCCGTCAGCTCGCACGATGCGGCGATCAGCGCCCTGAACGTGTCGGTGTCGTAATTGTCCGACACGCCCTGCATCACCGCCGCGATCCGTTCCAGCCCCATGCCGGTATCGATAGACTTCTTGGGCAGTTCGCCGACGATCTCGTTCGCATCCTGCTCATATTGCATGAACACGAGATTCCAAATCTCGACGAAGCGGTCGCCATCCTCGTCCGGCGAGCCCGGAGGACCGCCGGGGATGTGGTCGCCATGGTCGTAGAAGATTTCCGAACACGGGCCGCACGGGCCGCTGTCGCCCATCGCCCAGAAATTGTCCTTGGTGGGGATGCGGATGATCCGGTGATCGGGCAGGCCGGCGATCTTCCTCCACAGGTCGAACGCCTCGTCGTCGGTATGATAGACGGTCGCGGTCAGCCTGTCCGCCGGCAGCCCCCATTCGCGGGTCAGCAAGCCCCACGCGTTCACGATCGCCTGTTCCTTGAAATAATCGCCGAACGAGAAATTGCCGAGCATTTCGAAGAAGGTGTGATGGCGCGCGGTATAGCCGACATTGTCGAGATCGTTGTGTTTGCCCCCGGCGCGCACGCATTTCTGCGACGACGTCGCCGTCACGTACGGCCGCGTCTCCAGCCCGGTGAACACGTTCTTGAACGGCACCATGCCCGCATTGACGAACATCAGCGTCGGATCGTTCTGCGGAACGAGCGGTGCGGACGGGACGCGGGCGTGGCCCGCCTTCTCGAAAAAGTCGAGGAACGAGCGGCGAACATCGTTGGTCGAGGTCATGGCAATGCTCGATACGCAGCGTTTTCACGCTTGCCAAGCGACGACGCGCACGGGGGTTGACCCGGACGAAACATTCCCCTCCCTTTGCGCGCAAACGAACAGGGACGACGCATGGCCAAGCGGCTCACGACTTTCATCCTCATCGCGCTGGTATCCGGCCTGATCCTCGGCTGGGCGCTGAACGCCGGGCTCGACGATGGCGGCGGCAGCGGTTCCGCGACGTTGAAAAGCATCGCCTATTACCTGTCCGCCGTGACGACCGTGTTCCTGCGGCTCATCAAGATGATTATCGCGCCGCTGGTGTTCTCGACGCTGGTCGTCGGCATCGCGCATATGGGCGACAGTTCGTCGCTGGGCCGGGTCGGCCTGCGCTCGCTCGGCTGGTTCGTGATGGCGAGCTTCATCTCGCTGCTGCTCGGCCTGTTGCTGGTGAACCTGTTGCAGCCGGGCGTCGGCCTGGGCCTGCCCGTCCCGCCGGTCACCGCCGATACCGGCGTGGCGAAGCCGGCGTTCGATTTCGTCAAGTTCGTCGCCCATATCTTCCCCGCCTCCGGCATCGAGGCGATGGCGACCAACGAGATCCTGCAGATCGTCATCTTCTCGCTGTTCATCGGCGTCGCGCTGACGGCGGTGGGCGACAAGGGCAAGCCGCTGGTCCGCGCGCTCGAGGGCCTCGTCGCGGTGATGTTGCAGGTCACCGACTACGTCATGCGCTTCGCCCCGTTCGCGGTGTTCGCGGCGGTGACGGCGACGCTGGCCGAACGCGGGCCGGGGATCATCGGCGACCTCGCCTATTTCATGGGCAGCTTCTATCTCGGCCTCGCCACGCTGTGGACGGTGCTGATCGGCATCGCCTTCGTCATCATCGGGCCGCGGGTGAAGATGCTGCTGCGCTACCTGCGCGACCCGATCCTGCTCGGCTTTTCGACCGCGTCGTCGGAAGCCGCCTATCCGCGCACGCTGGAGGCGCTCGACCGGTTCGGCGTGCCGCCGCGCATCGCCAGCTTCGTGCTGCCGCTGGGCTATTCGTTCAACCTCGACGGATCGATGATGTACATGACGTTCGCGTCGATCTTCATCGCGCAGGCCTATGGCATCGACCTGAGCTGGGGACAGATGTTCCTGATGCTGCTGGTGCTGATGATCACGTCGAAGGGGATCGCCGGCGTGCCGCGCGCCAGCCTGGTGGTGATCGCCGCGACACTGGGCATGTTCAACATTCCCGAGGCCGGGCTGCTGCTGATCCTCGCGATCGACCATTTCCTCGACATGGGCCGCACCGCGACCAATGTGGTCGGCAACGCGATCGCCGCCAGCGTCATCGCCAAATGGGAAGGCGGGTTCGACACGCCCGAATCGCCGGTGATCGAACCGCTGCCGACCCCGGCCGGCCATCCGCGCACCGACGTGCCCGACAGCTTCCGCGACATGGGCGGCCCGCCGGGCGGAAACTGACCGGCGGCGCGACGGAACGAATTGGGAACGGCGTGGTTGGTGCAACGAAAGGATTCATCCCATGACCGACCATGCTAACCCCAAGAGCGAACCCTTTTCGAACGCCGAAAAGGACCCCGACGACTGGACCACCGGCGACGAGGCGATGACCGGTGCGCAGGCGTCGTACCTCAAGACGCTGAGCGAGGAAGCCGGCGAGCCGTTCGACGACACGCTGACCAAGGCGGATGCGTCGAAGGCGATCGATGCGTTGCAGGCGAAGACCGGACGCGGCACGGGGAGTTGATGCAACGGGGAGGCGGTGCGAGGCAGATTGCCCTGCCCCGCCCCCTCCGTCACCCCGGACCTGATCCGGGGTGACAATTCGGCGGGCGTTGCGGCAAAAGCTGGCGTCCCGCTCGCTACTTCCCCGCCACCGGCCGCATCGCCATGAGCCGGTCGAGCAGCACCAGCCGCATCGCCAGATCCCGCCGATAGCTCGCCTGTCGCGGCGTCCGCGCCAGCGCGGCGAGCCATGCGCGCTTCGCGCCGGGCAGGTCGCCGGTCTGGATCAGCGCCATCCCGTAATAGAAATACGGGCCCGGATGATCGGGCGCGGTGGCGATGCCGCGGGCGAAGGCGACGCGGGCGGCGGGCGACAGCACCTGCCCGCCGTCATGCGCGAGGATCGCGGTGCCGAGCCGGGTCCAGAGCCGGCCGCTCCCGGGCGCGCGAGCCAGCCCGCCGAGCACCGCGTTGGCCGCAGCCTGCGTCGCGCCCGCGCGCGCCAGCCCGTCGGCCGCGATGGCATAGGCGTAATCATAGGTGAACCGCCCCCAGATGGCGTCGCGCAGGTCGTCGGCGGCCAGATCCTCGGGCTGCGTCACCCGCACCGCGCCGCGCGGATCGCCGCGCAGTTCGGGGCGCCCCTGCCACGCATAGCCGGCCGCGCCGAGCATCAGCGCGGCGCCGACAAAGCCCCATAGCGGCTTCGCCACGCGAGCGACCACGATCAGGCCGAAGGTCGCCGCCAGCAGCAGCGCGAGCAGGAACCAGCCGTTCATCGCCGTCCCCGCTTCAAACTGCGTGCCGCCACCAGCCCGCCGATCGCCAGCAACAGGATCGGCGCGATCCACAACGGCCCGGTCGCCGCCGACAGCGGCGGGTCGTAGCTGACATAGTCGCCATAGCGCTCGATCAGCCAGTCGCGCACCCGGTCGGGCTGCTCCCCCGCCGCGATCCGTTGCCGCACCAGCGCGCGCATGTCGGCGGCCATGTCGGCATCGCTGTCGGCGATCGACTGCCCCTGACAGACGAGGCAGCGCAGCGTTTCCATCAGTGCCTTGGCCGAGCGTTCCTGCGCCATATCCGGCAGCTGCGTATCGGCCAGCGCTGGCGGCGGGACGCGCGACTGGGCGAGCGCCGGGCCGGCGAGCAGCAGCGGGAGGGGCAGCAGCCACTTCATTTCGCGACCTCCGCGAGTTTGGCGAGCAGCACCGGCACGTCCTCGTCGCGGATCGCGCCGATATGCTGGTGCGCGATACGCCCCTGCCCGTCGATCACGAAGGTTTCGGGCACGCCCGACGATCCGAGCGACAGTTGCACCGAACTGTTGCGGTCGTCGCCGATCGCCGCGAACGGATCGCCGTTGCGGGCAAGGAACTGCGCGACGTCGGCGCGGGTGTCGCGGATCGCGATGGCATCGATCGGCGCGCCCGCCGCCGCCAGCTTCGCCAGTTGCGGCGCTTCGGCCGCGCACGGGATGCACCAGCTGCCGAAGACGTTGAGCAGCCGCGGCTTGCCGGCGCGGAAGGCGGCGGTGGCAAGCCCCGGCTTGCCCGCCGCGATCGGCGCCAGCGTGAAGTCGGGCAGCGGCTTGCCGATCAGGCGCGAGCGCACCTGCCGGTCGGGCTCCTGCGGCAGCATCCACGCGAACAGCGCGGCGACGACCACGAACGCGACCAGCGGCATCCAGAGCAGGCGACGGTTCATGCCGCCGCCTTCCGCCGGCCGCGCCGCACCCGGCCGACCAGCGCCAGCAGTCCGCCCAGCGCAATCATGCCGCCGCCCGCCCAGATGAGCGTCACGAACGGCTTCCACCACAGCCGCAGCTGGCGTCGCCCGCCGACATCGTCGCGACCGAGCACGGCATAGAGCTGTCCGTCCCAGAAGGTGGCGAGCGCCGCCTCGCTGGTCTCGGTCGGCGGGTTGGCGAAGAAGCGCTGTTCGGGGCGCAGCACGAACGGACGCCCGCCGCCGCGCGTCACGGTCAGCCTGCCCTGCACCGCCGACCAGTTGTCGCCGACCACCGGCCTGATCCCGTCGAAGCGCACGTCGAACGGGCCGACGGCGTGATGTTCGCCCGGCGCGGCGGCGACGAGGCGTTCGGCGGTGAACGCGCTGTCGCTGGCCATGCCGGCAAGGCTGACGGCGATGCCGAGATGCGCGACGACCATGCCGTAGATCGCCAGCGGGGTGCGCCACGGCTTGCGCCCGACCAGCGGCAGGACGCTGGCGACCGCCAGCCCGGTGGCGAAGGCAAGGCCCAGCACCGGCAGCCATCCGGCATCGGTCACGGCGCGGGCGGCCACCATGACGATCAGCGCGATCGCGCCCGGTGCCGCTACCCGCCGCAACACCGAGAGGCCGTGGTCGCGCCGCCAGCGCAACAGCGGACCGATCGTCATCGCGGCGACCAGTATCAACGCGATCGGCCCGGCGGCACGGTTGAAGAATGGCGGGCCGACCGACAGCTGCACCCCGAACGCCTCCGCCACCAGCGGATAGAGCGTGCCGATCAGCACGATGCCCAGGATGACCGACAGCAGCAGGTTGTTGAGCACCAGCCCGCCTTCGCGGCTGACCGGTTCGAACAGCGCGCCCTGCCGAACGGTCCCGACCCGGAACGCGAACAGCGCCAGCGCGCCGCCAATATAAAGGATCAACAGCGCGAGGATGAACCCGCCGCGCGTCGGATCGACCGCGAAGGCGTGGACGCTGGTCAGGATGCCTGAGCGGACGAGGAAGGTACCGACCATCGACATCGAAAAGGCGACGACCGACAGCATCACGGTCCATGCGCGCAGGCCGTCGCGCGTCGCCAGCACCGTCACCGAATGCAGCAACGCGGTTGCCGCCAGCCACGGCATCAACGACGCATTCTCGACCGGGTCCCAGAACCACCAGCCGCCCCAGCCAAGCTCGTAATAGGCCCAGTAGCTGCCGGCGGTGATGCCGATGGTCAGGAAAATCCACGCGCCCAGCACCCAGGGCCGCATCGCCCGCGCGAAGTCGCGCCCGACATCGCGGGTGACCAGCGCGCCGACCGCGAAGGAAAAGGCGACCGACAGCCCGACATAGCCGAGATAGAGCGTCGGCGGATGGAAGGCGAGGCCCGGGTCCTGCAACAGCGGGTTAAGCCCCAGCCCCTCGCGCGGTGCCGGCGACAGCCGCGCGAACGGGTTGGAGGCGAACAGCAGGAACGCATAGAATCCCGCCGCGATCGCCCCCTGCGCCGCCAGCGTCGCGGCATGGGTGCGGACGGCCAGCATCCGTTCGAACAGCGCGATGCCGCCGCCCGCCGCCGCCAGGACGGTGATCCACAGCAGCATCGACCCTTCGTGATTGCCCCAGGTCGCGGCGACCTTGTACAGCATCGGCTTGGCCGAATGGCTGTTCTGCGCGACCAGCAGCACCGACAGGTCGGTCCGCGCGAACAGCGCGACCAGCGCGGCGAACGCCCCCGTCGCCAGCAGCGCCTGCGCCACCGCGACCGGACGGACCGCGGACAGCAGGTCGCGGACGATCGGCGGCGGCTCGGCGGCGCGCGACGACAACGCGATCGCCGCCATCGCCAGCTGCAACAACGCCATCGCCGCCGCCAGCCACAGCGCCGCCAGACCGATTTCGGCGATCATCGGGCGATGCTCTCGCTCTTGTGCATCTTGCCCGCGACCTGCGGCGGCATGTACCGCTCGTCATGCTTGGCGAGCAGATTGTCGGCGACGAACCCGCCGCCCGCGACGAAGCGCCCTTCGGCGACCACGCCCGAATTCTCGCGGAACAGGTCGGGGACGATCCCGGCGAAGCGAACCGGCACGGTCGCCTTGCCATCGGTGACGGTGAAGCGGATCGTGACTCCATCGGCATCGCGCTTGACCGATCCGGGCGCGACCATGCCGCCCAGCCGCACCGGCCTTTCGAGCGGCGCGGCGGCGGCATCGGCGGGCGCGTAGAAGAACGCCGCCTCCTCGCCCAGCGCCGACATCGCCAGCAGCACCGCGCCGACGATCGCGACGACCGCCAGCAGCGCCAGCGTCATGCGTTGCCGTTTCGGACTCATCCCCGCTCCGCGCGGCGCATCGCCACCCATGACGCGATGGTGATCGCGGCGATCCCGCCCAGCGTCACGCCATAGGCGGCGGCGATGAAGGCCCAGTGGTTCATGCCGCCGCCCGCCGGCGCATCCGCGCCTCCGCCTTGATCCGGGCGAGGTCGGCGCGCATCCGCATCAGCACGATCCCGCCGAACAACAGACTCGCGCCCCCGGCGGTGAAGAACAGCGGCCACAGGATCGCGGGATCGATCGTCGATCTGGTCAGGGTGATGCTCGGTCCCTGATGCAGCGTGCGCCACCACAGCACCGAATAGCGGATGACCGGCAGCAGCGCGGTGCCGGCGATGCCGAACAGCGCCGGAATCCGGCCGTCGCCATCGCGATCGGCATCGGCGCGGGCGAGGGCGAGATAGGCGAGATAGACGAAGAACAGCAGCAGCATCGACGTCAGCCGCCCGTCCCATTGCCACCACGTCCCCCAGGTCGGCCGGCCCCAGATCGATCCGGTGGCGAGGCACAGCGCGGTGAACAGCGCACCGGGCAGCGCGATCGCCCGCGCGGCCACGGCGGCCAGCGGATGCCGCCAAACCAGAAAGACGATGCTGGCGATGGCGAGGCTCGACCAGCCGCCCATCCCCAGCCACGCGGCCGGGACATGGACATAGAGGATGCGGACGCTGTCGCCCTGCAGATAATCCGCCGGCGTCTGCGTCAGCCCGGCCCAGCAGCCGAAGGCGAACAGCACGAGCCCGCCCCACACCAGCAGCGGCGTGAGCGGCCGGGCGATCGACAGGAAACGCCGGGGATTGGCAAGGGCGTGAAGGCTGGGCACGGTCGCGCCCTGTCTATGCAAGGCGCGGGCAAACGGCAATCGGCATCGCACATGCAATGCCAGACGCCTGTGGCCGTCCGGGCACAGGGAGCCTTCGGCGCAGCTTCGAGTTTGCCTTTGCAATGAAAGCCATGGAACATGCTGCCTATGACGGTCTTACCCCGCACTATTGACGGCATGATGCCGGCCTGCCCCATCGGCGACGGCAATCGCCTGCTCGCCTCGCTCGAAGCGGGCGATCGCGCCTTGCTCGCCCCCTCGCTCGAACGCATCGCGCTGGAGGTGGGCGACACGCTGCTGACCGCCGGCGGGCCGATCGAGCATGTCTATTTCCTCGAAGGGGGCATCGCCGCGGTGCTGGAGGTGATCGACGGCGAACGGCTGCATGCGGTGGGATTGCTGGGATCGGACGGCTATGTCGGCTGGCCGGTGCTGCTGGGCGACGACCGTTCACCGCACGACGTGGTGCTGCGCGCCGAGCCGGGCACGGCGCTGCGCATTCCGGTCGACCTGCTGATGGCGGCGCTCGACCAGAGCGAATCGCTCCAGGCGGCGCTCCTGCGGTTCGTGCAGGTGTTCCTGATCCAGATGGGGCGGACGGTCGTGTCGGCGCTGTCGCATCCGGTCGAGCGGCGGCTCGCGCGCTGGATCCTGCTCTATCACGACCGCGTGCGCGGCGACGAGATCGCGATGACGCACGAGGAATTCCGCCTTATGCTGGCGGTCCGGCGCAGCAGCATCACCGACGCGCTCCACAAGCTGGAGGAGACGCTGGCGATCCGTGCATTGCGCGGGCGGGTGATCGTGCGCGATCGCGAGAAGCTGCTGGAAATGGCGGCGATGACATATGGGCCGGCCGAAGAGGCGTATGCGCGGCTGGTGGGGCCGCCTGCGGCCTGACGACGAAGGGGGCGACGTCCCGGCACGACACCGGAACGCCGCCCCACCCCTTAGTTCGCCGCGCTCGAACGGATCGTGCCGTTGACGCCGCTGGGGAAGAAGCCCCCGGCGGTCTTGGCGGTGCGGTCGAGATAGACGATGTTGAGCACCTGTCCCGGCGTCCGGCTGAACGCGATGCCGCTGCCGTCGGTCGGTACGATGTTCGACACCGCGGTCGCACCGCTTCCGGTCGGACGGACGCCCTGATCGAGATCGCTGCTGCCGTCGAGGCTGTCGCGCGCGGTGGAGATCGCCTCCGTCGCGTCGATCAGCGCGGGCGTGGCGATGCCCTTGCGATACAGCACCGTCCGCACCAGCCCGGCGTGATACGCCTCGGCGGCATGGATGCCCGCTGCGGCCTCGAGGAAGGTCTTGTTGCTGATGAAGCCGACCGCCCCCTTGTACGCGGTGACGCCGACATCCTCGAAGATGAACGCGCCGAGGAGGAAGTTTTCGTCCGTCGCATAGACGTCGAAGGAGGCGCCGGCCCCGATCAGCCCCGCGGCACGGGCCGCGTTCGAGAAGGCGCTGGTCGGGGTGGTGCCGATGTCGATCGCCGGTTGCGCCACCGCCGCCGATCCGAGCGCGGTGCGCAGGAAGTTGACGTGCGCCAGTTCGTCGGCGGCGATTTCACGGGCGTAGCGCGCGACCAGCGGATCGGTGAACGTCACCTGCCGGCCGCCGGTGACCGCCCCTTGCGTGCCGGTACCCGACAGGCTGCTGTTGGGCAGGCCGGCACCGTTGGCAGCGAAGGCATAGAATTGCGCTTCGAGATATTCGAGGTTCAGCGCGAAGTTCAGCACGTCGGCATCGGTCAGCGCCGCAGTGCCGGTCGGTGTCGGGGTGGGCGTCGGCGTGGTGCCGTCGATGAAGCCGCCGCCGCTGTCGCTGCACGCGGACAGCACCGTCGCGCCCGCCGTGGCGACCGCGGCCCCGCCGGCGAAGCGGATGAAGTCGCGCCGCGCATTGCGACGTTCGCCACAGGCTTCGAGCACCTGCAGAATCGGATCGTTCGTCATGATGTCTCTCCCTGGGCTCAGTTGGCGGCGCTGGCGCGGATGGTGCCGTTGACACCATTGGGGAAGAAGCCCCCACCGCTGGCCTGGGCGTTGGTCAGATAGACGATGTTGAGCACCTGTCCGGCCGACCGGCTGAAGGCGATGCCGTTATTGTCGAGCGGCGCGATGTTGCTAGCGCTCGGGTTGCTCGCCAACGGGGTCAGCCCCTGGTCGAGGTCGAGCGTTCCGTCGAGGCTGTCGCGTGCGTTCGAGATCGAATCGCTCGCCGCGATCAGGCCGGACGCCGGGGTCTCGATCCCCTTGGCATACAGCGTCGTACGCACGATCGCGGCGTGATACGCCTCGACCGCCAGAATGCCGGCGGCCGCTTCGAGGAAGGTCTTGCTGGACAGCAACGGTGCCGCGCCCTTGTAGGCGGTGACGCCGACATCCTCGAAGATATATGCGCCGAGCAGGAAATTCTCGTCGCTGGCATAGGGATCGAACGACGCCCCGGCACCGATCAGCCCGGCAGCACGCGCCGCCGAGGAAAAGGCGCCCGTCGCCGATGCGCTGATGTCGATCGCCGGCTGCGCGACCGCCGCCGTGCCCAGCGCCGTGCGCAGGAATTCGACATGCGCGCGCTCGTCTGCCGCGATCTCGCGGGCATATTGCCCGACGACCGCGTCGGAGAAGTTTACCTGACGACCGCCGGTGACCGCGCCCTGCGTGCCGGTGCCGGTGAGGATCGAATTGGGCAGCCCCGAACCGAATGCCGCGAAATAATAGAATTGCGCCTCAAGATATTCGAGGTTCAGCGCGAAGTTCAGCACGTCGGCATCGCTCGGCGCACTCTGCGCCAGGGCGTCGTCGGAGCGGGTGGCGAAGATCGCCGCGCCCCCCACGACGGCGGCACCACTCAGCATCTTGAAGAAATCGCGGCGATCGTCCCGCCGCTTCGCCCGTGCTTCGAACGCCTCCGTCACCAATGTCTGGTCGGTCATGGCACCGTCTCCCTGGATCGTTGTCACGCCCCAACGGTTGATGGAGGTTAATGGACGCACGTTCGCCTTCGCACGTACGGTTCCGTACAAGGTGCGC
This sequence comes from Bacillus sp. 2B10, assembly GCA_003946805.1. Lineage (GTDB taxonomy): Bacteria > Pseudomonadota > Alphaproteobacteria > Sphingomonadales > Sphingomonadaceae > Sphingomonas. The sequence continues at coordinate 99,162 of RPSH01000005.1, read as the reverse complement.
CGGACGACTGGATTGATGCTGTTCTTGCGGGCAAAAGAAGGCCGGATGGCGTTCGCAGTAATGACAGAAAACCCGGCCGACGCGGCTACTGGCCTGCCCACGACCGACAACATGCTGATCGGCGCGCTGCACCTCGAGGTGCGGCGGTTACTGGCGCGATCCGCGACCCGCATCGAATTGCAGCCCGGCGAAATCCTGACGCGCAGCGGCGAGCCGATCGACCGGCTGGTCTTTCCCGAAGGCGCGCCGGCGATGCTGTCGCTGTCGACCGGCGGATCGTCGCAGGATGTCGGCATGATCGGGCGCGACGGCGTGGTCGGCTGGTCGCGGCTGTTCAGCGACCAGCCGACGCCGTTCACGTCGCGCGCGCATATCCAGCCGGGTACCGCGATCGTCATCCCGGCCGCCGCGGTGGTGGAGACGGCCGAGCAGCATCCGGTGCTGCTGAAGGCGATCCTGACCTTCGCCCAGCGTTTCTCGATGCAGATGGCGCGCACCCTCGCCTCGGCGCTGCGCGACGTGCCCGAGCGTCGCATCGCGCGCCTGCTGCTGATGATCGACGACCGGATCGACGGCGACGCAATGTCGGTCACCCATGCCTCGATCGCGGCGACGCTCAACCTGCGCCGTGCGACCGTCACCGATTGCCTCCACATCCTCGAGGGCGAGCATATGGTCCGCTGTTCGCGCGGACGGATCGTCATGCGCGACCGCACGGCGCTGGAGGCGCGGGCCGGGCTGGCCTATGTTCCGGACGACGGGCTTTCGGTCTAGCGGGCGGGCCGTTTGCCGTCCCTAACCCTGGTTGCGCAGCGTCCGTAGGTCGATGCCGAGCCGCTGCACCTTGTAGTAGAACGTCTTGCGCGGGATGCCGAGGCGGTCGATCGCCGCGCCGATCTCACCGCCGGTCGCCGCGATCGCCGACAGGATCGCCTCGCGCTCGAACGCCGCCAGCCGTTCGGGGAGCGGCCGGGTGGCATCGCTGCCGGACGCCGCGTCGCTGCCGCCGTCCAACCCCAGCACGAACCGGTCGGCGAAATGCGCCAGTTCGCGGACGTTGCCCGGCCAGTCGTGCCGCGCCAGCATGTCGCGCGCACCCTGTGTCAGCGCGGGCACCGGCCGCCGCAGCCGGTTCGCCGACAGGTCGACCAGATGCGCGAACAGCAACGGCACGTCCTCGCGCCGGTCGCGCAGCGGCGGCATGCGGAGCCGCACCGCTGCCAGCCGGTAGAGCAGCCCCGGCGCGATCGCGTCCGGCCCGCGCTGCGCCTCCTCCGCCGCGGTTGCGATCACCCGCACGTCGATGGGCACGACGTCGCGGGCGCCACGCAGCGCGCGATCCTCGATCACCTGGGTCAGCCGCCCCTGCAACCCGCGCGACGCCTGGTCGATATCGTCGAGGAACAGCGTGCCGCGCTGCGCCGCCACGATCCCGCGGTCGCCGACGGTCGCGAACAGTTCGTCCTCGATCGCCGGTCCCGGCAGCGCGGCGCAGGCGACCGAGACGAATCGATGCCGCGCGCGGCGTCCGGCCCGGTGGATCGCGCGGGCCAGCAATTCCTTGCCGGTACCGGTTTCCCCCTCGATCAGCAGGTCGATATCGGTGTCGGCCAGCACCGGGATCATGTCGCGCAGCCGGGCGATCGCCGGCGACCGCCCGACCAGCGCCGCCTGTTCGCCACCCGCCGCCTGCGCCCGCAGCCGCCGGTTCTCCAGCGCCAGCGTCCGCGCCGCCATCGCCCGCGTGGCGGCGGCGACCAGCGCGTCGGGATCGAACGGCTTGGACAGGAAATCCCACGCCCCGGCCTTGATCGTCTCCACCGCGGTCTCGACATCGGCATGGCCGGTAACCAGCACGACCGGCAGCGTCGGGTCGCGTTCGCGCAGGATCCGGAATAGCTCTATCCCCGACATTAGCGGCATCCGGACGTCGGTGACGACGATCCCGTCGAACTCGGCGTCGATCGCGAGCAGCGCAGGCGGGGCCGCGGGAAAGGCCACTACGTCGAACCCGGCCAGCGTCAGCAGCTGCGCGGTCGAGACGCGCAGGTCTTCGTCGTCCTCGACCAGCGCGACGCGCCCGGCCCGGTCGGACGGTCCGCTCATGGCACCCGCCGCAACGTCGCCTCGAACCGCGCGCCCCCGTCCGAAGGCAACAGCCGCAACGTACCGCCCAGATCGGTCATGATGTCCTGCGCGATCACCAGCCCCAGTCCCAGCCCGTTCGGCCGGCTGGTCACAAACGGAGTGAACATCCGGTCGGCGACGGCCGGGTCGATGCCGGGACCATTGTCGGCGACGATCAGCGATACCGTCATGGGCTGCACATCCATCTCGATCGCGATGCGGGGATCCGGCCGGCCGCCGAGCGCCTCCAGCGCGTTCTGCAACAGGTTCACCAATACCTGTTCCAGCCGCACCCGCCCGGCGACCACGATCAGGTCCGGCGCGATCGCGGGTACGGTGAAGGCAACCTCGGACAGCCGTTCCTTCAGGATCAGGCGCGCGCCGTCGACCACCTCGGCCAGCGGGATCGGGCCGATCGTCCCGCTGCCCTTGCGCGCGAAGCCGCGCAGTTCGGCAGTGACCAGCCCGATGCGGTCGGTCAACCGCGCGATCGCACCGAGATTGTCGTCGACCGCGCGCGGATCGCCCCGCGCCAGCAGTTGCCGCGCGGTCGCGACATAGTTGCGGATCGCCGCGACCGGCTGGGCGGTCTCGTGCGCGACGCTGGCGGTGATCTGTCCCAGCGCGGCGAGGCGGTTCGCCTGGCGCAGCCCCTCGCGCAGTTCGGCGGCGCGTTCTTCCGCGGCGGCGCGCTCGTCGATCTCGGCGCGCAGCTTGGCGGTGCGGTCGGCGACGGCGGCCTCCAGCTCGCTGGTGCGTAGCGCGCGCCGCCGTGAGCGTTCGTGCAGCCCCCACGCCAGCGCCAGCAGCGCCAGCGTGGTCAGTGCCGCCGCGAGCGCGCTGCCGCGCACCACGCCGCCGACCGTCGGCTGTACCGGCATGATCAGGTGGACGCGCCATCCGCCGTCGTCGGGCCCGGTCGCGACATGCTGCAGCAGGGTCCGCTGTCCGTTCAGCCGGACCGCGTCGCCGACGCTGGCGAAGGGCGGGGCTTTCAGGACCTGCGCTCCGCTGTCGGCACGCACCGCGGCGGCGACCGTGGTCGAGATGCTGCGGGTGGTGGCGAAGCGCCACGACGGGCGGCTGGAGATCAGCACGACGCCCGCACCGTCGGTGACGAAGGTGATGCCACCCGCCGCCCGCCACTCCCGCTCGATCACGTCGAATTCGAGTTTCACGACCACGACGCCGCGATTGATCGTCCGGCGGCTGAGATACAGGCCGGGGCGATGGCTGACGGTGCCGAGCGCGAACTGGGTGCCCGATCCATTGGCGACCGCGTCGTTGTAGTAGCGGCGAAAGCCGTAATCATTGCCGACGAAACTCTGCGGCCCGGCCCAGTTGCTCGCCGCGATCGCCCGGCCATCCGTACCGACCAGATAGATGACCGAGGCCCCGGTCGTCCGCGCCAGTGCCTCGAACTTGCGATCCAGCGCGGCGGTCGCGCCTGCCTCGCCGCGCATCGCGGCGACCACGTCGCGATCGTCGGCCAGCGCCAGCGGCAGCAGGCGGAACCGGGCAACCTCGCTGGCAAGCAATACCTGCCGCAACCGCGCATCGCTTTCCATCGACGCGACCAGTTCGGCACGCGCCCGGCGCTCGGCGATCCGCGCGACGATCGCGGCCACGGTGACGCTCAGCAGCAGCGCCCCGCACAGCCAAATGATCCAGCCGGTGCGGAGTCTCCATCGCATGCACCATTGCATATGGCGACCGGATGCAATGTGCAACAATTTGCACTCGGACAGAAATTTCGTGGCGAAAAGCGGCCCAATCCAACAATACCTCGATAGCTATCTAGCTGTTTTGTAATGTTTTAATTTCGACGATTGCAATCAGGACAAGTCGGATTGCAGCCGGGTAAACCCATGGTGTCGCGGCAACCGCCTGGAAGAGCCGGAGCCGAGCGCCAACAGAGGATGAAAGGTCGCCGCATGATCATCGCTACCGCCCCCACCCACCCGGCGATCCCGCCCGCCGCCAAGCCGTGGTACAAGCACCTGTATGTACAGGTGCTGATCGCGATCATCGCGGGCGTGCTGCTCGGCCATTTCTACCCGTCGACGGGTGAGGCGCTTAAGCCGATCGGCGACGCCTTCATCAAGCTGGTGAAGATGATCATCGCGCCGGTGATCTTCCTGACCATCGTCACCGGTATCGCCGGGATGCGCGACCTGGCCAGCGTCGGCCGCGTCGCCGGCAAGGCGTTCGCCTATTTCCTGTTCTTCTCCACGCTCGCGCTCATCATCGGCATGATCGTCGGCAACGTCGTCCAGCCGGGTGCGGGGCTGAACATCGACCCGACGACGCTCGACACGTCGAAGGTCACCGAATACGCTGCCAAGGCGCATGACACGACGATCACCGGCTTTCTGACCGGGATCATCCCCGACACGTTCCTGTCGGCGCTGACCGAAGGCAACATCCTGCAGACGCTGTTCGTGGCGATCCTGTTCGGGATCGGCCTCGCCATGATCGGCGACAAGGGCGAGCGCGTGCTCGACGCGCTGAACGACATCTCGATCGCCTTTTTCAAGGTCGTCGCGATCGTCATGAAGGCGGCCCCGCTCGGTGCGTTCGGCGCGATGGCGTTCACCATCGGCAAATACGGCATCGGCACGCTGTTCAGCCTCGCCGCGCTGGTCGGCACCTTCTACCTCACCGCCTTCCTGTTCGTGGTCGTGATCCTCGGTGCGGTCGCGCAGTTCTGCGGCTTTTCGATCTTCAAGCTCATCTCGTACCTGAAGGCCGAACTGCTGCTGGTGCTCGGCACGTCGTCGTCGGAAAGCGCCCTGCCCTCGCTGATCGAGAAGATGGAGCGCGCCGGCATTCCGAAGTCGATCGTCGGGCTGGTCGTTCCCACCGGCTATTCGTTCAACCTCGACGGCACCAACATCTACATGACGATGGCGGCGCTGTTCATCGCGCAGGCGTGCAATGTCGAACTGACGATCGGGCAGCAGGTGCTGCTGCTGGCGGTCGCGATGCTGTCGTCGAAGGGCGCGGCCGGCGTCACCGGTGCGGGCTTCATCACGCTGGCCGCCACGCTGTCGATCGTGCCGTCGGTGCCGGTCGCGGGCATGGCGCTGATCCTCGGCGTCGACCGGTTCATGTCGGAATGCCGCAGCCTGACCAACTTCATCGGCAATGCGGTCGCGACCGTCGTCGTCGCCAAGTGGGAAGGCAAGCTGGACAAGCACCAGTTCGACGAGGCGCTGGCCGGTCGCAGCGTGCGGGTCGACCAGATGCCCGAAGGCGCCGTCGCCGCCGAGTAATTGGTTAACGGGTGTCGGTGCAGAGGGAATACACCCGCACCGGCACCCATTTTGTTGCCCCGCAAGGCACCGGAGAGAATTTCATGAAGACGTTGCTGCGGCTGTGCACCGCCACTGCCCTGATCACGCCGTCGGCCGCGTGGGCCGAAAACGCCCCGGCCGCCCCCGCCCCGATCGCCGCCACGCAGATCGCAGATCGCGGCAATGCCCGTGTCGTCGCACAGGAGTATCCGACCGTCGGGGTCGGTGACGGGGTAACCGCCGGCGGCTACAACCAGTCGCGCTGGGCCGAGGACTGGACGAAGTATCGCGATCCGAAGAAGCGCGAGGATATCCTCGACAAGCTCAAATACATCCCGATCGCCGGCGACGACGTCTATCTGACCCTTTCCGGCGAGTTCCGGGCGCGCGTCAACCTGACCACCAATCCCAACCTGCGCGACCGCGAGGCGCAGCGACAGGACATTTTCCGCGTGGTCGGCGGTGCCGACCTGCACCTGGGCGACCACGTCCGGCTGTACGGCGAACTTGCCCATGCCGGGATGTCGGGCCGCAACCTCGGCGTGAAGGCCGGACAACTGCACAACGACCTGGTCGTGCAGCAGAGCTTCGTCGACGTGACCGGAACGCTCGGGACGGTCGACATGGGCATACGCTATGGTCGCCAGACCTTCGCCGACGGTCCCAACCTGATGGTGGTGCCGCGCGACAACAACACCATCTTCTTCGTCTATAATGGCGTGCGCGCCTGGGCGAAGGGCGACAAAATCCGCGGCGACGTGTTCGATTTCAAGACGACCCGTCTGGGTGTGGGCGGCACCGGGGACGATATCGTCGACGACAATCGTCGCTTCTCGGGCGCCACCGCGGGGTTCGTGATCCCGAAGAACGTGCTCGGCGGATCGAACCTGTTCTTCGATCCCTTCTTCTGGCGGCTGCGCAACAGCAACGCCGTATGGGGTGGACGCACGGCGGAGGAAGTTCGCCAGTTCTACGGCCTGCACCTTTATGGCGACGCCGGCCCGGTCAATCTCGACTGGACCGTCAACTATCAGGGCGGCGAGTTCGACGACCGGCCGATCTCGGCGTGGCTGGTGATGCTGCAACAGACGTACAAGGTCGGCAAGTCGAAGACCGCGCCGCGCGTCGGCTTCCACTTCGACTATGCCAGCGGCGGCGGATCGTACGGCAACGGCACGCTCAAGACCTCGCTCGCGCCGTTCGGCAACAACATCTATTACAGCTACCAGCTGTATGCGACGCCGACCAACATGTTCGCGTTCGCGCCCAGCGTGCAGTTCCAGCCGCAGGCGAAGCTGCGGATCGCCGCCGAATACCAGCTGTCGTGGCGCGACAGCCTGAACGACGCGGTGTACCGCGCCAACGGACAGGCGTTCGCAGGGACCCAGCTCGGCGATTCGCGCAAGATCGCCGACACGATCCGGTTCCAGGCGATCTATGCCGTCAGCCCGCGCGTCAGCCTGACCGCGCGCTACGAACATCTGATCGCCGGTCCGGCGCTGACCGACGCCAACTATCGCAGTTCCGATTTCGTGGCCGGCTGGGTCAGCTTCCGCTTCTGATCCGCCGTCACCTCTCGACGCCCCGGTGCCCGTCACCGGGGCGTTTCCCTGTCTGTTCGAGAAGGGTTCGTCCATGTCCCCCGCCGCCCACGCCGCCGCCCGCGCGCTGCTCGCCGATCCGCTGACCAACAAGGGCACCGCCTTTACCGAGGCGGAACGCGATACGCTGGGTCTGCACGGGCTGTTGCCGCCGCATGTCGGCACGCTCGACAGCCAGATCGAACGGCGCCAGCGCGCGCTGGCCGGCATGCCCGACGATTTCCATCGCTATGCCTTCCTGCGCGAACTGCAGGATTCGAACGAGATCCTGTTCCACGCGATGGTCCAGCGCGACCTGCCCGCCATGCTGCCGCTGGTCTACACGCCGACCGTCGGCGAAGGGTGCGAGCGGTTCAGCGAAATCTGGCGCCGCCCGCGCGGGCTGTTCCTGTCATGGCCCAACCGCCAGCGGATCGCGGAAATCCTCGGCGACCCGGCGCTCGACCGGGTGAAGGTGATCGTCGTCAGCGACGGCGAACGCATCCTCGGCCTGGGCGACCAGGGCGCCGGCGGCATGGGCATCCCGATCGGCAAGCTGGCGCTCTACACCGCCTGCGCCGGCATCCATCCGTCCGAAGTGCTGCCGATCCTGCTCGACGTCGGCACCGACAACGAGGCGCGGCGCGACGACCCGCTCTATGTCGGCTGGCGTCACCCGCGCATCCGCGGAGCCGAATATGATGCGTTCGTCGAGGACTTCGTGACCGCCGTCGCCGATCGCTTCCCCGGCGTGCTGCTGCAATGGGAGGATTTTGCCGGGCACAACGCCCACAAGCTGCTGGGCCGCTATCGCGACCGGCTGCTGAGCTTCAACGACGATATCCAGGGAACGGCCGCGACCGCCGTCGGCACGCTGCTGTCGGCGATCGAGCGGACCGGCACCCCGCTGGCCGAACAGCGCATCCTGCTGTTCGGGGCGGGCGCGGCCGGGTGCGGCATCGCCGACATGCTGTTGCAGGCGTTGCGGGCGGAGGGGCTGGTCGAAGGTCAGGCGCGCAGCCGGCTGTGGGCGGTCGATCGCGACGGGCTGATCCTGTCGGACATGGACGGCCTTCCCGCGGCGCAGGCCGTCCTGGCGCGCGATCCCGACGACGTCGCGTCGTGGACGCGCACGTCGCACGGGCCGGTCGACCTGTTCGATACGGTCGCCAATGTCCGCCCGACCGTCCTGATCGGCGCGTCGGGCCAGCATGGCGCGTTCGGCGAGGCGGTGGTCCGCACCATGGCGCAGGCGGTCGAGCGGCCGGTGATCTTCCCGCTGTCCAACCCGGTTTCGCGCGCCGAGGCGCATCCCGACGACCTGAAGCGGTGGAGCGCCGACCGCGCGCTGATCGGCACCGGCAGCCCGTTCGGCGTCGCCGGCGTGACGCAGGTCAACAACGTCTACATCTTCCCGGGTGTCGGGCTAGGCGCGCTGGCGGCCGGCGCGCGGACGATCACCGACACGATGTTCATGGCGGCGGCACGCGCGCTGGGCGCGATGGGTGGCGACAACACGCTCTTGCCGCCGATCGAGCGGCTGCGCGACGTGGCGCTCGATATTGCCGTAGTCGTCGCGGCACAGGCCGTCGCCGACGGCGTCGCTGCACCCGACGCGGCGATCGATCGCAACACCATCGCCGCGCAGATGTGGCTGCCGACCTACTAACCGCCGACCCGGACCGGGAACCATCGCCGGCGCATGAGTCTTTCTGACTGCTGTCAATGCCGTCCACCACGGGTTCACCTGCAACCCGGTAGGACCTGCGGCAGAGAGGAAGCGATCATGAAGCAGTTGATGAACATCTTCGCCGGCATCGGCCTGACCATCGCCGGACTGACGGCGGTCCCGGCCGTCGCCGACGCACAGCCGGGGCGCCACGGATACCGCGACCACGGCCCGCGCGCGCATCATGACGACCGGCGTCGCTGGGACGACCGTCGCGGCTGGAACGACCGGCGCGGCTGGAACGACCGGCGCGGCCATGATAATCGCCGGGCGTGGAACGACCGTCGCCGCTGGGACGATCGCCGCCGCCATGACGGGCGTCGCGACCGCTACGGCTATCGCGGCGAGCGGGTCGTACCGGGCTGGTCGCGCGAAGCCGCCGCAATGGGCGTGCAGTATCGCGGCCCCTGCCGCTACGTGATCCGCAACGGCCGCCGCGTCTGCGGTTAAGACTTTCGACCCCTTCCAGCACGCCCGCCGGGAGGGGTCATTTTCTGGGCGTGACCCACACCGATACCGGCACCACGACCTTGCCCGGCGCGGGTTTGCCGACGTCGACGCGGTCGGCGGTGACGAGTTCGCCGGTTTCGAGATTGAACGACGCCCAGGGCTTCGGCATCCGGCCGAAGGTCATCTTCTGGATCGGCTGGCCGGTGGTCGAATTCATGATGGTGGCAATGACAGGCATGACCGCGCGCCTAACCGCCCGCTGCCCCGCCTGTCCAGCCTTCAGAACCGCACGTCCCACCCCAGCGTGAACGTCCGCCCCCTCCCGGCGAAGAACGCCAGATTGTCGTTCGGCAGCCGCGTGTCGCTGTTATAGTCGATATAGAAGCGATCGAAGATGTTCTGCGCGCTGAGCGACAGTCCACCGAATTTCGTCTGATACCGGATCGACGCGTCGGTCACGTCGTAACCACCGAAATTATTGTCGGGATTGGGGTTCGCCTTCCCGCGGAAATTCCGCGACAGATAGAATTGCGTCTGCACCCGCGCGGTCAGCGGCCCACTGGACACATCGGCGGCGAGGTTCAGCCGGTCGGGCGAGATGTTGGTCCCGTCGAGATCGGTATCGACTACGCCGTCCGCCGGACGATCGCTGTCGTAGCGGCCGAGGATATGGGCATAGCCGGTCGACAGCCGCAGCCACGGCAGCGGCGTGCGGACCGCCAGATTGACCTCCAGCCCCTGAAGCTCGACGCGCTGGCGCTGCACCTCGAAAATGCCGTTGCCCTGCGCGATCAGCAGCTGCCCCCGGTCGCTCGATGACCAGAAATAGGTGGCGCCGGCGTCGAGCGGCCCGCGCTTCACCTCGAACCCGACCTCGCGATTGTTCGACACGACCGGTTCGATGTCGAGGAAGTCGTCGAGCCGGACACCCGGCGTCGCGATCGCCCGCGTGATGCGGCCGATATCGGCCATGGTGAAGCCCTGCGCATAGCTGGCATAGGCGCGCACCCCGGCGATCGGCTCGACGATCACGCCGCCATTGTACAACAGGTCGGAAAAGCGCGGGCGTCCGCCGGTCACGGCGACGCCGCCATAGGTCGCCGGGTTGCGGCCGTTATAGGTCGTCGACGCCAACGTTCGGAAATCGTCGATGCGGACCTGCACATTCTCCCACCGCGCCCCGCCCGCCACGCGGACCAGCCCGTCGAACAGCTTCAGATTGGCCTGCGCGAACGGCGCGAGGCTGCCGAAATCGGCCGGCGGCACCCAGATGCGGCCGGTGGCGATCAACCGCTGTTCGGTCTTGTCGAACAGCGCGTCGAACCCGATCGTCGCGACCAGCGCCTCGAACCCCGGCACCGCGCGTTCGTAGCTGACCTTCGCCCCCAGCTTGCGCGAACGGTTCTCCGACTGGTCGAACAGCGTTCCTTCGGGCGCGATCGCCGGGTCCTGGAACGTCGGGGTAAAGGTAACCTCACCACCGAACGTGTCGTAGGTGCGGTTGAAGAACAGCTGGGTGACGAGGTTGCCGCCCGCCAGATCGGTATCGGTATAGGATAGCGACAGCGCCTCCGCCCGGTTGGCGGCGGGCTTGCCCGGCGGATTGCCGCGCACCGCGCCGGTCGGCAGGCCGGTGCGACGATTGCCCGGAACCGCGACATAATCGCCGTCGCCGTTCAGTTCGAACCGATTGGCGATCAGGTCGAGCCGCCCGGTAGCGCCGACCGCCATGCCGACCCGCGCGAAGAAATCGGTCGCCCGTGAATCCTGCGTCTCGCCCTGCGTCAGGTTGATGCCAACCCGGCGACCGCGCGCATCGTAGAACGCGCCGCGCTGTTCATAGCTGGCACCGAAGGTCGCATCGAACCGCCCGGCCTTGTACTGGACCAGGCCCGCCGCCTTGCCGCCCGCCGCATCGCCTTCGAACCCGTCCCCGGTCGTGCCCTGCAGCAGCGCCCGGCCGCTCACTCCCTCCTGCCGGGGCGCGCCGACGGTCACCTGGTTGACGATGCCGCCGGTCCCGCCGATGCCCTGCAACGCGTTCGATCCATAGATCAGTTCGACCCGGTCGATGAAGAAGCCGTCGATCGTGAAGCCGTCGCGGCTGCCGTCGCGCAGCGGCGTCGTCTGCGGAATGCCGTTGATCGCATAGAGCGGCGAACGGCCGCGCAACGTCTCCCCCGCCCCCGACAGCTTGCCGCGCGTCGGCGAGAAGCTGGGCGTCAGCGTCGCGATCGCATCGGTGATGCTGCCCGAAATCGCGATCTGCTGGTCGATCACTTGCTTGTCGAGGATGTCGATGGTCAGCGGCAGCGCGTTGGGCGGCAGGATGGTGCGTGCCGCCGTCACCACGATCTCGTCATCGCCCTCGGTTGCCGGGTCGACGTCCTGCGCCACCGCCACCGTCGGCAGCGCCAGCATCGCGACACCTGCCATCCCGCCCCACCGTGCCGCTGCCCCCATTGTCATTTCCCTTGCGCAACATTGACCGTATTCGATCGCGGCGCTAACGCGATCCATTATCAATATCAAGCCTTCCGAGCAGTACCGTATGACCCGAAACGTCCTGTTCCAAATTCACTGGTTCCTCGGCATCACCGCCGGGCTGGTGCTGGCGGTGATGGGCGTGACCGGGGCGACGATCAGCTTCGAGCCGGAGATCATCGCCGCGCTGAACGCCGATCGTCCGGCGGCGGGTGCGGCACGGCTGAGCGCACCGCGGCTGATTGAACGCATCGCCGAACAGCGGCCGGACGCGAAGATCACGCGGCTGACGGTCCCGGCGACGTCGAACGAGCCGACGCTGGTCGGCTATACGATCGGCAATGTCGGGGAGCGGCAGGTCGACCGGATCGACCCGTTCACCGGGAAGTTGCTCGGTGCGCCGCGCGGTGCCGGGGTGATGGAGGTGATCGAACATCTCCATCGCTGGCTGGCGCTGCCCGGCGAAGGTAACGGGATCGGGCGGCAGATCACCGGCTTCTCTGCGATCGCGCTGCTCTATTTCGCGCTGTCCGGCCTGTATCTGCGCTGGCCGCGGCGTCCGCTCAACTGGCGCAACTGGTTCGTGCTCGATTTCCGCAAGACCGGACGCAACCTCTACCGGATGCTGCACGCCGTCATCGGCGGTTGGGTGCTGGTCTTCTACCTCGTCAGCGGGTTCACCGGGCTGTGGTGGTCCTATGACTGGTACCGGCAGGGGGTGCGCGCGATCCTCGTCGCGGAGGCGCCCGAACGACCGAAGACCGGGCCGAAGGACGCGCCGGTCGATCTGGCGCGCGCATGGGCCGGCTTCACCGCCGCGACCAGTGGCCGTGGCTATGACCGGATCACCGCCAGCGTCCGCGATCATGGCGAGGTGCAGTTTCGCGGCAAGCTGCCCGATGCGCGCCACGACCGGGTCAGCGACGAGCTGATCGTCGACGGCACGACGGGTGCGGTGGTGGACGCGACGCGCTATGCCGACCGCACGCTGGGCGAGGATATCGTCGCCAGCGTCTATGAACTGCACCGCGGCGCCTATTTCGGCATCGCCGGGCGCATCGCGATGCTGCTGGCCAGCCTGACGATGCCGCTGTTCACCGTCACCGGCTTCCTGCTCTATTTCGCGCGGCGCCAGCGCAAGGGGGCGCTGGCGCAGGTCATCGCCGATACCGGTACGACACCGCCCGACCGTGCGACGACGCTGGTCGCCTATGCCAGCCAGACCGGATCGGCCGAGCGCATCGCCCGCCTGACCGCCGACGCCCTGCCCGGTGCCGCCGCGCTGCCGATCGCGTCGCTCGATCCGGTGACGCTTGCCCGGGTGGAACGGCTGTTCGTCGTCGCCAGTACCTATGGCGAGGGCGAACCGCCCGACAATGCCCGCGGTTTCGCGCGGACCATGGACCACCTCCGTCCCGACCTGTCGCACCTGCGCTATGCCGTGATGGCGCTCGGCGACCGCGAATATGCCGACTATTGTGCGTTCGGACACCGTGTCGACCGCTGGCTGCACGATCACGGCGCGACGCGGCTGTTCGATCCGGTCGAGGTCGACGGTAACGACGCCGATGCCCAGCGCCAGTGGCAGCACCAGCTGGCCGGCGTGGGCGGCCGCACCGACCAGCCCGACTGGGCGCCCGCGGCGATGGCGGACTGGCGACTGGTCGAACGCCGCCTGCTCAATCCGGGCAGCCAGGGTGGCGAGGCGTGGCAGGTCGTGCTTGAACCGGTCGCCGCGCCGGCCGCATGGACGCCGGGCGACATCATCGAAATCCTTCCGCAACAGGATGTCCGTCGCGTCGACGCATATCTGAACCGCACCGGTCTCGCCGACACGCCCGACGCGCGCGTGCGGCTGATGGGCAGCATCCTGCCGGTCGATGGTGACGACGTCGCGACGCTCAAGCCACTCGGCCACCGCGAATATTCGATCGCCTCGATCGCGGCATCGGGCCGGGTCGAACTGATCGTCCGGCGCTGCACCGCGGCGGATGGGTTCGACGGCCTCGGATCGGGCTGGCTGTGCCACGGCGCAGCGCCCGGCGGCATAGTGCACGCCCGCATCCGTTCGAACCCGTCGTTCCATCCACCGGCGGATCCGGCGACGCCGCTCATCCTGATCGGTAACGGCACCGGCCTCGCCGGGCTGATGGCGCATCTGCGTCATCGGGCGACGCAGGGCGGCGGGCCGGCCCTGCTCTATTGGGGCGAACGGCACCCGGCGCAGGACGATTTCCTTGCCGACGAACGGGATGCGCTGGCGATCGGCGGGATTGTCGTCGGCAGCGTCGTCGCGTGGTCACGTCAGCCCGGCAGTCACCAATACGTACAGGATGCGGTCGCCGCCGACCGATCCGCCATCGCCGGAGCGGTCGCCGATGGTGCCGCCATCTACGTCTGCGGCAGCATGCAGGGGATGGCGCCGGGCGTCCACGCCGCGCTGGAGACGATCCTCGGCGCAGACACCGTCGAGGCGATGCTCGAAACCGGTCGCTATCGCCGCGACATCTATTAGGTCGGATCGATACTCAGCGCGCCGGGTGCTTCGGCGACCGATGCCCGCACCGACGCCCTCAGTGCCGGTGTTCGCGGCGCAGGCGGTAGCGGCCATCGGCATAATCGTCGAACAAGCCATCGATCGCCGGGTGATCGACCGGCTCCTCGCTGTCGTCCACAATCAGATTCTGCTGGCTGACATAGGCGACATAGCTCGCTTCCGCATTTTCGGCGAGCAGGTGATAGAAGGGCTGGTCCTTGCGCGGGCGGGCCTCCATCGGGATCGATTCGTACCATTCGTCGCTGTTGGCGAAGACCGGATCGATATCGAACACGACGCCGCGAAAATCGAACAGGCGATGGCGCACGACCTCACCGATCGCGAAACGGGCATGGGCGACCGGCGGCAGCGGCGTGCCGAGGTCGAGCGGGTTGGCGGACAATGCCTTCATGCCGAATAATCTAGGGTCGATGTGCGATTGCAGCAAGGAGGCACTTGCAAGTCCCGAAACCATGGGCTAACGGACCGCCCTCGCCGACAAACGTGCCGCATTCGACCACGGCACGGTGCGAGAAACCTCTGCGGAGAGGTGGCAGAGTGGTCGATTGTACCGCACTCGAAATGCGGCGTGCCTTTACGGGTACCGAGGGTTCGAATCCCTCCCTCTCCGCCACTTCAGTCCCAAGCTGGGCACGCCGATTGCCGCCGATTTTCCGCTGGAAACGGCCGAAAGCGTGCGGAGCAGCTCTCCCTTCGATCCCATGATGCGAACTTCCGCTTCTCCGACCTCGACCCGTTGAGCGAATGCGCGCAGGTGATCCCGCCGATAGCCGCCCCCGTCGAGCCTGAGCCGCTGGCGTGCCACATCGGCAAAACGTCGCACCGCGGTGGGCGTCACTGCCTGATTGCCGGAGCTTTCGAGCATGGCCTGCGCGCGCTCGGCATCGACCTGCGCCTGGTCGCGGAGCGCTTTCAGACCGGTGATGCGGTCTTTCAGCGCCGGGTCGGACAGATCGGCAACACCTGATTCGATCGCGTCATAGAGGCGTTTGAGGCGAAGGTCGGTCTCGGCCGCCCGGCGGTTCAACTCGCCGATATGCTCCTGCCGGCGTTCGGCCCGCTCACTGCGCCGGTCGAGGACCGAGGCCAGCACCTCCTCAAGCCGGTCGGGCTGGAGCAAGCGGCCCTCGATATGGCTGGCGACGATGGTGTCGAGCTTCTCCATCGGGATCGAGCGGCCCGAGCAACCGGTCTCGCCCTGCCGCGCCCTGATCGAGCAGGTGTAGTAGCGATAGCGCCCGCCCTTGCCGGTGCGGATCGTCATGGCTCCCCCACACTTTTCGCAGAAGCAGATGCCCGTCAGTAGGGTCGGCCCGCTGACGACGCGCGGCGGCGTGACCTTGGGATTGCGCGCCTTCAGATGCGCCTGAACGGCGTCGAAGGTTTCGAGGTCGATCAGCGGCGGCACGGGCACCGTGACGATCTCGCTGATCGGCTTTAGTTCCTTGGTCTTGGATCGCTTGTTGAACTCGTGCTCGCCGATATAGGTGCGCCGCGTCAGGATGCGGTGAAGCTGGCCGATGCCCCATCGGCCGCCGTCGCGAGTGAAGATGCGGCGCGCGTTCAGGTGGCTGACGATCGCCTTGACGCCCATTGGGCCGGAGGTGCCGTTGCCCTCCAGCGCCAGCCGGTAGATCAGCCGTACCGTATCAGCGTGCAGCGGATCGATCTCCAGCTTCTTCTTGGCCTTGGCACCGCGCTGCTCGGCTGCGACGATGCGATAGCCGATTGGCGGCAATGCGCCGTTCCAGAAGCCCTGCCGGGCGTTCTCCTTCAAGGCGCGCATGACGTGCTTGCCGTTCTCCTTGGACTGATACTCGTCGAACAGCGCCATGATCTGACGCATCATGACGTGCATCGGATCGTCGCCCATCTCCTGGGTGATCGAGATCAGCTTGACGCCGTTCTTGGCCAGCTTGCGGACATAGAACTCCAGCTCGAAGTGGTCGCGGAAGAAGCGGCTGAACGAGTGAACGACGACGATATCGAAGGGCGCGGGCTTGGACGTGCCCGCCTCGATCATGCGCTGAAATTCGGGGCGGCGATCGTTGGTCGCGGATGCGCCCGGCTCGACGAAGGTGTCGATGAGCTGGTAGCCGCGCGACAGGCAGTAGGCCTCGCCCTGGCGTTTCTGGTCGGGGATCGAGACATCGTGCTCGGCCTGCCGGGTCGTCGAGACGCGGAGGTAGAGAGCCGCGCGGGTGGCGACCACGGGCGTTTCTTTATTCATGGTCGGTCTCCTTGCTGCGGGGTGGTTGACGACTCGGTCCGGTCAACGCCAGTTCCAGCACGACGCGATCGTGAATGAGTTTGGGTGCGAGCTTGCGGCCATCGCGCTCCATGCGGATCAAGCCGTAGCTGATCATGGTTTTGAGGGTACGCGAGAGGTTGGACTTGGCCCGATCGGTCAGCGCCGCCAGTTCGTCGAGCGAGTCCGGCGACCGTTCTGCGATGATGCGCAGCATCTCCCGATTGGGAGCTGAAAGGATACGTGCGAACGACTCGGTCGAGGCGAACCACACTTTGGGATCGCTCTCCTTCGGCGTCTCCTCGCCACGAGCGATCCGCAACGTGCGAGCCTTCATCTCCTCGGGATCGGCGATGCCGACCTTCAGCGTCGTCATGGCGTATTGCCTCCGTCTGGCACCCGCCGGGCCGGACCAAGGTCTTCGACGGCGGGCCGGAAAATCACCGCCTATAGTTATCATTACAAAGTAACTATTTCAATCGAAAATGTACCCGGACGGGCCTCGCCGTAGGCGCTTCCAGCCTACTGGGACGGCCCGAACAGCTCGTCCAGGATATCGCCGAACCATGCCTCGAACAGGTCGATCTCGGCCTCCGTCACCGGCACGCGCTGGGGCCAGTCGTCGGTGACGGTCCAGGTTTCGACATCGTGCTTCGGCGGACGGCCGATGCGTGGTGTCGGCGTCTCGATGTCGTCCAGCGGAATGTAGTCGTAGAGGTCGTCGGGCAGGATGCCGGACACGACATTGAGACGGCGCTGCGGGCGATCAGCGGCGCGCCGGGACATGGGAATCGCAGTCTGTGAGATGACCAACCGTAACGACACTCGATCCTTCGCCCTGACGCCGCGCAATTCTTCCAGCATGTGCGGATCGCGTGCCTGTGAAGATGGCGCGCAGCAATACCTCGATCGGGTTTCGCGATCGGTCCGGCGAGGATCGGCGGGCGTCGGCATCATGATGGCCCGCCCCCACTTCCCGTTATGGTCCGCCTCGCCTTCGCAAACGCGCGATCGGTGGCGATGAACCGCTCCAGCATCGGCACGATGAGGCGGACGGGATCGGTTGGCGGGTGGCCGGTCTCGCGGCCCAGCACGTCGGCATAGGCGGTGAGATCCCGGTGCAGGTCGGCGGGCAGTTCGACCGTCACCTTCACCGGCTTGGTCTCAGTGATGGGGCCGAGCTTCAGCTTGGTCATGGCGTGGCTCCATAGGGTTCGAGCACAAGATCGCGGGTGACGATGACCCGGACCGGAAAACCTGCCCGGATGGTGAGGGTCGGCTGGACGTTGAGCTGGCGGCGGACGATCTGCTGGCCGGCGTCGTTGATGGTGTCCTGCGCGCCGTCGCGGATGGCGCCGATCACGCGGTCGTTCTGGTCGGTCGCGAGTTCAGCGCCGACGCCGAGCAGGGTCGAGAGCGCTGCGGCCTTCGCCAGATCCCACCAGTGATAATCGACGCCATCCTCCAGGCTTGCAAAACCTTCGACGTCGGCACCCGGCTGGCGCTCCAGCACGATCGAGCGGCCGTTCGGCAGGATGAGCCGGTTCCAGACCAGAAGGACGCGGCGCTGGCCGAAGCCGACGCCATTGTCATACTGGCCGATCAGCCGTGTACCTTGCGGCACGAGCAGGATGCGACCGGTCGGACTGTCGTAGACGTTCTCCGTCACCTGGGCGGTGATCTGGCCGGGCAGATCGGAACGGATACTGCCAGGACACCGACGCCATGTAGGTCCGCTCGGTCGAGCGCAGTTCCATGTGATAGGTGCGCAGGTTGGTGTTGATGATGAGGTTGGTCATCAGGTCGGCGCGGGTCGGCTTGACCAGGATATGGACCTGTTGGGTCGCGCCGGAGCCGCTGAGCGTATCGCCGATGATCCAGCGCACGGTGTCGCCAGCGGCAACGGGTCCGGAGCCGACCAGCGTCTCACCCGGTTGAAGCGCGATATCGGTGATCTGGCCGACGGCGGTATAGACCTGATAGAGCGCGCCGCCGGTATAGGGATAGACCTGCATGGCGTTGATGAAGCCGTCGCGCACCGGTTGGATGCGGGCGGCGGCATTGGCCTGATTGACGCGGGCGGCGGGATCGGTCTGTTCGGGGGTGCGGCGCGCTTCGTCCACCGGTTTCATCTGGCCGGGCAACGGCAAGGGTCGTGGCAGTTCGACGACGGTGACGGGCGATGGCGCATCGACCGTCTGTACGGCAGGTATGGCGTCGTCGTAGGCGATCTCGGGCGGCTTCTTCATCGTGGCGCAGCCGGCGAGCATCGTGGCGGAGAGCAACAGAACCGCGAATGCGGCTCTACACTTCGGCGCTTTTGCGGGAATACGGTTCGCCGGATGTCCGGCGGTCAGTTGAGACGGCCGGATCATTGTCCAAGCTCCTTCGACCAGTTGATGGCGTTGACGTAGATGCCGAGCGGATTGGCCCGGAGTTTTTCGGCGTCGCGCGGGGCGACGACGGCGATGGTGAGGATGGCGGTCCAGCGTTCGATGGAAGCGAGACTGCCGTCCTGATAACGGCGCTCGACCCACGCGACGCGGAAGCTGTCGGGGGACGCCCGGATGACGGACGACACCTCGACGGCGATCTGCTGCTTGCCGACTTTGGTGAAGGGGTCGTTGACGCGGGCAGCGTCACGTCGATGACGATCAGCGTCGTGGCGATGAAGGCGACCTCGCCCGACAGCAGGCCGAAGCCGCTATCGATGTAGCGGGTGAAGACGGCCAGGAACTGGTCGATGACGCCGGTGCCGCCCATGGTCAGCGGTCCTCGTCCGGGAGCATGGCCGGCGCGGTCTCCTTGATGACGGGATCGTCGTTGGTGATGGCGGGCGATGCGGCCTGTGGGGCCGCAGACTGCCGCTGCCGATCGAGGCCGAGGAAGCGGTCGCGGCTTTCGGCCCAGACGCGCAGACATTCGGTGTCCCGCGCACCGGCTTCGCCGAGGCGCTGGCAGCGGCGCTGCCCCTCGCGCAGCGGATCGGGGGCAGACGGCGCGACCATCGGCGCGACCGGGTTGGCCGGTGTCCCAACCGTTCAAGCGTTCCGTCCTTGGACAGTATGAACTCCACGGCATCGATGACGCTGGATTTGCCGCTGCCATTGGGCGCAAAAATCGCCAAGCATCGCTTCTTGCTGAAATCGAAAGTCTTCGGCTGGAGATAGGCCCGGAACCCGGTCAGGCTCAACGACTGGAAATAACACGGATCAGCCATTGACCACCTCCACCTTCGGCGGGTCCGCTCGCTCGGAAGCGAGTTTCACAATGGCGTCCTTCGCTTGGGCGACCGCGTTTGTCGCCGGAGCGGCTTTAAGAATGTGCGTGGTCAAGATAGCCGCGAGGTCGGTATCGACGCCGTCCTTTGCCTTCAACCTCTCTCCCAAGGCCTTGAGGAACGCATCCGGCGTCTCCAACGGCTTTGCTTCACCATCCATGATCGATCCCCCAATTATAGTTGTTTTCGACTCTACGTTGAGATCTCTCCGAAGAGAATACTGACCCGCAATTAATCGTTATGATTGAAGGGGGAAAGCGTTCCCCTGAGGTGGAGCCACGGTCTCGCCCGACCCCTTCTGCGGGGACACCCCGCAACGCCCCGAGGCGATACGGCGATCAGTGTTCATGGGCTTCATCATCGAAGATCTCACACTGATCCGGTTTTTCTCCCGGCTCCCGCTTACGCTCACGCCGGGCGGGTTGCTTGGGGACGCCGCCCCCTGGCGCGGTCAAGGGTGAAGCGCGCCGCGCCGCGCCGGCCGGGGTGGTCTCCCCGACCTTCCGCGCGGATGCGATGTTCAGCACATCCGCTATGACGGACATCCGCTTGTGCAGGTCGGGTGATCCCCCTCCACCCCGGCCGCCCTGGCCCTTGCACCCCCCGGTCTCGCCGACGGGCAGGGTTTCAGCGCGGCGCTTCGCTGCGCGAAACCCAAGCCCATAGGAGAAGGTGACTCTCGATGAGGAGGGCTTGCTTGATTTTGCTCGGCGGCCCGTCGATTTTCTAAAAGACGTGCTGCGCAATCTCGATCGGGGCGAAGCGGCCGCAGTCGCACTAATTTTCATGCACGGCGGGCAACTCGCGTCACCGATTGAGAATGACGACCGTATAGCGTTGATCACGGAACTTCTGGGCGTCACCGCCGCCGAAATCCGGCTCGCACTCGATTCACTTCGCGGCAGCCTTGCCCTGCTCGTCGATACAACAGAGGGGCCAAAATGGACCTTCAAGCATCCGACGATTGGCGATGCCTATGCTGCACTCGTCGCCAATTCACCCGAACTGACCGAAATATACCTGCGCGGCGCGAAATTCGAACGGCTGCTTGAGGAGGTCGTGTGCGGCGGGGTGGAGTTGCGTGGCGCAAGCGTTCGCGTCGGCCCGTCGCTGTATCCAGCGCTTCTCAATCGTTTGCTCGTCCATCCCATTGACTACCGCATACGTTATTTTGTCGGGCAGCGCTGCGACGCTGCATTCTTGCGGCTGGTGGTAGACCAAGTACCCGATATTCTTGATCTCCGTCCGGGCGCGTTCATGGCTTACTCGTCTGAAAACCGACTACTGGCGAAACTGCATCAGGCGAAACTTTTACCTGACGAGAAGCGCAGTGGCCTCGTAGAACACATTATCGATACGACCCTTACGATCTCCGATGGCGGTGTTTTCCGTGACGAGTCTTTGCGTTCGCTCCTGACGGATGCCGAATTTGAAAGTCTTCTCGCACGAGTGAAGGGGGAAGTTATTGGTCAACTCGACACCCACATTTCTGATTGGAAATCGAATTGCGGTGATAGCGACCCGGATAGTCACTTCGATGAGTTATCGAGCTTACTGGGCGGTATCGAGGACGCGCTTCAGATTGACGACTCCGACCGCGCTAAGATCGATAGTGGGAGAATCGCGATAGGAAAAGCAATTGAGGATCTGAATGAAGCCCGCGAGCCTGACATTGAAGATCGAGTAGAAACACCCGTCGGCCGAGCCGCCAGCGCACGCTCCAACATTCAGTCAATCTTCGACGACGTTGATCGCTGACGAGAACCGTGTCCGGCGTTATTCTGGCAAGGCTTGGCGGATGCACATTCGTGCCAAATAATTTCATCGCAATCGGCTTCGGCGAACGCCACCTTGGTATCAGCGGTGAACAACGCTCATGCCATGTCGCTCTGAATCCCGCCGTCCAGGATTTGGCTGACAGGCGCGATCAGGAGGCCGTCCTTTCCAACAAGCGAAAGATCGCCGATGCGTTCTTGCTGTCTCGGCACAAGGGTTTGTCCTTGGAGGTATGAGGAGAACATCTCTTCATCCAGGCCGACGAAACGAACGAGGCCTGGATCGGGAAGGAGTTTCGACAATTCGTTGGCCTGGTCGAGGTCAAGATCGAGCAGCCCAAACGGCGTAATCACCACACCCGAGAAATGGCGCTTCTGATCATCGCCCTGTACCCGCACGCGCCGACGCGGCGTCAGGATTTTTCCATCCTCTCCGTCGGGCTTCAACAATCCGAGACCAATCGCCGTCTGTGCGACATGGGTGCGAGCAACGGCTTGGACCAAGTCTTCGATCTCGCCCGGCGTCAGCGGCTCACCTTCCGTTTCGGGGTCGAGCACATAGAGATAGGGATCGCGCGACGGTGACGCCAAACCCCACCGGGACATGACGGCCCAACCTTTCACGCTTTTGGAGCGCCAGCGCGGACCGCGAACAGTCGGTCCGCGCTTTTGCACGCGAACACCCATAATTTGTCCCTCTGCGGTCTTAATCGGACCGGGCTTACCGCCGCGCGTGGCATTCCCCTTTTGATGCGAGCCTTTTGCCTCGCCAATGGCGAGTTCGCCTGGCCTGGCGCATATCCAGTCGGGCATTTCTGTGAGCGAGCGCGGTTTCCGGCTGACGCGCCAGTTTGGCGAGAGGCGGAAGTTGTCGCCATCGATGGCGGCGAACCAGACGAAATCATGGTTTAGTTGAAGATAGGCCCGCGCGAAGAAGCGGCCGAAGAGAGCGGAGAAAGCACGGCGCATTTCCGTACCGCGACCTGGCCCCTGTTCGCGCCAGACGAGATTAGTGCCCGGTTCAAGCAGATCTTCGAGGAATGCGAATAGCGAAGTGGCTCGTGGCGCGGTCTGAAGAATTTCATTCCATGCGCATCGCGCGACATCGTCCATATCGAAGGACATCTGGCTCATGGGGCGCCCGCTTGGCATCCGCAGATGGGCAGGGCACGCGCTTGGAGGATCGATTATGTAGCGTTGGGATCTCGTGCTCATCGTAGGCGGGCCTATAAAAACGAATGCACGGTCAACGCGCCTGCGACGCTGGAGCCGACCCATTTCTCAGCGTCCGCAGCCTTGAGGTCGATCGCATCGGTTTCATAGTTGACGCAAACGAGCGTCTGGACGGTCGGCTCGTCGAGCTGTGTCAACGCCTCCACGAGACGGCGCTTGTTGTCGCTATCCAGGCCTAAAAACAGGCTGGAATCCACAATGATCATCCAGGGGGTCGGCCTTGGGTCTGCCCGGATCATTCGGAGAAGGACGTCGAATAGCGCGAAGCTATGTTCGGAACCAGCCAATCCTCCCGTCTCATAAAAGAAGTCACTGCCGGCCGAGCGGACCTCCGCGCGATACTCGCCGATCCGGCGAATTCGCGATCCGAAGGTGGAGCTACAGAACAACTCTTCACGCAGCGCGTCCCAGACCTGATCCTCGCTCAACCCAAGCTGAGGCGCGAGCGCGCGCAGATCGCGGCGAAACGGGTCTTTGATCCGATTGGGTTTTAGATTTTGACTATCCAAATATACGATGTTGAACAATGATCGGGGCCAGTGCGCCGCCACGTTCCCGTTCACCTCTACATGAAGCCGGGTTTGATGGAATTTCGGTACGTGCTTGAGGCCCACAGGCTCCTCGCTGAGCCGCACTGTTGTTCTCGCACCGTTCACGGAGACGGCCGCCTCGATCATCATTAACGGGGAGCCAGCCCCGAACAAGCGCCAGCGCTTGCGGAAATTCTCGAAGTTCACGCCGCCTGCAAAGGCCGCGATGCTCTCGCAAAGGCTCGATTTCCCGGAACTGTTCAGGCCAAAGACGACATTATGCCGACCAAGGGAAATGCTGGTCCGCTCACGAAACGGGCCGATATTCTCGATCGAGACGTTGGTAATCCCGTGCTTAAGCAAACTGTCGGCGCTGGCGATGCGCGCGAAGATCCATTCTTGGTGTTGCGATTTCCAGCGCTTCAGGTCGACGTCGGTATGCCGGCTGGCATTGTCATCGATCTGTTTTCCATGGAGCTGGCACATCCAGATGCCGTTCGCCTCACTCGCCCGTTCTTCAGGGGTGAGGCTGCCGTCGTAGCGCGGCCCTCCTAACGAGGCGGCGGTGATGTGCGCGCCGACTCCGACCATCGTCAGGCCTGACTTGCGATCGTCGGACGGTCCAATCGTTAGTTGTCGGCAATCGGGGTAGGAGCAGATGTATCCGGCGCGTTGCGCCATCAACCGGAGCGTCGGTTTCGTGAAATCGTCGCGCGTACTTGTCGAGGTCATACTGGCCCCGATGCACGCAGCGGATTGATGACAACTACCCCGGCGAAATCCTTCTCATTGTCGGTGACGACAGTGCAGCCGTGGGCTTCGGCGACGGCGGCGATGATCGTGTCGAGCGCGCTGCGTGGCCGACCCTTCGACTTTCCCTCCGCCATCAGCCGCGCCCAGATCAGGCCGGCGTTTTCGTCGAAGGGGAGTATGCGGCCATTGAACAGGGCCTGCGGCCCCTCCGGGCCAGAGAACCACGCCTCAAGCTGATCGCGGCGCTTGCCCGCCGGCTTCTCCAGAACCCCTCGACGGATTTCGGCGACGGTAAGCGAGGCGATGAAAAGGTCTTCGTCGTTTTGCTCGCTCATCCAAGCGAGCAAGGATTCCGACGGAGCCGGTTTTGCGATGTCGCTGATGATGTTGGTGTCGAGCAGGTAGCGCATCAGATTTCCACGGCTCGGCCTTCTTCACGAACACGGATGAGATCGAGTTCCGCGCCCACAAGAGGGGACCGTCGCAGCGCAGCCAGAATCCTACCCTTCTTCGGCGGTTCGCCACCAATGGTCTGGGTGACTGCCTCGCGGAGGCGCGCCGCCTCTGGACCGTCTTCGGCCAAGCGACGAGCCAGGGACCGTATCAGATCGCGATCCGCATCTCTGGCCAGCACTTCGAAACGCGCCAGACCGCGCTCGCTCAAACGAGATCGATAGTTTTGAATGGCGCGTTTTTGCGAACTGCCCATGGCGACCTCCTGGATATTTCCAGTAATATAGCCGCACGACGAGAATCCTTCAAGGATTCTCTGAAAGGTGCCGCCGCTTGAAGCCCAAGGAACCGCAAAGCCGATCGGATAACAGGCCAATTCCGGCCCGTGTAGCGATCGTCCCCGCAATCAAGCACGAGGATTGCGGTATTAGAGGGCTATAGCGTAGACGTAGTGCTCATCATCGTCGGGCGCGGCCCGCCACCGTTTCCCCGCTATCGCCCGCTCTGGCTGCACAAACACCCTCGATTACCGTAGCCGTTTCATAGTCGTGGCAGCGCCTTTGGTCGGACTGCCCGGTCATGGCGTTGTGACCCACGTTGCCGACCGCGCTGTATGTCGGCGACCGGATTGTCTATCGTGTCACCGGATGAATGATCGGATCGCGCCTTGCCAAACGGACACGCCGGGTCGGGACCGGCCGGTATGAGCGGCTCCACGTCTGCCTACATCACCGCGTCGGGACAGCATCTGCCGGGGCCGCCGGTCGGCAACGACGCCATGGCCGATCATATCGGCGTACTGACCGACGCGGGACGGCGCGCGGGACGGCTGTTCCTGCGCGGCAACGGCATCCGCACCCGCCATTATGCGATACGGCCCGACGGTACGACCGACTGGACGCTGGCGACGCTGGGCGCGGCGGCGCTCGACGACCTGTTCGCGCGCGCCGAGGCCGACCGGCGCGCGATCGGCTTCCTCGCCACCGCCACCACGCAGAACGACCTGCTGGTGCCCGGCCTCGCCAGTGGCGTCCATGCCGAGAGCGGCCTGCCGCCGATCGAGATCGCCAGTCTGCAAAGCGTATGTGCCAGCGCGATGATGGCGCTGAAATATGCCATGCTCCAGGTACGGGCGGGCGAGCATCGCGCCGCGCTGGCGTTGGGCGCGGAGTTCTCCAGCCGCTATTTCCGCCCCGGCCAGTATGCCGACACCGCCACGCCCGATGCCGCCGGCGACCTGCCGGCCGATGCGGAGTTCCTGCGCTGGACGCTCAGCGACGGTGCCGCGGGTGTACTGGTGGAGGATCGGCCGGCGGCATGCGGCCTGTCGCTCCGGATCGACTGGGTGTCCCTGCGATCCTTTGCCGATCGTTTCGGCCCGTGCATGACCGGCGGCGCGATGCGCGGCCCGGACGGGTCGCCGGTGCCGTGGAGCCACGCCGCGTCGATCGGCGATGCCGCACGCGCCGGCGCGTTCCAGTTGCGGCAGGATGTCGAGGCGCTGCACCGGATGCTGCCCGTCTGGCTCGGCGAGCTGATGCGTCTGGTGGACGAAGGGCGCGTCGATATCGCGCGCGTCGACCACTTCCTGTGCCACTTCTCCGCGCGCGGCCTGCGCGACCAGATGGTGCGCCTCGCCACGCGCGCCGGGTGCATGATCGCGGAGGAACGCTGGTTCACCAACCTGTACGACAAGGGCAATGTCGGTGCCGCGTCGCTGTTCCTGCTGATCGACGACCTGCTGCGGTCCGGGCGGCTGTCGCCGGGCGAGCGCGTGCTGTGCGCGGTGCCCGAGAGCGGACAATGCGTGATGGGATATGCGATGATGACGGTGGTGGAGGGACGATGACGCAGGACGGGACTTGGCCACAGGTCGCCACGCGCGGGCTGGCGCGGGTGTGGATCGATTTCGAAAGCGCGCTGGCGCAGGTGCCGGTGATCGCGCGCCTGCTGTCCGGGCGGCTGCGGGTCGAGGACTATCGCAGCCTGCTGTTCAACCTGCGCCAGCAGGTGGTCGACGGCGGACGCTGGATCAGCCGGACGGCATCGAACCTCGCCGACGAGGATCTGCGTTCGCTCATCATCCGCCACGCCGCTGCCGAGCATCGCGACTATCGCTTGCTGGAGGACAATTACGTCGCGGCAGGCGGCGACCGCGAGGCGATCCGTGGCGGCGAGAAGAACATCGGGTCGCAGGCGCTGTCCGCCTTCATGTTCCACGCCGCGTCGCAGGCGGAGCCGGTGGGCATGCTGGGCGCGATGTTCGTGATCGAGGGGCTGGGCCAGCGGCTGGCCAGGCCATGGGCGGCGATGATCCGCGAACAGACCGGACTGGGCGACGATGCGGTCAGCTTCCTCGCCTATCACGGCGAGAATGACGAGGATCACATGGCGATGTTCGACCACGCGCTGACGATCGCGGTCACCGATGCGTCGCGCGCCGCCGAGGTGGTGCGCCATGCGAAGGTGGTGGCGCGGTTGTACCGGCTGCAACTCGAAGAGCTGGACAATGTCTGAGCGACCGACACCGCCCGACCCGCTGACGCTGGAGAGCTGGGACCGGCGCGATCCCGATCCGTGGCTGGCGCTGATGCTCGACCGGTCGCTGCCGATCGATCCGGCGGCCAAGCTGGCGCTGATCCGCGACCAGAGCTCGCGCAGCCGTCAGTTCCTGCTCCCGCTGGTCCGCCCGTTCGCGCGGCTGTGGATCATCGTGGCGCAACTGGTGCACACCGTCAGCCCGCGCTGGCCGCACGCGCCGCGGCTGCTGCACGCCAGCATCGCGTTCGGGATGAAGCGTTTCCTGACACCCGACGCCAACCGGCTGATCCTGCGGCACTTCCATCTGGGATCGCAGATCCTGCGCTTCATCGCCGACAACGCGACCCCCGGCTTCCGCCCCGAATTGGCGCCGATGAGTCCCAGGCGGATCGACGACGTGCGCGACAACCTGTTTCTCAACCATGACCTCAACATCTACAATTTCCTGATCGCGCTCAACGCCGAGCTGGAACGGCGCGGAACGGCGATCGGACGGGTCGAGCGGCTCGACTTCTCCGCGATCGAGGACGAGGTCGCACTGGAGCCGCTGCCCGCCGGGCGGCTGAACGTGATCGACCTGCAAACCGCGATCGAACTCTACACGCCCGCCTATGCGATGCTGCTGACCGACCGCGACTTCTGGCGGGCGACCAACTCGCTGCAACTCGACGAGACGATCGGCCTCTACGCTGCGCGGATCACCGGGCAGGAGCAGCATCTGGCGATGGTCGTCAACGGCCACCCGCTGATCCCCTATTCCACGCTGCGCGCCGGTTTCCGGCTGGTCCTGCATGGCCTGTCTACCGAACTGCTCCACGGCTTCCTGCGCGAACTGAAGGCGCGGCAGGAGGGCTGATCGTCGTCGTCCGGCGTCCTCTTATCGGTCGCGCGGCACGCTCGTCGCGCAGGAGGCAAGCCATCCACGATCTGCGTCGGACAGCGGAAGCCGGCTGGCCGACACGCGTTCCATGCCCGATCCGTTGGGCCCGTTGCAGCCCGCAGGATCGTCGACCAGGTGCCCCTTGCAGACATGAAGTGTCCGGTCATAGCTGGTCCAGCCGACGTTCTTCACACCTTCGGGAGCCTGACCTGCACAGAAGCTGTCCGTTTCCGGCCCGGGATCGCCGCAGATCCGATCGAAGTGCACGCGATTGCCGGTTGCCGTGCCGGTGAGACGATGGGTGTAATACGCGTTGGTCGCGAAGTCCTGACGAACGGCGCACGCGCGCAAGCCCTTCTGCGCCATGGCGATCCACGCACAAACCGACGCATCGCGATAGGTCTCGCAGCGCTGCCAGCTTGCGGAGAATGGCTGCCCGGTCCTGCCATGCGGCATCGCCGTGCCGGCGGCCCCGCATAGAACGGCAACGAACGCGATCGCGGTGCGCATGAAGGCTCCTCCCGACGCCAAGCGCCAAATCGTCGAGCGAGCGTCAAGGCGATCCATCGGCGGCCATCCGGTAGCCGCGACGGGCATGCTTTGCGTTGACGCTTCTTGCTCTGGATCATATCTCACATATCGACGGACGTGGAAAATCCTCGGGGGGTTATGTCAAAACGCTTGATATCGATGACCGTGCTGGTCGGTGCGGCCATGTCCCTCTCCGCGACGGCACATGCCGAGCGGGCGCACCGCATCGAGGCGCCCTATGATCCCGCTGCGCACGAAATTCGGGACGGCGACAACGTCATTCAGGGCAACGCCTTGATTCCTCTAAGCGACGGGGATGCGGTGACTTGTCGTGGGCAAAGCGTCTTCCTCGTGCCCGTGACACCCTACACAACCGAGCGGATGATGGTGGCGTTCGACAGTGATCGCCAGGGTTTTCGGGACGTCAGAATAAAGCGTGGCCTGCATATCGCCGGTTTCGGGAAGAGCACGAGGGAACCCTTTCCTCCCTTCGAACCCAGGAACGATCACTATCAACAGTCCGCGGGACGCGACACCCGCTGCGATTCGAGGGGCGATTTCCAGTTCTCGGGCGTGGCCGACGGAGACTATTTCGTCACCACGGTCATCACTTGGCAGCATTACGGACGCATTCCGGACGGAGGTTCGCTGATGAGGCGGGTTTCTCTTCGTGGCGGCCGGACCACGCGCGTGGTGCTCGCACCGTAGGGGATCGCGGGCACGTCGTTAACGGAAAGGTCGCGACCACGGTGCCAGCATCGGGTTCGCGGCGGTCGGAACCATCAGGGAAAGGCATCGATGCGCACGGCAATCATCATGGCCATCGTTTCCGCGACGGCGACAACTCCCCTTCCGGCGCAACCGCGCGCGCTGTTCGAGATCGTCGACGTCGACCGCGACGCTGTTCCGGCCGGGACGCCGGCGGCGTTCGAAACCGTATTCGCTGCGCCCTCGATCCGGACCGATGCGATCCGCCGGATCGATGGCGAGACGTTCACCTTCGTCCCTCTCGCGCTGATCCCGATATCGCCGACCCGCGTCGCGCTGGTCAGTACCGCCGCCAACGAATGCACCGCCCCGCAATGCGCCGGGCGCACGTCCGTCCACTATCTCGACCATGACGAAGGACGACCGAGCTATCCATATCAGGCGGCCGGCGAGTGGCTGGACGCGGGCGTGAAGACTACGGCGGGACGACCGGTGGCACGCTGGGGCCACACCGACGCAATCACCGCCGTGCCCGTGCTCTACACGGAGGCGCCAACACGGGCGCCGGGGAGCGCCTGCACCATGGCGGTCCTGACCGAGCTTGCGCCCGCGGGTCCGGTCGAGATCGCCCGCTTCCCGGTCCGCCGCGGGGATGGCGGATCGGCGGCGCTGGCTGGCCGCATCGTCGCTGCCGAAAAGGGCCGCAGCTTCACTCTGGCCTATACCGGCGCACAGGCATTCGACGAAACCTATGTCCGCGGTGATGGGGGCCGCTATCGTCCCGTCGCTGCATCGCGAGTGTCGGGGTGCTGAACCGGACGACGATCCTGTCGCTCACCTGCGCGCTGCTGGTCGCTCCGGCATCGATCGCCATGCTTCCGCAACGCGCGATGGCGACCGGCGTCCTTTCGCCTGAGCAAGAAGCGGGTCGCTCGCCTGCGCGGGCATTGTTCGCGTCGCTCGCCGTGCCGATGGTGCGGATGGAAAGGCTGGTCGCGATCGGACAACTGTGCCGCAGCCTGAACGAGGAAACGGCGGCGCTGATCGTCGAGCGGGCGAGCGCTGAAGTGCTCGAAGCGCGACGGGAACTCGGCGGCGGGGATCTTGCCTGGGCCGATACCTATCTGGAGGCTCTGCGCGCGGGCGCGTTCCGGTCGGCGCGACTTTCCGATGTCGCCGATGATCCGTCCTGCCGCCGCTTCGCAGAACCCGGCGGAACGCTGACGAAGCTTCTGACCTGGACCGACGAGCCGCAACAAGTGTCGCCAGGAATCGCTGCCAGCCCCCGGACGACGCCGTGACACCGAACGGCAAGGCATGGCTGGCCAGCGGTGCGCTCGGCCTGCTCGTCGGCTGGACGATGCAGGGCGTGGTCTCGATCGTCCTGCCCGCCCTCTTCGGCAACGCGCTGGCGGAGACGGCATTGATCTTGACGCCGTGGCTTCTGACGATCGCCGCGGCGCTCCTCCTGCGGCGCGCGGGCGACATGCGCCGGCGGTGCGGATGGGGCCTGACGGCGGCGGGGATCGGCTGCCTGCTCGGCGTTTTGCTGGTGCTGCTGGACGCCGGAATGCCGGAAATGCTGTTGCGCGACAACACGGAGCGGGGGTCGACGGGCGTGGTGCTGATCCTGGTGCTGGCGCTGCCGTTCCTGGTGGCGGGTGTCGTGATGTCGGTCGTCGGCGTGAGGCTGCTTCGCCGCAGGCCGGGCGTTCCGGTCGATGATCGGCCTCCATCCTCACACGCAGGGAATCGATGATGAAGACCCACGCCGCAGCCCTCGTGTTGGCCGCATCCCTGACGACGACCGCCTGCGATGCCGCACCGGCGGGAGGGAAGAAGGACGGGCGACCTCAGGCGATGGCCCCGACTTCTACCTCACCGGCGCGACCGCTCGCGACGGACGCACCTCCGCCGACAGCGCGGGACATCTTGCGCGCCGGCTGGGACGGAGCGGAGAACGGGCGCTACGATGCGGATCGCAAGGTCTACGTCGATTCCGAACCGGGGGACGGGACCAATGAGACCGGTGTCTGGCACAGACTTCCCTTCACATCGGGCGGACGCAGCTATTTCACCGGTTTCACCGCCATGACCCAGGTGGAGGCTGCCGAAGCGCACGGGGCCCGCAAGCCCGTTTCACTGGGCCAGGCAACCTTCGTGCTGGAAGACGGTCGGTGGCGGGCGGTCGACAGCGGCTTCGTCGGCGAACTGGCGGTGAACGCCTCCGGCAATCCCGCCCGAATCGACATGGACCAGTCGGGCCTGCCGCCGCCCCACAGGGTCGAGGACGGGCGGATGCTGTTCGCGCTTCGCTTGAGCGACTTCGCGCAGGGCACGACACTTGGAAGCCACGCCGTCCTGCTGTTCGACCCCCGCGGTATGAAGCGGAGCGAGGCCCGCAAGCGAGACTATCCGAACGGCGGCTGGTCACTGGTCGCGGTGCTGCCGACCGGATCGGACAACGCTGCTGCCTGCGACGGCGGGGCGGTCATGACCTGCGCGGCGGACCGGGGAACGATCCGCTTCGAGGCGGCGGGAACGGACCTGCCCGATATTCGCGTACGGCGTGCCGGCACCGAGATCGTCGCGCCCGGCAAGGTCCGTCATCTGGGACCGGATAACACCGTGCTGTACCGCTACGATACGGCACGCGACGAGTATGTCGTTCGACGCGAGCGGTAGGCCGGTTTTTTCGTCAATCCGCGCAGACGGGCACGGGGGACATCGACATGGCGCCCCCGCTCAGGTTCGCAGTCGTCCGCATTTCCAGTCGGGTACGACTGCACGGACGGCCGTTGCGATCCGTGACCTGCTTGCGCGCTTTGCCGGCGGCGGGTCGTTCTGTCCTTTCCGCACGGGCGACGCGCGTATCGTCGCACACGCCGTCGGCGATGAGCTTCATGCGAAAGCGCCTGCCCTGTTCGTTCACCCAGGCATCGGCGCTGGCGCGGCCATCGGCCCGCGCGCGGCGGACATACTCCGCTTCCATGCGCCGCCGCTCCGCGATCGGCAGCGCGTCCGCCGAGCATTCGCGCGATGCGGAACGGCGCCGGTCGGAACGGACGCCGTTACGACGCTCGGTTTCCCGGACCGCAAGCGACATGGCCGACTGGCCGAGCAGTCCGTTGCTCCAGATCGGCACGTCCACCATCGGTACCTGTGCTGCGGCGGGCGTCGCCAGCAGCATCGGGGACATGACGAGAAGATGACGGATCATCGACTTACTCCTTGTGGTCTGGAAATGTTCGAGCAGTTCGACGATGAACATGGCATGTCTCTCACGCGAAAGGTGACAACTCGTCGCGTTTCTTGCGCATTCCATCCGCTTTCGGGGCATCCGCATTGCCTTGAAGGTCTGGTGCCTGCTGTGATCGCGGTCATGAACGGTGAACGATGATCCGGCACGCGATGTCCACGACCGCGGCAGCGATCCTGCTGGCCGGCTGTTCCCCGGACGCCGGCAACGACGAGGCGGTCGACAGGAACGCCGTCGCCCCGCTGTTCTCCGCGGGCTTCGACGATGCCGCCGTCAGCGCGCCAGCAACGAAGGCGGCCGAGTCGGCAGGGGGCGTACTGTCCTATCGCTTCGATCCGGCGATCCGGCGTCAGATCGCGCGCGGCCTCGCCGATCATCGCAACCGCAATTTCTCGCTGCGCCACGCCATTCCCGATCCCGACGGCTTCCTGCGGTCCGGTGATGCGGCGACGATAGCCGATCGCGCACTGGAGTCGCTGGGGCTGCCGCTCCACAGCGTTGATGGCGCAACCGTGCTGCTGTTCGGGCTGGCGTGGGAACTGGCAAACGCCAGGCCGCTGACGCCGGACGACCAGCGCGCATTGCTGGCGCAGATCGGCGAGCGGTTCGCCGATCACGCGCTGCACCGCGAGGACGACGCGGATCGCCAGCGCGAGGCCGAGATGCGCCTGATGACGGCCGGGATGTGGCTGGAGGAAGCGCGACTGCGGCACGGAGATGCGGCGGCGCTGCGCGAATTGTCCGACGCGGTGCAGCGCGACATGCTGCGCCAGAGCGGCAACGACATGCGCGCGCACCGGATCGGCGCGCAGGGTTTCACCGAGCGGTGAGCGGATGATGGATGCGAGCCGGCAAGCAACATCGGAGGCGACGATCGTCGCGGAGGTGGTCGCAGGCGTCGCCGACCTGACCGATGGCGAATGGGGCAATCGCGCGTGGTTGCACCTGTTCCTCGATATCGAGGTGGGCGATGGCGGGCGCACCAGCAGTATCTGCTTCTCCCTCGCGCATCGCCCAGGCGGCCCGGTGGAGCGCCTCGCCTTCCGGCTTCCCGCGACCGCAAAACGGATGTTCGCAACGCTCTCGGACGACATGGCGGGCACGGGCAGCCGCTGGACGTCGGCTCGACTGACCGTCGAGCGCGATGGCCGCTACGCCATCGACTATCGCTACGATCCGCCGTTCCGGTTGGGCGGACAGCTGATTGACCGGCGGTTCGAGGGTTATCTGGACCGCTGGCTGGAGAGCGAGGCAGGCGCGCCCTTCCGCGAACCGGCGCGACCGTGGTGGCGCCGGTGGACGGGATGACGGGGCATCGGGGGAATCAGCTGCTGCAACGGCCGACCAGGCGATCGACCCGCAACAGCGGCCGGTCGTCCTCACCCGCGATCAGGCGACCTTCAACCGCGACGCAGCCGCGCGCCTCCCAGATGCGCGCGATCTCGCGCCGCGCCGCCGCGTTGCCGATCATCGGCGGGGGTGGCGCGGTGCCGCTGGTGTCGGCCATCAGCAGCCGGTCGCGCACGGCGTGCCCGCGCGCGTCGGGAATGAATACTCCGCGCGTCGGACAGGGCAGTCTGGCGCAGCGGATGCCGGTCGCACCGACATGGATGATGCCCGCACGCGCGTCCGGCGATCCGGCGACGAAAGGCGGTGCGGCCTGTACCAGGAGCGCGATCAGGATGGCAGGCGGCATGGTCGGAACTCCGGACGGGGATCGTGCGACTATGATAAGGTCGCCGGCGAAGGGAAAGGACATCCGGTGACGCGATTGGGTACATGGCTCGCGGCGGGCGCGACGTTGCTGGGCGTGGGCGGCTGTGCCGGTGGACAGGCCGCGACGAACGCGGCGATGGCCCTTGCCGAGGCGCATCATCCCGGCCGGCTGGAACCGTTCGCGACCCGCCGGCTGAAGGATCGCTACCGCGTCATTCTGGCGATCCGGGGCGATCCGGTCACGCGTATCGCGTTCGATATGGATGCAGACCCCGCCACCTGCCGCCTCGGGTCACCCTGCGACCGGCGTTTTCTGCGCGCCTACGATCACGGGGTTCTCGCCGGCGACAAGGTCAACGCACTTGACGCCGCGCTGCGCGATTGCGGGATCAAGGCGCTCGGCATCGAGGGAGGCGATGTCGTCGTCGATTTCCGCACCGTGATTGAACTGGACTTGCCGACGGACGACCAGCAATCAGTGCTGGACCGTCTGACGCCCTGCATCGCCGCCTTCCGACGTGGCCTGTCTGCGCAGGCTCCGGATGCGACACGCGCGTTGCGGCTGCGCATCCTCGCACCCGATCCGGCACGCGCCTCGGTGCCGCTGCGTTTCGAGATACCGGCCGAAGCAGGGGAAGCGGCGGTCCCGAGCTTCCTCATCGGACTGGCCGCATCGGACGCCGCCGTGTCGGCGGCGATGTTGCGGCTCGATCCCGACTGGCTGCGACGCAGCGGCGTGCGCAACCGGCTCGCCCGGATCGCGCAGTCGGCACTGGACGATGCACCGGGCGGCGGCACGGTACCGCCGGTCGTCGTTGCATGGGGAACCAAACTGGACGCGCGCAGGCTCGATACGATCCGGACGTACATCCTCGCATGCAGCGGCCCGCGACGAGCCGGGACGGGAGCCTGTCGTGCCGATCTCGCCGTCCGGATGCGCTACGACCTCGATCGCAATGCCGCGTCGGAGATCGCGGTGACAGGCGACATCCGCGACGAACGGGGCGGCGTCTTTCTGCCCGAACTGCCGGGACGATGAAACCGCCTCAGGTGACGGCAGGCTGATTGTCACCGCGCTCGGAAGAGGGGTTTAGCGGGCTATGGCGTAGACATAGTGCTTATCGGGGTCCGGTGCGGCCCGCCACCTACCGAAATCTCCATGGTGGATTTAGCCTGTGAGCGGCCCGAGGCCGACCCTCGTAAGTCGACGGCATGATAATTCCGGACAGGAGCAGATCGGCCGGATGATGCGCCACGATCCGCCGCCCTGGAAGGCCGCGCCAACCGCCGCGATCATTGACGCCACACGCTGCGCCCGACACCCGCATGCGACGAGCGCGCACTCTATGCCGGGACCGGGCGCAGGAAGGGAGCGAAGATCCACATGCCTGTCGATGCGCCGGGGCGAGATCGGTGATGCCGCAACCGGCACTCAGCCGCTGCAGCGTGACCCAGTTGCGGACGCTCTCGCGGACTTTTCGCTCGCCATTCCGCCATTCGTTCATAGCGTCCTTGGCGGGTCACCCGCAGTTCGGGTCGAACGGGCATGGCCGTCAGGGCAAGTCCGGACCCCGCAACGGATCGATCACCAGCAACAGGCGACGATCGCCGGTGGCGACGATCGGCGGTGACCGGTGCAGCACGCTCGGCGGATCGAGCAGCATGCGACCCTTGAACACGCCCACCGCGCCGGTCGGCACCTCGCAGATTGCGTCGGGCGCCCGCGCACGGCACCACTGCGTTCCCGGTCCGACATAGCTGCACAGGAGCCGCAGCGTGACGAAATCGGCATGAAAGCGCCGGCATGCGTCGGTTTCGACGACGTCGAGGCGGATACGTAGCCGATCCTCGCCGGTAAGCGCGGCGTGACGACGCACCAGCAGGCCGATATCGGCGGCGAGCAAGGCGGCAACGGCATCGGGATAGCCCGCCGCGCGCAGGGTCGCGTCGAGCGGCGCCCCCGCGTCGAGATCGAGCGACACGTCGTCCACGGTAGCGAGGTCCAGCGCGGCAAGTGCTGTCCGCAGCGCATCCGGCAGCGATCGCCACCAGATCGCCAGCGCGGCAGCGGGCCGGGCGATCGCATCGAGCGAGGCCCGGTCGTAGCCGAACGCCACGACGTCGTCGAGCATCGCCAGCGTCATTCGGCCGCCTCCAGCAGGCGATCGCCCCATGCCGGAAACGGATCGCGCAAACCTGTCCATAGCGTCGGCGCGAAGGCGGCAGCGGGGACGAGGCAGCCATCGAGCCGGCGACGAATGCGTGCCTCGTCCATGCCGATACCGATGAAGACGAGCTCCTGTCGCCGGTCGCCCCAGACCGGGTCCCAGTGTTTCGCGACGAACTGTTCGAACCGGCCATCGTCGGGCCAATGGTGCTTCGGCAGCGCTGCCCACCATTTGCCCATGCGCGACGTCATCGTCTGACTGCCGGCCACCGCCAGTTCGCCGACATGGTCAGGCCGGGTCGCCAGCCAGAAATGCCCCTTGGCACGCACGACGTGATCGAGCCCGCCATCGGTGAGGAAGGCATGGAACCTTGCCGGATCGAACGGGCGGCGGGCACGATAGACGAAGCTCTCGATCCCGTATTCCTCGCTTTCGGGCTGGTGACGGGCATAGCCGTACAGTTCCTTCGCCCAGAGCGGATGGCGTGCCGCCTTCTCCTCGTCGAACAGGCCGGTCGCGAGGACGCGGTCCAGCGGTACGCGCGCATGATCCGCCGCCACGATCACCGCATCGGCATTCAGGCTGGCGACCAGCTTCTTTACGACCGCGAGCTGGTCCGCCGATGCCGACGACGCCTTGTTGACGATCACGACATCGGCGAACTCGATCTGTTCGACGAGCAGCCCGACGAGACTGCGGGTATCGTCGTCCCCCAGCGTCTCGCCGCGATCGGCGAGAAAGTCCTGGCTGGAATAGTCGGCGAGCAGGTTCACGGCGTCGACCACCGTCACCATCGTATCGAGGCGGGCGACATCACCGAGCGAGACGCCGCCTTCGTCCCGGAACGAAAAGGTCGTCGCGACGGGCAGCGGTTCGGAGATGCCGGTACTCTCGATCACCAGATAGTCGAACCGTCCGGTTTCGGCGAGCGTGCGCACTTCCGCGAGCAGGTCGTCGCGCAACGTGCAGCAGATGCAGCCATTGGTCATTTCGACCAGCGCCTCGTCCGATCGCGACAATGCCGCTTCGCCACCCCGCACGAGGTCGGCATCGATATTGACCTCGCTCATGTCGTTGACGATCACCGCCACCCGACGGCCTTCGCGATTGGCGAGGATGTGGTTGAGCAGCGTCGTCTTGCCCGCCCCCAGAAAGCCGGAAAGGACGGTGACGGGCAGGCGGCGATCGGGGTTGGCAGAGGGGGTCATGGCGACTCTCGAATTGATACGTTACAACATACCATAACTATGCAGATCAATGTGTGTCCAGTGGTGCCGGTCGCCCATACCGCTACCGGGACGGTTCACATCGCCGCCGCCCCCTGTCGGCGTGGCCGGCGGCGGGACATGGCGTAACGATGTTATCCTGGAGTTTCATTGATCCGCATGGAAACGTCACCCCAGCGAAGGCTGGGGTCTCCATCGGCGCCTGCTGCGCGCTGCCACCGGGAGATCCCAGCCTTCGCTGGGATGACGTCCGTTTCAATATGAGTGGATCGAACTCCAGTACCTGCGGTTGGAAGCGTCGGGCCATAGTCGGTCGGCCCGTCCCCCTTGGCATAATTGCCGGTACGGGACAGGCGCTCCGGATTGCCGGACCACCTGCCCCTGCGCCACGTCAGGGTTGATACGGCAGCGACGACTGGTGCAGGACGATCCGCACCTTGCCATCGTCGCATTCCTTGAACACGAAGCTCTTGTTGACGAAGATATGGCTATCGTCACTACCGATGAAATGGACGTTGCACTGGACCAGCGCCATATCGCCGTGCAGGATATGGTCGAGCTTGTTGTACCAGACCTTGACCCATGGCTTCAGCTTGAAGCCCTTGTCATCGGGAAACTCCTCGTTCCCGCCGACGAAATAGGAAAGCGCACCGTCCTTGGTTGGCCGGAACGTGTGCGCTCCAAAGGTGAGCGTTGGCTTGAACAGCACCTTACCCTGGTCATAGTCGTAATTGTCGCTGAGAACCTGCGAGGCGAAGGCACGGACGTCGCCGCCATCGGCGTATACCTTGCCGACGGCGACCACATTGTCGCACCAGCGTTGCAGGGACTGGTGTACCATCTCTTCGGTGAACATCGTTTTCGCTTCCCGCTGTCAGAATATCGTCGGTCGGATACCGCCATGCACTCGGCCCGGCAGTATCTTCCGCCGATGTATATGTCATGATATTTCATACCATGCACGAAGTGTAATTGTTCGTTGCTGCTGCGGTCGCGGTGCCGGCGGTCATCGTGCCGCTGGCCTCCTGCGGCGGAGACGGCACCACCCAACCATCTCAGATCGAATGATATGTTACACTATTTCACTTGCTAGCCATGCGTACGTTGCTACGGGCGGGCTTATGTCGCCGGACATGGCCCGGCACGACGAAAGAAAATCGGGGGTCGGCAGTGAAAAGTGAAATGGGCGCGTGGACATGGAAGACATCGGTTGCGCTCGTCGCCCTCGTAGCGACGAACATGGCCGCCGCACAGAACGCGAACGTGCCTTCGCGGCAACCGGACGTGACCGGCGATGCCGAACCGGCGACCGGGAACGAAGCGGATGCGATCATCGTGACGGGCAGCCGGTTCGGCGGGCGTACGTCGACCCAGTCGGCGACACCGGTCGATTCGATCGGTCGTGACCAGTTGCAGCAGAGCGGCCGCGTCGATCTCGTCCAGCAGTTGAAGGTCGAGGTCCCGAGCTTCAATACGCCCCGTCCGCTGGGGTCCGGGGTCGGCGATTATCTGGTGCCGCCATCGCTCCGCGGGCTGGGCCCCGGGGAAGTGCTGGTGCTGGTCAACGGCAAACGTCGTCATACGTCCAGCGACCTCAACGCCAGCAATGGCATCGGCCGCGGCGACATTTCGGTCGACTTCAACGCCATTCCTTCCTTCGCGCTGTCGCGGGCGGAGGTGCTGCGCGACGGTGCCTCGGCGCAATACGGGTCGGACGCGATCTCGGGCGTCATCAACCTCATTCTCGACCGTTCGGTGGGCACGCGCGCACAGGTGACCGGCGGGATGACGACCGCAGGCGACGGAGCCTATGGCGAGGCCAGCGTGTCGTCCGGCATCCGCCTTGGCACCGACGGTGCCTTCCGCCTGACCGCATCGTTTCAGCAGAATGGCGGCAGCGATCGCTCGCGCCCCGACACCCGGCAGCAATATTTCGGGACCAATGCCGCCGGGCGGCCGACGACGATTTCGGGCAATTTCGGGTCCGGCGTCGGCCTGACTCCGTCGAACGGCACGCTCGACCCGCGCGAGGCGTCGATCGACCGCCGCG
The DNA here is from genome assembly GCA_003946805.1 of Bacillus sp. 2B10. Classification (GTDB taxonomy): domain Bacteria; phylum Pseudomonadota; class Alphaproteobacteria; order Sphingomonadales; family Sphingomonadaceae; genus Sphingomonas. The sequence continues at coordinate 59,588 of RPSH01000005.1, read as the reverse complement.
TGTTCCGCTTCGGCGATCAGCCGAGCACCAACGTGCAGCTCTTCTACAATCTGGTCGCGCCCGCCTCCGACACCGTCGAGGTCTACGGGTTCGGCGGCTATAATCAGCTGAACGGCGATATCGAATATTTCTTCCGTCGCGCCGGGCAGGACGAGACGATCCGCGCGCTGAACCCCGACGGCTACCGGCCCCGGCTCGACTCCCGCATGGAGAACCTGTCGGTCGCCATGGGGCTGCGCGGCGACGATCTGGCGGGCTTCGGCTGGGACCTGTCGACCGTCTATGGGCTGAACACGCAGGATCTGTTCTACGACAACAGCGTCAACGTCTCCTACGGCACCGCTACGCCGCGTCGCTTCTATCGGCTGGGGTCGGACTTTTACCAGTGGACCAGCAACCTCGACGTGACCCGCGAGGTGCCGCTCGGCGGCGACGCGCCGTTGAAGCTGGCGGCCGGGATGGAATATCGCGAGGAAACCTACCGCCTGTTCTCGGGCGACCCCGCCGGCTATCTGAACGGCGGCGTGCCGATCCTCGACGGGCCGAACGCCGGGCGTCCTGCGATCGTCGGTGCGCAACCGGGACCGAGCGCGGGGCTCGACGATCGTGCCGCGACCGGTCGGCACAGCTGGGCGGTCTATGGTGATGCCGAACGGACGTTGTTCGGCCGGCTCCTGCTGCAAGCGACGGTTCGCCACGAAAACTATTCCGATTTCGGCGACACCACGAACTTCAAGGTCGCCGGTCGGCTCGACCTGTTCGGCGGACTGGCGGCGCGGGCGTCGTACAATAGCGGCTTTCGCGCACCGGCGCTGGCGCAATCGGGATATAACGCCTCCAACACGCTGATCCTGAAGGGACAGCAGGCGATCGTCCGGGTGGCGGCGGTGGATAGCCCGGCGGCACGGCTCGCCGGCGCGACCGACCTGAAACCGGAAACCTCCCGCAACGTCTCGGCCGGACTGGTGTTCGAACGCAGCGGGCTGACCGCGACGCTCGACGCCTACAGTATCGCGGTACGGGATCGCATCGCGATCTCCTCGACGTTCCAGGATGCCCGGCTGACCGCGTTCCTCGCCGCCAACGGACAGGGCAATTTCAGCGCGCTGTCCTATCTGACCAACGCCGTCGACACGACGACCCGTGGCGTCGATCTGGTGATGCACTATCGCACGCGACTGGCCGATGGCACGTTCAGCGGGACGCTGGCCGGCAATTACAACAAGACCCGGTTCGATCGCATCGCCGGCACGCCCGCCCCGCTGGCGGCGCTGGGGATCACCACCCCGTTGTTCGACCTGACGCAGCAATTGCGCTTCTCCGACAGCCTGCCGCGGACCAAGGTGACGATCGATCTGAACTATGCCCGCGGCGACCTGTCGGTTTCGCTCACCAACACGCGTTACGGCGAAGTATCGACCGTCGCGTTGACCAACCGCACGCCGGCACAGGTCGCCGCCCTCGTGCCCGGCTATGACGTGACGCTCGTCCCGGTGTCGGCCACCAGTCGCAATGCGGACATCGTCCAGCGTTTCGGTGCAAGGCTCCTGACCGATTTCGAACTGTCGTGGCAGGCGATGGCGGGACTGCGCCTGAGCGCCGGCGCGCAGAATCTGTTCGATGTCTATCCGGAGGCGAACATCGCCTCGACGGTCGCATCGGTCGCGGCCGGCACCAACGGCGCGGACAATGCGGGTACCCAGCCCTATAACGCCATCTCGCCCTTCGGCTTCAACGGGCGGACGGTGTTCGTCCGTGCCGGGATCAACCTTTGATCGCCCGCGCGGTCATCCCGGTCGGGGCGGGCAACTACCCGAGTTTCGGGTCCGGTCCGCACCGGCGGGATGCGCCGTCGGGCAGGCCACACGATCCGCGCCGGATCGCGTCAACCCTCGAGCCCATTGATGTTATGCTACATCATATCCCTTGACGATGCGCGGGTTCGGCAGGCAGGGGAAGGGCATGGAGATGACGCCCCCGCCCCCCGCCCCGTCGGCCGAAATCACGATCGACGCCGCGACCCTCGCTTATGGCAGACACCGTGTTCTGGACGGCCTGTCGCTGTCGGTCGCCGCCGGTGAAATCTATGCCCTGCTGGGCGGCAATGGCGCGGGCAAGTCGACGACCCTGTCGGCGCTGCTCGGCTTCGTCCGCGCGGATGGCGGCATCGTGCGGGTCGGCGGCATCGATCCGGCTGCCGATCCCGATGCCGTGCGCCGGCGCATCGCCTACCTCCCCGAAAATGTCGCGCTCTACGAACATCTGAGCGCGGTCGAGAATGCCGACTATCTGCTCGCGCTGTCGGGCACGCCGCGCACGCGGACCGACATCACCGGCGCGCTTGCCGCGACGGGGTTGCAGGAACGCGCCTTCGACCAGCGGCTTGGCGGCTTTTCGAAGGGGATGCGGCAAAAGGTCGCGATCGCCGTCGCGCTGCTGCGCGAAGTGCCGGTGTTGCTGCTCGACGAGCCGACCTCCGGTCTCGATCCGCGCGCGACCGCCGATTTCAACGCCCTGCTCCACGCCGTCCGCGCGCGCGGCACCGCCGTGCTGATGGTGACTCACGACCTGCTCAGCGCCGCCGACGTCGCCGACCGCATCGGCTTCCTCGAACGCGGCCGCATCATCGAAGAGGTCGCGGCTGAGGGCGAGGCGCGTTTCGACGTGCGCGCGCTGCACGACCGGTTTGCGGGCGCAGCGCTGGCATGAGCGCGATCTCGCTGATCGCCCGCGACGAATTGCGGCTGATGCGGCGCAACCGCGTCGCGGTGACCGCCGTCGTGCTGCTGCTCGTCCTGACGCTGGTTGCGGTCGTCACCTCGTGGACCCATCAACAGGGTATCGCCGACAACCGCGCCCGGCATCAGGCAGAGGCGAACCATGCGTTCGAGGCGCAACCCGATCGCCATCCGCACCGCGTGGTCCATTATGGTCACTTCATCTTTCGCCCGCTGGGGCCGCTCGCCGCGTTCGATCCGGGTGTCGACGCCTTTACCGGCAACACCATGTTCCTCGAAGGACATCGGCAGAATACCAGCAATTTCGGTGACGTCCGGCAAAGCTCGCTGCTGGTCCGCTTCGGCCAGTTGACCCCGGCCTTCGTGCTACAGGCGGTGGCGCCGCTCCTTCTGATCTTCCTCGGCTATGGTGCCGTCGCGCGGGAGAGCGAGCGCGGAACGCTGCGTCCGTTGATGCTGCAAGGCGCATCGGCCCGGGCGATCGTGCTGGGCAAGCTCGGCGCGCTGGGGCTGATCGCGCTGCTGGTCGGATTGCCGGCAATGATCGGCTTCGTGCTGATCTCGGGACAACCCGGTGCCTATGCCGGACCGATGCTGGTGATCGCCGCCGCCTATGCCGTCTATCTCGCCTTGTGGGTCGTCGCGATCACGCTGGTGTCGATGCTGGTGCGCCGTCGTCGCGACGCGCTGCTTGCCCTGCTGGCGGTATGGGCGGTGACGGTGGTGCTGTTGCCGCGCGTCGCACCCGATGTCGCGGCACAGGCCTATCCGCTCGCCAACCGGTTGCAGACCGATGTCGCCATCGCCCGCGACCTGCGCCGGATGGGGGACAGCCATGATCCCGACGATCCCCATTTCGCGCAGTTCAAGGCGGATGTCCTGAAACGCTATGGCGTGACGCGGATCGAGGATCTGCCGATCAACTACAAGGGCCTGTTGGCACTGGAGGGCGAGACGATGACCGCCAGGCTGTTCGATCGCTACGCCGCCGACAGTTTCGCCACCCACGCGTCGCAGAACGGGCTGGTCGCCGGCATCGGCCTGTTCAGCCCGACGATCGCGCTCAAACAGGCATCGATGGCCGCCGCCGGCACCGACTTCGCCGGGCACCGTCGCTTTCTGGAACAGGCGGAGCGCTATCGCTACGATCTCGTACAGCGCCTCAACCGGTTGCAGGCCGACTCGGTCAGCTATGCCGACGACACCGCAAAAGATGCCGGGGCCGACCGGCGCAAGCGGATCGCTGCGGACAACTGGCAGCGCCTGCCCGAATTTTCCTTCGTCCAGCCCGATGCAGCGACGCTGGTGCGCTCGAGCCTGCCGGGGCTGGCGATCCTGCTCGGCTGGCTGGCGCTGGGCGTCGTCGCGCTGGCAGTTGCGACGCGTCGGCTGGGAGCGAAGTGATGGCGATCTGGCTTCATGAAACGCGCCTGCTGCTCCGTTCGCGCATGGCCGTGATCGCGCTGGTCCTGCTGGCGGTGCTCAGCGCCGCCGCCGTCGCCGCCGGCATGGTCGAAATCGCCCGGCAACGCGCCGCGATCGCCGCGATCCCGGCCGCGCAGGCAGAGGATGTCGCCGCGATCGCCGACTATGTCGACCGGGAGAAGGACGGCGGCAGCGCGGCTTACTATACCTTCCACCCCACCTGGGACTCCCCCGCCCCGCTCGCCTTCGCCGCGATCGGCATGCGCGACGTGGCACCCTATATCCTGCGGGTCCGCGCGCTGGGGCTGGAGGCGCAGATCTACGACGGCGATACCTTCAATCCCGAACTGGCCTTGCCGGGGCGTTTCGATTTTGCGTTCGTGCTGGTGTTTCTGGCACCGCTGTTCGCCATCGCGCTGTTCCATGACCTGAAGTCGGGCGAGCGCGAGGCCGGGCGCGCGCGGATGCTGGACGCGATGCCGGCCGCGCGGCGGCTGTGGCTGCGGCGGCGGCTGGTGCGATTCGCCCTGCTGGTCGTGGCGCTGACCGTCCCGTTCATCGTCGGCGCGCTGATGTCGGGCGTTGCCATCGGTCCGATGCTGCTGATCGTCATGGCGGCGGCGGCCTATCTGCTGTTCTGGATCGGGCTGGCCGGACTGGTATCGCAGTTGGGCCATGGATCGACCGCCAATGCGGCGACGCTGGCCGGGCTGTGGCTGATACTGGTGCTGGTGATCCCGACGCTCGCCAATGTCGTCATCAACCACGCCATTCCGGTCGACGAAGGGGCAAAGATCGCACTGGCGCAGCGCGAGAACGTCCACCACGCCTGGGAAATCCCGCGCGAGGATACGATGCGCCGCTTCTATGCCAGCCACCCGCAACTGGCGGCTTCGCCGCCGCTGCCGGAGGGGTTCCACTACAAATGGTATTTCGCCTTCCATCAGAATGGCGACGAAAGCGTGCGAAACCGCGTCGCGATGTACCGCAACGCGCTGGAACGCCGCGCGGCGACGGCGAACGCGCTCGGCTGGTTCCTGCCGTCCGTTGGCGTGCAGGCCTTGTTGACACGGCTGGCCCAAACGGACCTCGCCGCCCAGTTTGCCTATCAGGACCGCATCCGCGACTTCCATCGACGCCTGCGCGCGTTCTACTACGGCTACATCTTCCACGATCGACCTTTCGGTAAGGCCGACTTCGCGAAGTCACCTGCCTTCGACAAATCCACGTGATCCGACGTCTGACGTTCGCGCCAGCGACGTGACCCGCCGCCCTGCGCGCCACGACCACCGCAATGCGCCGGATGGCCGGACTTAGCCATTGATCGATCCTATTCCCATCCGTACGATGGGAATATGACGGGAAAGGCAAAGTCGGTGGAGTGGCCGACCATCGCGCTGGCGGTGGCGGTCTATGGCGGGTGGCTGGCAGTGACGGCCAATGCGGCGCACCTGCCCGTGCCGCTGCTGGTCCTGCTCGGCGGCTGGTTCATCGGCTGGCACGGATCGCTGCAGCATGAGACCATCCATGGCCACCCCACGCGCTCGCGACGGATCAACGGCCTGATCGGCGGGGTGCCGCTGTCGCTATGGCTGCCGTACGGTGTCTATCGCCGCACGCACGAGGCGCATCACCGGTCGCCGCACCCCACCCATCCCCATCACGATCCCGAATCACGCTATGTCGCCGGTGGCGGCGTGGCGGCCGGGATCGCCCGGCTGCGCGCGACGCTTGCCGGACAGTTGCTGCTCGGTCCGGTCGCGGCGATCGCGCTGTTCCTGGCAAGTGAGGCGCGACGCGCGTTTCGCGATCCGGCGGGGTTCGCACGCGAATGGGGCGTGCACCTGATCGGCGTCATGGCGGTGGTGGCATGGCTGCGGGCGGTCGACCTGTCGCTCGCCACCTATGTGCTGTGCTTCATGCTGCCGGGACAGGCCGCCTCGCTGCTGCGCGGCTTCGCCGAGCATCGTGCGGACGCCGCCGGAACGTCCCGCGCCGCCACCGTCGTCTCGCGCGGGCCGCTCGCGCTGCTGTTTCTCAACAACAACCTGCACGCCGCGCATCATGCCTTTCCGGCGACGCCGTGGTATCGCCTCCCCGCGCTCGAACGCGCCCGGACGCACCGGGTCGAGCCGCGCTATGCCGGCTATCGCGACGTGCTGCGCCGCTTCGCCTTCCGGCCGCACGACGTGGTGCGCCACCCGGATCTGCGCGATGGATAGCATCGCGTGGCTCGGCATGTACGATCATCCCGGACAACATGCCGCCAACGATGCGCTATGGGCCGGCATCCGCGACCGGCTGCGCGCCGACGGACTGGCGGACGTTCCCGAACGGCGATCGCGCGAGACCGACATCCACCGCGTCTGGGCCCATCCCGGTCTGCTGCTCGGCATGATCTGCACCCGCCCCTGGGCGTTGCTCCACCGGCACCTGCAACTGCTCGGCCACCCGGCATATGCCGACACCGACCGGCCCGGCGAGCATCGCAGCCGGATCGTCGTCCGGCGCGACGATCCGGCGGCACGGCTGGCCGACCTGCGCGGACGCCGGGTCGCGGTCAACGATCCCGGTTCGAACACCGGCATGGCGTTACTGCGCGACCGGATCGCGCCGCTTGCCGCGGACGGTCGCTTCTTCGGTTCCGTCGTCGAAACCGGCGCCCATGCCGCCAGCGCCCGTGCCGTGGCGGCCGGCGAGGCGGATGTGGCGGCGATCGACGAAGTCACCTTCGCCGCGCTGACGCGCTTCGAACCCGACCTGACCGGTGCGTTGCGGTTGCTGGACCGGACCGGACCGGCCGCGACGCCGGCGTTCGTCACCGCTGCCGATACCCCGCCCGGGATCGTGGTGCTGCTTCGCGCCGCGCTGGCTGATGGTATCGCCCGCGCGGACCCGGCATTGGGGCTGACCGGCATCGTCCCGCCGCAGGCGAACCTTGCCGACCGCATCGCCGGACAGGATGCCGCCGCCGCCGCGGCCGGCTACTCCCGCCTCGCCTGAAACGGACGCCGCCCGGCCGCCGGTCGACATTCCGTGGGAAGGAACGCTCCCCGACGACCCTGCCCCCCCTGAGAGGGAAGGAAGCAGTCCCGCCTTCGGCCATACAGCCGATGGCAACCGCCGCCTAACGTGGCTTGCGCTGCGCAGCCGTCGTGTCGCGCGCGGCGCGGAATTCGCTGTCCTGCGACCAGTTCGGCCATAGCGGCCCATCGGCCAGCTTGCGCCCGACCGCGTACAGGATCGCCATGTCGCTCGCCACGCTGCCGGTATCCCAGTTCGGATCATATTCGTCCGCGGGCTGATGATATCGGTCGCGGGTATAGGCATCGACCAGTTCCTTGCCGCGCGCCTCCCCACCGACGACCAGGTCGCGGCCGGGACTGTAGGACAAGGCCGGCACCCCGCGCTTGGCCAGGGGGAAATGATCGGAGCGATAGAATAGTCCCGCCTCGGGCCGCGCATCGGGGGTGTAGCGCCGCCCCTGCGCCGCCGCCGCCTCGGTCAGCAGCGTCAGCAGGTCGAGCTTCGCCATGCCGTACATGCTGAAGTTGCGCGTCGCCGCCGCACCGAACGGCCCGTCCATGTTGATGACCCCGGCGGTCGTCGCCAGCGGCCGCAGCGGATTGGCGGCGTAATATTCGGAACCCAGCAGCCCCTTCTCCTCCGCCGTCACCGCGAGGAACAGGACCGACCGGTCGGGCTTCGGCCCGGCACCATAAGCCCGCGCCAGTTCGAGCAGCGCCGCGACGCCCGACGCATTGTCGAGCGCGCCGTTATAGATGCGGTCGCCCTTCGCATCGGGTTGCCCGACGCCCAGATGGTCCCAGTGCGCCGAATAGACCACCGTCTCTTCCGGACGGCGCGTTCCGGGCAGGATACCGGCGACATTGTGCGAGGTGATGACCTCGCTGCGCACCGCGTAGCGCGCGTCGAGCGTCGATTTGAGCGGGATCGGCCGGAAATCGGCACGCCGCGCCGCCCCCTTGGCCTTCTCGAAATCGAGGCCGGACTGCTGGAACAACTGTACGGCAAGGTCGCGCTGGACCCAGCCTTCCATCGGCGAATGCGAAGCCTTCGGATCGGTCCGCACGATGTCGAACATCGTGTTGGTGTTCGAGTTCCTGACCGTGGCCCATCCATAGGATGCCGGCGCGCTTTCATGCACGATCAGGATACCCGCCGCACCCTGCCGCGCCGCTTCCTCGTACTTGTACGTCCAGCGGCCGTAATAGGTCATCGCGTTGCCGCCGAACTTGCCCGCGCCCCCTTCGAAGTCGGGATCGTTGATGAGCACGACCATGATCTTGCCGCGCAGGTCGACGCCCTTGAAATCGTCCCACTGCCGTTCGGGCGCGCGCACGCCGTATCCGACGAAGACCAGCGGGGCGCCGGCGATCGCCACCGACTTCTGCCCGTCGAGCGCGGCGCGCACCGCGATCTCGTTCCCCTGGGTAAGCGTCCGCGTCGCGCCGCCGGTCCGGATCGACAGCGCCGGGTTGCCGACGATATCGGCCTTCAGCAGCGGCACGTCCTGATACCAGCCGCCCCTGTCGCCCGCCGGTTGCAGGCCCGCCGCCTTCATCTGCTCGGCGATATAGGCGGTGCTCTTTTCCTCGCCGGAGGTGGCGGGTCCGCGCCCTTCGAACGCGTCGCTCGACAGCGTCTGGATATCGCGCGAGATGCGCTTCACGTCGAAGGTCGGCGTCGCCGTCTGCGCCGATGCGGCGACCGCGGACACCGACAGCAACAGGGTCGACAGGAACAGGCGCTTCATCATCGGGCTCCGGACTGGTTTGGCCCAACCTGCCGCAGCCGCCGGCCGCCGACAATGGCCTGCGCGCGATACACGCCGGAAACATGAAACAGTTCGCCCGCGACCTCGAACACGATCTCGAGCGCTCATGCCCGGCGGCACGCCTCCACCCGCCAGCGCCGGTTGCGATGGACCATCCGGCATCGCCACGCGGCACCGCTGGCCGTCAGGAAGCCGCGATGCAGGTGCGCGGCATGCTGCGCGAAATCGTGGAAATCGATCCGGTGATGCGCCAGCACCAGCACGCCGCCCGGCCGCAGCACCGCCGCCACATCGCGCGCGACCTGCCCCATCGCACGCGGCGACAGATAGTAGAGCAGCTCGGCCACCACGACGACGTCGTAGCGTTCGCGCGGCAATCGTGCGGGCACCGCCAATCGCAGCGCCCGTGCGCGCGGTGCGTGCGCCGTCAGCGCCGCGCCCACCAGCCGCGTCCCGCTCTCCGTCGCTTCGGTCGCGTCCAGCCGCAGCGCGCGCGACGCCATCGCCACGCTGTTCGACCCGTTTCCGGCGGCAAGCTCCAGCACCCGGCCCCATGGCCCCGCCCCGATCCCGTGCAGGATCGCCTGCCGCTTGATCGCTTCGTCGCGGTCCGCGAAGGTGCGCCACGGGTCGGGATCGGCGGCGAAGGTCGCCTCGAACCCGTCGAGGCCGATCGGCCTCACGCGCGCGCCTCGGCAAAGACTTCCTGCGGCCGGCTGAATGCCGCGATCTGCCGTGCGGTCATCGCGAAGCCCGACGGGTCGTCGGTGATCCGTCCGGTCTGTGTATGATAGTTGCGGATCGCGCGGCACTTCATCAACCGCTCCTGCCCACTCAACCGGATCGGCCGTGCGCCCGGCAACCGCTGCCCCGCCGGCCACACCGGATAGGTCAGCCGGCGCACCCCGCCCTGCCGCCGCACCGCGGCTGCGACCACCCGGTGGTCGGGATGGTCGTCCTGCAACGACGGCGTCAGCACCATCGCCGGGCGGGCCAGCCGGCGGATCTGCCGCCCGATGGCGCGTCGTACCAGGGGACCATGCGCGAGCAGTTCTCCGTCGGGCAATCCGAGAAACCGGACCTCACCGGCCCCGATCCCGATCCGCCGCAACACCCGCCGACTCTCGCGCTGCCGCTCGTGGACCAGACGTTGCACAGGCCAGCGCGGGCTGTTGCGGTGCGAGCCCGCCCCGTCGCTGACGATCACCACCTGCACCGCGACGCCGCGCCGTCGAAGCCGCGCCATCAGCGCATGGGCGCCGATCGTCTCGTCGTCGGGATGCGGCGCAACGACCAGCAGCGAGCGGATCACAGGCGAACGTCCAGCACGCCCGCCGCCACCGCTGCACCGACCCGCATCCGCTGGGCGTCGGGGCCGGGCTGGCGGAGATACACCGACAGGTCGGTGAGCTTCGCCGCCAGCGGGTGGTCGACGAACAGCGCGGAAACGCCAACCGCTTCCTGCGCGACCAGCACCGCCTCGCCACCCGCCGCATAGACCGCCACCCGCGCCGCCGAAACCAGCGGCAACCGCGCCGCTTGATCCCCGAACCAGCCCTCGGCAGCACGGCGCACGGCATCGGCAGCCGTCATGCCCAGCGCATGGAGCCGCGCCAGCCGCCCCGCCTGGTGCGGATCGTCGGCGCGGCCGGTCGCGACCAGATGATCGCGCGTCGCATCGACCAGTCCGGCGATCCCGCCCGCCTGCACCGCCGCGAAGCGCAACGCGCCGCCGCTGAACCATGGTTCGCGGACATAGTCGCCCGGTTGCCCGACGCGCTCGTCCGCACCGATCGCAGCGCCCGCCCAGCGCACCTGATGCGTCTCCGACCGCTGCATCCCGACCACCCGCCAAAAGGACCGGTCGATCGCCGGCGGGGTGTGCGTAAGGTCGAGCAACAGCAACTGCCGCCCGCCGTCGGCATCGACGCTGACCAGTGCATGGCTCAGGATGCCTGCACCCGAGGCGAAACTCTTGCCGCCGATCAGCCGGTCGCCGTCCAGCCGCAGCGGGTCGCCGGGCAGGTCGGCATTCCAGACGCCGAGCACCGCGTTCTCCGGAAGCGCCGCCTCCTGCTGCGCAGATCCGTAGCGCGACACGATCTGCATCGCATCGACATGCCCTTCGAACAGCCGGCCCAGCGGCAGGTCGTCGCGCCCGACGGCGTACAGCGTGCGCAACAGGCGCAGCATCGCCACCGCGTCGCACGGGTCCGCCGGGGCATCCAGCTGCCGGCCGAGCGACACCAGCCGTTGCCGCATATCGCTCACGCCGCCGCCTCCCTTGTCGCGGTCAGCGCGGTCAGCGTGGCTTCGGCCGTCACGAACGGGACCGACCGCATGCCACCGGGCGGCACCGGGACGACGCGCATCGCGAACGCCTCCGCATTGGGGCAATCGCGCGCCACCCCGACCAGATGATCGATCGGCAGCCCCAACCGCACCGCGAGCGGCCCGAGCGAACCGCCGAAGCTCACCCGTGCCATCGCCTGCATCCGATATTGCCACAGCTGGTCGGCCGGATGCGCGACGCTGACGCCGTCCAGTCCGCGCCGGTCGATCTCCCGCAGCATCGTCGCCAGCCCGCCCTGCGCCCGCCCGATTCGCCGGTCGGACGTCACCACGACGCTGGCCGCATCGCGCCGCACGCGCCACCCGGCGCGCGCCGCATCGTCGACCAGCCGCGCATCCTCGCCGCGCTCGACCGGAGCGAACCCGCCCAGCGCGCGATAGGTCGCCGCGCGGAGCGCCATATTGGCCCCGCTGGCATGATGATGCGTCCGCACCGCCTCCCACGCGACGGGATCGACCTCGCGCCGCAGGGCGAACAACCGGGCGTAATAGTCCTCGATCCGATCCTGCTCGGCCATGGTGCCGTGCCGGGCACGGACCACGTCGCCGGTCACGAGGTCTGCGTGGCCGAGCCCGGCGACCATCGCTGCGAGCCAGTCGCGAGACGGCATGCTGTCGGCATCGGTCGTCAACAGGATCGCATCGTTTCCCGCCGCCGCGATCCCGCCGCGCATCGCCCGGTCGCGCGCGCGACCGGCATTGGACGGCCCGCGCTCGACCGCCACCACCGACACGCCGTGTCGCGACCGTGCGCGATATCCATCTGCCAGCGCGTTGCTCGCGTCGGTGCAACCATCGAGCAACAGGCAGACGAACACCGTGGCCCCGGGCGGGTCGATGAGGTTTTCGAGCGCGTGGAACAGCCGTGGCAACCGCGCCGCTTCATCACGCGCCGGGATGCAGATCGCGATGGCGTTGCCGCCGCTCAAACGACTGTGCCGTAGTCATCGGCCGCCATGTCGCTCATTCAAACTTCCCCGTCCTGCGCGTGGAGATCCCATTCCTGCACGATCGCGTGACCGCGAGAACGATCGGCAAACCATTCCGTTCAATACTGTTTTTCTACCGGCCGGCCCACCAGCCAAAGGTGGTGGCAACCGCCGCGCTTGCGCGGGACCCGCCGACACGCCAAGCAGCGGCGATGCGTATCGCGCTTTACGAACCGGAAATCGCCGGCAATGTCGGTGCCATCCTGCGGCTGGGTGCCTGTCTGGGCGTCGACGTCGACCTGATCGAGCCGCTGGGCTTCGCCTGGGACGATCGGCGCGTGCGGCGGACGGCGATGGACTATATCGATCATGTCGCCGTGACCCGCCATGCCGACTTCGCCGCGTTCGAGACGGCGACCGGCCGGCCACGCAGGATCCTGTTCACGACCCGGGCGACGCAATCGGCCTACGACTTCGCCTTCGCCGCCGACGACGTGCTGCTGTTCGGCAAGGAGAGCGCGGGCGTGCCGGCGGAGGTCGCGGCGCGCTGCGACGTGTCGCTGCGCCTGCCGATCCGTGGCGAGGTACGCTCGATGAACCTCGCCACCGCCGCCGCGCTGGCGCTGGGCGAGGCGCTGCGCCAGACGGGCATGCTGCCCGACTGACGCCGGTCAGCGTGCCGCCTTCGCCAGTTCGACCGCGTAGATGTGCGTCGCGCCCTCGAAATTGCCGCGGAACACCGCCCATTTGCCATCGGGCGTGAAGGTCATGTTGGGTTCGAGCCGATAATCGTGGCGGCGCATGTCGACCAGCTTCTCCACCCCCAGCGTCCCCGGTACGACCAGCCGGTCGGCGTTCGCCGCGTGGATATCCGCCACATCCGGAATGGCCTGCGGCGTGAAGAGGTAGAGATATTTGCCGTCCGGCGCATGGGCGACCATCTCGCCGTCGCCGCCGTCGCCGGAGAACCGCCGGCCGTCGCGCAGCTGGTTGTAATGGACCGACCACTGGTTGCGATCGACCTTGTACCAATGTCGCCGCCCGCTCGCGAGGTCGACCCCCGCCAGCCAGAACACCTCACCCCGCGGCGTCTGCAGATCGTACCACACCGTCCTGCCGTCCATCGAGAAGAACTCGTGACCGGCGATCTCCATGTTCATGGTCCGGGTGTGGAGCAGCCGCTTGCCCGTCCCGTCGGCACGGATCGCCCAGATGCGGTCGACCTTGTGCCACGGTCCTTCGTGGCAATAGAGGATTTGTTGCGGATCGGTGGGCGAGAACTGGATATGGTTCAGCCAGTCGGTGGACGCGGTGACGACCCGGCGCCGGCCGGTACGCAGGTCGATGGTGAAGATCTCCATCGGGATGCCGGCCTCCAGCCGCTCGTCCAGCCGGCGCTCCTTCGCTTCGGCGAAGCTGTACGGGGTGCCATCGGCGCGGGTGGCGCGGTAATCGGCCTCGCCCGGCCCGACGACGCGGCCGGGGGCCTGGGCGTCGTCCGGCCGCGTACCGTCGGGGCGCAGCGCTCCCGTACCCAGCGCCACCTGCCCCAGCAACAGCGTCTCGTCGGCATTGATCGATCCGATCGATCCACCGGGCACGTCGGCGACCTTGCGCGTCCGCCCGCTGTCGATATCGACCGCAAAGACCGCTGACGGCCCGCTGCCGTCGTTGCGCAGTTGCGTCGCGTAATAAGCGGTACGCGTCCGGCGTCCGGTGAACAGCAGCGTGATCCCCTTGCCCGATACCAGCGGCTTGAGTTCCCACGTCTTGAGGTCGACGGTGGCGATGCCGCCGGGCACGCTGACGACCATGCGATCGCCCTGCGGCGTATAGCTGTTCTGATGGAAATACAGGCTGGTGCTGTCGGCCTGCGTGCTGATCCGGATGACGCGGTGGCCGGTCAGCCGGTCGATCCATTCCGCCGCCGGACGCGACGCCGCCGGTACGCTGCCGATCAGCAGCGCGATGGCACTCAACAGGGTCGGTATCCGCATCGGTCCAGTCCTCGGCGCTTGTGGATGTTCCACATAGTATGATATCGAACCACATATTGAGCATGACAGCCCGGCACAGACAAGCCCGGACGGTGCGAAGGGAGAGCGCAAGCGTGACATCCGCCCCGCCAGCCAAACGTCCGGTCCGGCTGATAAACTATCTCGCCTATGGATCGAACGACGTGCTGGGCGCGGGATCGATGGCGGTCATCTCCGGCTGGGTGCTCATCTTCTACACCCAGTTCTGCGGGCTGAGCGCGGGACAGGCGGCGATGATCTTCGCGGTCGCGCGCATCCTCGACGCGGTCGCCTCGCCGCTGATCGGCTATGTCTCCGACCATTTCGGCCATACCGCGCTCGGCCGCCGCTTCGGACGGCGACGGTTCTTCATCCTCGCGGCGATCCCTCTTCTGCCCAGCTTCGCGCTGATGTGGCTGCCGGGCATGTCGTTCTGGTACTATCTCGTCAGCTATGTCGGCTTCGAGCTGGTCTATGCGATGGTCATCATTCCATACGAGACGCTGGCCGCCGAAATGTCGTCGGACTACAGGGCAAAGGCGAAGTTCGCCGGATTCCGCATCCTGTTCGGGCAGACTGCGGCGATCCTTGCCGGGTTCCTGCCGCTGTGGCTCATCAACTATCTCGGTCGCGACAGTGCCTCGACCTTCTTCTACATGGGGCTGATCTTCGCCGCGCTGTTCATGGCGACGGCGGGGTTCCTGTATCGCTTCAGCTGGGAACGCCCGCTGCCGCCGGTCGTGGCGGGGCGGCAGGGTGCGGGCATCGGATCGGCGTTCCGTGCGCTCTATCGCAACCTGTTCTCGACGATGCGCATCCGGGCGTTCCGGTTGCACCTCGGCATGTATCTGGGCGGCTATATCAGCCAGGACATCTTCAACGCAGCCTTCACCTTCTTCGTGATCTTCGCGCTGGCCGGAACGACGGCGATGGCGTCGGGGCTGCTCGGCACGATGTATATCGTCCAGTTCGTCGCGGTGGTGATCGCGATCAACGTCGCGCTCAGGGCGTCGCCGGCCTTCGCCTACCGCGTGGCCGCCTTGCTGTTCGGCTTGGGCGTCGTCGTGCTGCTGTCGCTGTGGAGCGGCGGCGTGACCGCGACCAGTCCGCTGATCTACCTCGCCATCGCGCTGGCCGGGCTGGGCCGCGGCGCGCTGAACTACATCCCGTGGGCGACCTACAACTACATGGCCGATGTCGACGAGATCGTGACCGGCCAGCGGCGCGAGGGGAGCTTCGCCGGCGTCATGACCTTCGTACGCAAGGCGACGCAGGCGGCGGCGGTGGCCGGGGTCGGCCTCATCATCCAGGCGGGCGGTTTCATATCCGGCGCCGAAACGCAGACGCCGCAAGCAGTGAACACCATCGCCGCGCTGATGGGGATCGGGACGCTCGGCGTGCTGGCGGCGGGCGTGCTGGTGTCGCTGCGCTTCCGGCTTGACCCGGCCACCCACGCCATCCTGATGGCGGAGATCGAACGCCTGCGCGCCGGGGACCCCGCCCCGCCCGAGCCGCACCATCGCGCGGTGGTAGAGGACCTGTCGGGCTGGCGTTACGATCGGCTGTGGGGCAATAATCCGGTGGCGGCGGCGAACGCCGGTTGACGGGCGACAGGACCAGATCGGACCGTTCGTGCTCAGGACGAACGGTTTCGGTCGGTGTCCTACATCGTCAGAGCTTCAGCCCCATACGGTAGAGCCGGTTGGCGTTGCCTGCGAACAGCGCCCGCCGCTCGGCATCGGTGAAATCGGCGGTGATCGCGGCATAGGCGCCGAGCGTCGCAGCGAAGCTGCCGAACAGCTTATCGGTCGGGAAATCGCTCGCCACCATCGCCCGGTCGGTGCCGAACCGGTCGATCGCCGTCAGCACCAGCCCGCGCGCCTGTTCGAGCGTCCACCGCCGATGGGTAAAACCGACCCCCGACAGCTTGATCGCGACATGCGGCAGGCGCGCAAGCGCGGTCAGCCCGTCGCGCCATTCGGCTTCCTCGCCCGGCACGCACATGCCCATGTGATTCACCATCACCGGAGTCTCGGGATGCCGCTCGATCAGTTCGGCAAGGCCGGCGAACTGGCCGGGATAGGCTTGCAGGTCGAAGCTCAGGCCTTGCGCCGCGAGCCGGGCATAGCCCCTGCTCCAGGCTCCGTCCCGCGTAACGTCACGCGGGGTATAGGTGCGGCGCGGATCGGCGTGCCAGTTGACGATATGGCGGATGCCGCGGACGTTGCGATGCGCGGCGTGCGCCGCCAGCAACGTGTCGACGTCCGGATCGTACAGGTCGGCGAAGGCGACGATTGCGTTAGGCAATCCTTCGCGGTCGGCCATCGCCTGCAGCCAGCGGGTTTCGTCGAGCGCGGCGTCGGGGGTGGCACCGGCGTCGACATGGACGATGCCCCGAACGTCCCAGTCGCCGGCATCGGCGCGGTAATCCGCCAGCCGGTATGTCTTTGCGATCGACTCCACCGAGCCATTGGGTCCGTCATCGTCGAAGGGCGGGGTCAGCCACGGATAGCGGAGATGGTCGAGGTCCCACAGGTGGACATGGGCGTCGACGAAGGGGAGCTTGTTCATGACTGTCGCCTCTCATTCGCCCTGCCACGCCTGACCCCCACCCGGTCGGTTCGAGCAGCTTCGAGCTTGTCGAGAAGCGCCTGTCGAGAACAACCTGTTTGAGGCATACCTTCTCGACAAGCTCGAACCTCCGCTCGAAGCAAGCGGGTTTCGGGGGGGGGGGGGACGTCAGTACGTCGTCCGCCCTCCCGAGGTGTCGAACACCGATCCCGTGGTGAAGCTGCATTCTTCGCTGGCCATGAAACACACCATCGCCGCGCTTTCGTCGACCTCGCCCAGCCGCCCCATCGGGATCTTCGAGCGCATGTAGTCGACCTGGCTCTGCGGCAGCTGCGCGAGGATCGGGCTTTCGAAGGTGGCAGGCGTCAGCGCGTTGGCGATCACGCCCTTGCCGGCCAGTTCCTTGCCCAGCGACTTGGTGAAGCCGATCACCCCCGCCTTGGTCGCGGAATAGGCGCTGGCGTTGGGATTGCCTTCCTTGCCCGCGACAGAGGCCACGTTGACGATCCGGCCATAGCCGTTCGCCAGCAGGTGCGGCACCACCGCGCGGTTGCAGTAGAACACGCCGTTCAGGTTGACGTTCACGACCTGCAACCAGCTGTCGATCGGAAATTCGTGGACCGGGACGGTCGCGCCCGTGATGCCGGCCGAACAGATCAGGATGTCGACCTTGCCCAGCGCGGCGACACTCTCCTGCGCGGCGGCGGCGACCGCCGCCGCGTCGGACACGTCGAGGCGGACGCCGTGCAGCCCGGCGCGCTGGCAGCTTTCCTCCAGCGCGGGGTTCAGGTCCCATACCGACACCTGCCCCCCTTCGGCGACGATGCGCTCGGCCACCGCCAGGCCGAGGCCCGACGCGCCACCGGTGATGATCGCATTGCGCCCGGCGAACCGCCCCGAATAGCTCATCCGAGCACCGCATCGCCTAGGTTGCGCCATGCAACGACCTGCTGGTTCTGTTCGCCCAAGCCCGCGATGCCGAGCTTCATGGTGTCGCCCGCCTTCAGGTAGATCGCGTTCGGCTTCTTGCCCTCGCCCACGCCCGGCGGGGTGCCGGTAATCATCAGGTCGCCCGGATACAGCGTGATATATTCGCTGACGTAGGAAATTAGTTCGGCCACGTCGAAGATCATCGTCTTCGTATTGCCGGTCTGCATCCGCTCCCCGTTGACGTCGAGGAACATGGCCAGGTCCTGATGGTTGCCCACCTCGTCCGGGGTCACCAGCCACGGGCCGACCGGGCAGAAGCTGTCATGCCCCTTGCCCTTCGACCATTGGCTGCCGCGCTGCTTCTGGTTGAAGCGTTCCGACACGTCGTTGGCGATAGCGAAGCCCGCGACGTGGGACAGTGCGTCCTCCTTCGACACGTAGCGCGCGGTCTTGCCGATCACGACGGCCAGTTCGACCTCCCAGTCGGTGTGGGTCGAATCGCGCGGGATCATCACCTCGTCGTTCGGACCGGTCAACGACGACAGCGCCTTCATGAACATCATCGGTTCGGCCGGGACCGGCAGGTTCGATTCGGCGGCGTGGTCGGCATAGTTCAGGCCGATCGCGACGATCTTGCCGATGCCCCTGACCGGCACACCATAGCGGGGGGTGCCATCGACGACCGGCAGGCTGTCGATATCGACGTTCAGCCCGGCAATGCTGTCGACGGTGATGTCGTCGACCACGCCCGACAGGTCGCGGATCTGGCCATTCGCATCGACGATGCCGGGCTTTTCGTTACCCTGGGTTCCGTAGCGGCAGAATTTCATGGAAGTCGCTCTCTCACTGTTCGAAGGGGCGGTGCATGGTCAGGTCGCGGTTCAGCTCGACCCCGAAGCCGGGTGCGTCGAGCTTGCTGGTCCGCATCCGCCCGTTCTCCGGAATCGGTTCGCCGATCAACTGCGGATGGAACATCGGCTGCACATGATCGGCTTCGGGGGCCATCATCAGATACTCGGCAAAGGGTGAATTGTGGCGTGTGACGACGAAGTGGTAGCTGTAGACCGACGACCCGTGCGGGACGACCAGCTTGCCGCGCGCATCGGCCAGTGCCGAAATCTTGAGCAGTTCGGTCACGCCGCCGCACCAGCCGACATCGGGCTGGATGATGTCGCAGCAATCCATCTCCAGCAACATGCGAAAGCCCCAGCGGGTCGCCTCATGCTCGCCGGTGGTGACCAGCATCCCCTTGGGAACGTTGCGTTTCAGTTCGGCATAGCCCCAATAGTCGTCGGGGCTGATCGCTTCCTCGATCCATTTCAGGCCGTGTTCGTGCGCGGCATGGGCGAGGCGCGTGGCGTAGTCGACGTCGAGCGCCATCCAGCAATCCCACATCAGCCAGAAGTCCGGCCCGACGCGCGACCGCATCTCGGCGAGTTCTGCAATATTCTTGCCTAACCCCTCGACGCCCTCGGCCGGACCGTGGTGCAGCGGCATCTTGCCGCCGATGAATCCCATCTCCTTGGCGAGATCGGGCCGCGCGCCGGTGGCGTAGAACTGCAGTTCGTCGCGCACCGCGCCGCCCAGCATCTGGTAGACCGGTTCGTCGCGCAGCTTGCCGAGCAGATCCCACAGCGCGAGGTCGACGCCCGAAATGGCGTTCACCACCAGCCCCTTGCGCCCGTAATACTGAGTCGAGAAATACATCTGGTCCCAGATCTTCTCGTATTCGGTCGGACTGCGGCCCTCAAGGAAGCGGGCGAGGTGCCTTTCGACGATGAAGCAGGCGGGTTCGCCGCCGGTCGTGACCGCGAAGCCGATCGTGCCGTCCTCCGCCTCGATCTCGACGATCAGCGTGCCCAGCACGTTGATGCCGAAGCTCTGCCGCGATGCACGATATTCGGGATAGCGGCTCATCGGTGTCGCGATGTGATCGTCGATCCAGTGATAGCCCTGCTGGTCGTGATAGTCCGCCCCGCCGCCGCGCACGGTGAACGCGCGGACGTGTTTGATCCTGGGAAGCGCCGCCTTCATCGCCATCACCTTCGTTCAAGGCAACGGGCACCCGCCCGCCGCCGACTGTCGTCCGAAATCCCCATGGCAGCGTCCCATCCTATGATATGGAACGCGCGTCACAGGGTCTGAAACCGGTTGGGAACCCCCGTGCGGAAAACCCGCGAACATCCGCTCCGACTGGTTTACTTTCTCACTTTATGGGATAGGATGCTACTAGATGAGACAGATACCGTCAAATGAAGAATCGCCGGACGGCGCCGAACCCGAAGGCAAGGCCGCGGGCAAGGCGCAGGGCAGCCAGACGCTGGTGCGTGGGCTGGACCTGCTCGACCAGGTGATCGACGGCCCGGTGAAGCTCGCCGAACTGTCGCAGCGCATGGGGCTGACGCGGTCGACGACGCACCGCCTCGCCAACGCACTGATCGATCGCGGCTTCCTGACCTTCCTGCCCCGCGAGGGCTATCTGCTCGGCCCCAAGCTGTTGCAGCTCGGCTTCCTCGCGCAGGGGCAGGCCGACATCGTCCAGATCGCGCGGCCGCGGATCGAGGAACTGGCGGCGCAGACCGAGGATACGGTCCATTTCGGCCGGCTCGACAGCAACCTCGCGCTGTATCTCGACAAGATCCCGGGACGGCGGCGGGTCGATATCTCCAGCCGGATCGGCGACCGCCAGCCGCTGTCGTCGACCGGGCTCGGCAAGGCGCTGCTGCTCGACGATACCGAGGAACGCTGGATCGAAATCTTCGAGGCGGAGCATCCGCCGGGCACCCGACGCCCCGACTTCGACACGTGGATCGACCGGATGCGCGGCTATGTCGCGGGCGGCCACGCCTATGACCTCGAGGAGAACGAGGACCTGATACGCTGCGTCGCCGCGCCGGTGCGCGATGCGTCGGGCCGGATCGTCGGCGCGATCAGCGTGTCGAGCGCCGCGCAATATATGGACGACGCCCGCATGACCGCGCTCAGCGGCGACGTGCGCGGCACGGCCGAACGGATCAGCCGCGACCTCGGCTGGTCCCCGGAAACACAGGCGCTGCAAAAGCGTCGCAAACGATAGGACGAGGAACGCGATGAAGCTATTGGCAGGCAAGACGGTGCTGGTGACCGGCGCATCGACGGGCATCGGCCGCGCGGCGGCGATCGGCGCGGCGCAGCATGGCGCGAACGTCGTCATCAACTATCACAGCCGCGATGCCGATGCCGATGCCTGTATCGCCGCGATCGAGGCGACCGGCCAGCGCGGCCTCGCGATCAAGGGCGACGTCGCCGAAGCCGCGACCGCGACCGACTTCGTCGCGAAGGCGGTGGCCGGGTTCGGCCGGATCGACGTGATGGTGTCGAACGCCGGCATCTGCCCGTTCCACAGCTTCCTCGACATGCCGGCCGTGACGCTGGAGCGCACGCTGCGCGTCAACCTGCACGGCGCCTATTACATGTGTCAGGCGGCAGCGAAGCAGATGGTCGAGCAGGGCGATGGCGGCGCGATCGTCGCGGTATCGTCGATCTCGGCGCTGGTCGGCGGCGAATATCAGACGCACTACACCCCGACCAAGGCGGGCGTGCATTCGCTGATGCAGTCGACCGCGATCGCGCTGGGCAGGCACGGCATCCGCTGCAATTCGGTGCTGCCGGGCACGATCCTGACCGAGATCAACAAGGACGACCTCGCCGACGAGGGGAAGCGAAAATATATGGAAAGCCGCGTGCCGCTTGGCCGGCTGGGGCAGCCGGAGGACATGGTCGGGCCGATCGTCTTCCTCGCCTCCGACATGGCGGCCTATGTCACCGGCGCGGCGCTGCTGGTCGATGGCGGCATGTTCGTGAACCTCCAGTGACGGGCGTGTCCTCCGCCCTGACCCGTACCCCGGCGCAGGCCGGGGTCCAGTTGGGGAACGTAGCTCGCCCTTCGATTGCCTTGCCGACTGGACCCTGGCCTTCGCCGGTGTACGGCGGGGTGTGGCGCGGCGCTGTTCGCATGATGACGGCCGGTTTGATGCTGACGGCTGCTGCAGCGCCTGCCGTGGCCGAAACCATCTTCATCGCCGGCGATTCCACCGCGCAGACTTACAAGCAGGATCGCTATCCCCAGACCGGCTGGGGGCAGATGCTGCCCTGCGGCCTGACCGGCGACGTGAAGGTCGAGAACCGCGCGATGGGCGGGCGATCGACCAAGAGCTTCATCGCCGAGGGGCGATGGGACCGGATCATGGCCGACATCAAGCCTGGCGATGTCGTGCTGATCCAGTTCGGTCACAACGACGCCAGCCAGAACAAGCCCGAACGCTATGCGCCGGCCGCCACGCTCTACCGCGACAACCTGCTCCGGATGGTGTGGGAGACCAAGGGGCATGGCGCGACGCCGATCCTCATCACGCCGGTCGCCCGTCGCTCGTTCGGGGCGGATGGCAAGACCAAGGCCGACTTCGCCGCATGGTCGGCGGTGGTGCGCGATATCGCCGCGACGACGGGCACGCAGTTGATTGACCTCGAGGCGTCGTCGCGTGCGTGGGTCGATGCGGCGGGGGTCGAGCCGTCGAGGGCGCTGTTCCTGTACTATCCCACGGGCCGCTGGCCGGGGTTCAGGGACGGCATTGCCGACGACACCCATTTCAGCGAACTGGGCGCGCGCGGCGTGGCCGAACTGATCGCCGCCGACCTCGCCCGCACCGGCCTGCCGGTCGCGACGAAGGTGGCGAAGGTGCGGCCCGACCTGACGCGGACGGCACCGCTGGGTAGTACGGCATGTCGGTGAACGACGACAATCCGTATCCCCGCGCAGGCGGGGATCCAGAGCCCGGCAGACCGGACGGCAGCGCCCCCTGCCCTGGATCCCCGCCTGCGCGGGGATACGGTTGGGCGGGAACGGGTCCACTGGCCCGCCGCACCCTGCTCGGCATGACGGCGGCGCTCGGCATCGCCACCGCCCTCCCCGCCTTCGCACAGCCCGGCTCGGTCCCCCTCTCCTTCCGCCCGATCTGGCCCGGCGCCGCGCCCGGGGGCGAGAAGGTCACCGCCCCCGAACAGGAAATTCCGCGTTCGCCGACCGGCCCCAGGGACGACACCGCCTTCCTCCATGTCCGGACGCCGACCATCGCGCATATCGCGCCGGCCAGACCCAACGGCGCGGCGATCCTGCTGATCCCCGGCGGCGGCTATCTGCGCGTCGCGGTCGGCAACGGCGGGCGGGCGCTGCTGCAATTCTTCGCCGATCGCGGATACCACGCCTATCTGCTGAAATATCGCCTGCCGGGCGATCCGTGGGCCGCCGGTCCCGACGCCCCGCTACAGGACGCACAGCGCGCGCTGCGGCTGATAAAGGCGGAGGCGAAGGCCAACGGCGTCGCCACCGACCGTATCGGCGTAATGGGCTTTTCGGCCGGCGGACACCTCGCGGCGATGCTCGCCTATCGGCAGGACGAGACCTATCGCGCGGTCGACGCCGCCGATGCCCAGCCGCTTGGCGTGCGCGCCGCCGCCCTGCTCTATCCGGTCGCGCTGATGGGCGTGGCGGGCACGCACCGGGGATCGCAGGAACAGTTGCTCGGCCGCGACCCCGCGCCCGATCGCGCCGCCCGCTATCGCACCGACGCGCGCATCGGCGCCGCCAGCCCGCCGACCTTCATCGCCCATGCGATCGACGACCGGGTGGTCAGCGTCGACAACGGCCTCGCGCTGCTTGCGGCGCTGCGCCGGGCGAAGGTGCCGGCCGAGGCCTATCTGCCCGAGATCGGCGGCCACGGCTTCGGCGTCACGCTGGACGGCAAGCCGGCGCCATGGACCGGGCTGTTCCTCGATTGGGCAAGGCGGCACGGATTGTAACGGCGACACACCGCAATCCTTTTACGACGTCACCGGAACGACGCGGTTCACGCATACGTATTGCGCGTGACATGCGTTCGACAATCGATACTGTCGTGCGCGATCCCATTGAGGAACCTGCGTGACCCAGCCTGCCCTTGCCGTTGCACCGCCTGCGCCGCCGCTCGCCGAAGCCATTATCGACACGCTGATCCACCGCATCGGCAAGGACCGTCAGGCCGCGTTGCCGCACGACTGGCTGGCGGCGACGATCCTGACGGTGCGCAACGACATCATCGAACGCTGGATGGCGTCGAGCAAGGAGGCCCATGCCGCCGGGGCCAAGCGGGTCTATTATCTCAGCCTAGAATTCCTGATCGGCCGGCTGCTCCGCGATGCGATCGCCAACCTGTCGCGCACCGGCGAGGTGCGCGAGGCGCTGGCGTCGCTCGGCGTCGATCTCGCCGATCTGGAGGGCGAGGAGCCCGATGCGGCGCTCGGCAATGGCGGCCTCGGGCGATTGGCGGCGTGCTTCATGGAGAGCCTCGCGAGCCTCGACCTGCCGGCGTACGGCTATGGGATTCGTTATGTGAACGGGATGTTCCGGCAGCGGATAGACAACGGGTGGCAGGTGGAACTGCCCGAAAACTGGCTGCGGCACGGCAATCCGTGGGAGTTCGAACGCCGCGAGAGCGCGTACCGCATCGGCTTCGGCGGTGAGGTGGTCGGCGACGAGAATGGCGACATCCACTGGATGCCGGGCGAGAGCGTCGAGGCGATCGCGGTCGATACGCCGGTGATCGGCTGGCGCGGGGCGCGGGTGAACACGCTCAGGCTGTGGACCGCGCGGGCGCGCGATCCGATCCGGCTCGACCGGTTCAACGCCGGCGATCACGAAGGCGCGCTGGCGGCGTCGGTGCGCGCCGACACGCTGGTCCGGGTGCTGTATCCGGCGGACTCGACGCCGGCGGGACAGGAATTGCGGCTGCGTCAGGAATATTTCTTCTCCTCGGCATCGATCCAGGACATCGTGCGCCGTCACGTCCAGTATTTCGGCGACATCCGCACCCTGTCGGACAAGGCGGCGATCCAGCTCAACGACACGCATCCGGCGGTGTCGGTCGCCGAGCTGATGCGCATCCTGATCGACGACCATGCGCTCGACTTCGACGGCGCGTGGGAGATCACGAAGGCGACGTTCGGCTATACCAACCACACGCTGCTGCCCGAGGCGCTGGAGAGCTGGCCGCTGCCGCTGTTCGAACGGCTGCTGCCGCGACACATGCAGATCGTCTATGCGATCAATGCCAGGATGCTGCGCGAGGCGCGGACGCAGGGGCAGGACGACCGCGCGATCGCCGCGATCAGCCTGATCGACGAGGGCGGCGAGCGGCGGGTGCGCATGGCCAACCTCGCCTTCACCGGCAGCCACAGCGTCAACGGCGTCGCCGCGCTCCACACCGACCTGATGAAGCAGACGGTGTTCGCCGACCTGCACCGCCTGTATCCCGACCGGATCAACAACAAGACCAACGGGATCACGCCGCGGCGCTGGCTGTTCGAGAGCAATCCGGCGCTGACGGCGCTGATCCGCGAGGCGATCGGCGACGGTTTTCTCGACGATGCGACGAAACTGGCGGACCTGAAGCCCTTCGCTGCCGACGCGGCCTTCCGCGGGAAGTTCGAGCAGGTGAAGCGCGCCAACAAGGTGCGGCTGTCGCAGCATCTGCGCGAGGTGATGGGCGTGCGGCTCGATCCCGATGCGATGTTCGACGTGCAGGTCAAGCGCATCCACGAATACAAGCGCCAGCTGCTCAACCTGCTGGAGACGGTCGCGCTGTACGACCAGATCCGCAGCCATCCCGACCGGGACTGGACGCCGCGCGTGAAACTGTTCGCGGGGAAGGCGGCGTCGAGCTATCACAACGCCAAGCTCATCATCAAGCTGGCCAACGACGTGGCGCGGCGGGTGAACGCCGACCCGGCGGTGCGCGGGCTGCTGCGCGTGGCGTTCGTGCCCAACTACAACGTGTCGCTCGCCGAACTCGTCATGCCCGCCGCCGACCTGTCCGAACAGATCAGTACCGCAGGCATGGAGGCGTCGGGCACCGGCAACATGAAGCTGGCGCTGAACGGCGCGCTGACCATCGGCACGCTCGACGGGGCGAACGTGGAGATTCGCGATCATGTCGGGGCCGACGACATCGTCATCTTCGGCCTGACCGCCGACGAGGTCGCCGAGAAGCGCGCCAATGGCTACGACCCGCGCGAGGCGATCGCCGCGTCGAGCGAGCTGCAACAGGCGCTGTCGGCGATCAAGAGCGGCGTGTTCAGCCACGACGATCCGGGCCGCTATGCCGGGCTGATCGACGGGATCGAAACCAGCGACTGGTTCCTGTGCGCCGCCGATTTCGACAGCTATGCGCAGGCGCAGCGGCAGGTCGATACGCGCTGGGCCGATCGCGCGGGGTGGAACGCCAGCGCGATCCGCAATGTCGGCGGGGTCGGCTGGTTCTCGTCCGACCGCACCATCGGCGAATATGCCCGCGACATCTGGAACGTGATGTGAGCCCCGGCGGCGACGCCATCGCGGCACTGCTCGCGGGGCGTCACGCCGATCCGTTCTCGCTGCTCGGCCCCCATGCCGGTCCGGGGGGCACCTTCGTCCGGGCATGGCTGCCCGGCGCGCAGAAGGTGCTGGCCCACGACCTGTCGGGCAAGGTGCTGGGCGAGCTGCGCCCGGTCGGCGAGGGCATCGTCGAGGGGACGATCGCCGCCCCGCCCCAGCCGCTATGGTATTATGCCCGCGGCGGCGGGGGCGAATGGTGGGTCAAGGACCCCTATTCCTTCGGCCCGGTGCTGGGCCCCACCGACGACTTCCTGCTGGCCGAGGGCACGCATCTGCGCCTCCACGACAAGCTGGGCGCGCATCCGATCCGGCACGAGGGTGCCGAGGGAATGCACTTCGCGGTGTGGGCGCCCAATGCGCAGGTCGTCAGCGTCGTCGGCGACTGGAATTTGTGGGATGCGAAGCGCCATCCGATGCGGCGGCGGGGCGATGTCGGCGTGTGGGAAATCTTCCTGCCCGACGTGGGACCGGGACAGGCGTACAAGTTCGCGATCATCGGTCCGGACGGACAGCGCCTGCCGCACAAGGCCGATCCGTTCGCGTTCGAAAGCGAGCTGCGCCCCGCCACCGCGTCGCGCACCGCGGCACCGCTCGACCATGACTGGCGCGACGCGGCGCACCGCGAGCATTGGGCGTCGGTCGACCCGCGTCGCGTGCCGATCTCGATCTACGAAGTCCATGCCGGCAGCTGGCAGCGCGATGCCGATGGCTGGTTCCTGCCATGGGACCGTCTGGCCGACCGGCTGATCCCATACGTCATCGACATGGGGTTCACCCATATCGAGTTCCTGCCGATCAGCGAGCATCCCTACGACCCGTCATGGGGGTATCAGACGACCGGCCTCTATGCCCCGTCCGCCCGCTTCGGCGATCCGACCGGTTTCGCGCGGTTCGTCGACGGCGCGCACAAGGCGGGGGTCGGCGTGCTGCTCGACTGGGTGCCGGCGCATTTCCCGACCGATGCGCACGGATTGGCGCGGTTCGACGGCACCGCGCTGTACGAACATGACGACCCCCGGCTGGGCTTCCACCCCGACTGGAACACGGCCATCTATAATTTCGGGCGGCGCGAGGTGTCGCAGTTCCTGGTCAACAACGCGCTGTTCTGGGCCGAGCGCTATCATGTCGACGGGCTGCGGGTCGATGCGGTCGCGTCGATGCTGTACCGCGACTATTCGCGGAAAGCCGGCGAATGGATTCCGAACGCCGATGGCGGGCGCGAGAACTGGGAAGCGGTCGCGTTCCTGCGCGACACCAACCGCGCGGTGTACCGCGAACATCCCGGATTCTTCACCATCGCCGAGGAATCGACGTCGTGGCCCGGCGTATCGAAGCCCGCGCACGAAGGGGGGCTGGGCTTCGGGTTCAAATGGAACATGGGCTTCATGCACGACACGCTCGCCTACATGGCGCGCGAGCCGGTGCATCGGGTGCATCACCATGACGAGATCACCTTTGGCCTGACCTATGCCTTCAGCGAGAATTTCGTCCTGCCGCTGAGCCATGACGAGGTGGTGCATGGCAAGGGATCGCTGCTGACCAAGATGGCGGGCGACGATTGGCAGAAATTCGCCAATCTGCGCGCCTATTACGCGCTGATGTGGGGCTATCCGGGCAAGAAGCTGCTGTTCATGGGACAGGAGTTCGCCCAGCGCCGCGAATGGTCGGAGGAACGCGCGCTCGACTGGGAATTGATGGACGCCCCGGCGCATCGCGGCGTCGCGTCGCTGGTCCGCGACCTGAACCGGCTGTACCGCGACACGCCCGCGCTGCACGCACGCGACTGCGAGGGCGACGGGTTCCACTGGGCGATCGTCGACGATGCGGCCAATTCGGTGTTCGCATGGGAACGCCGCGCACCGGGCGAGGCACCGGTACTGGTCGTCAGCAATCTGACCCCGGTCGCGCGCGAGGGATACCGGGTGCCGGTGTCGCAGGGCGGGCGCTGGCGCGAGATACTGAACAGCGATGCGGCCGATTATGGCGGCAGCGGAATGGGCAATATGGGCGTTGTCGAAAGCGTGGACGGCGCGGTCCTGCTGACCCTGCCGCCGCTGGCGACATTGTGGTTCGAACCAGAAGAATAAGACAGGGAGAGACGGATGGAACGGCGGGGACAACCTTTGGCGCGCGACGCCATGGCGTATGTGCTGGCGGGCGGGCGCGGCAGCCGGTTGTTCGAGATGACCGACACCCGCGCCAAGCCGGCGGTCTATTTCGGCGGCAAGAGCCGGATCATCGATTTCGCGCTGTCGAACGCGATCAATTCGGGCATCCGCCGCATCGGCGTGGCGACGCAGTACAAGGCGCACAGCCTGATCCGCCACCTGCAACGCGGCTGGAACTTCCTGCGTCCCGAACGCAACGAGAGCTTCGACATCCTGCCCGCCAGCCAGCGGATCAGCGAGTTCCAGTGGTATGAAGGCACCGCCGACGCGGTGTTCCAGAATATCGACATCATCCAGAGCTACGGTCCCGAATATATGGTCATCCTTGCAGGCGACCATATCTACAAGATGGACTATGAGCTGATGCTCCAGCAGCATGTCGACACCGGCGCCGACGTGACGGTGGCGTGCATGGAAGTGCCGCGGATGGAGGCGGTCGGCTTCGGCGTGATGCATGTCGACGACAACGACCGGATCATCGATTTCGTCGAGAAGCCGAAGGACCCGCCGGCGATCCCCGGCCAGCCCGACGTCGCGCTGGCGAGCCTCGGCATCTATGTCTTTCGCACCGCGTTGCTGTTCGACCAGCTGCGCCGCGATGCCGACACGAAGGATTCGAGCCGCGATTTCGGCAAGGACCTGATCCCGTGGCTGGTCGCGCACGGCCATGCGCAGGCGCACCGTTTCTCGGCATCGTGCGTGCGTTCCGCCGACGAACCCGGTGCCTATTGGCGCGACGTGGGCACGATCGACGCCTATTGGGAAGCGAATATCGACCTGACCGATGTCGTGCCGCAGCTGGACCTGTACGACCGCAGCTGGCCGCTCTGGACCTATTCGGAGATCACGCCGCCGGCCAAGTTCGTCCACGACGCCGACGGACGTCGCGGCTGTGCGGTGTCCAGCCTGATCGCGGGCGACTGCATCGTGTCGGGGTCGAGCGTGCATCGCAGCCTGCTGAGCACCGGGGTCCGCGCGCACAGCTATTCCCAGATCGACGAATCGGTGATCCTGCCGATGACACGCATCGGCCGCGGTGCGCGCCTGACGAAGTGCGTGGTCGATGCCGGCGTGACGATCCCCGACGGGCTGGTGATCGGCGAGGACCCGGTGATCGACGGCCATCGTTTCCGGCGGACCGAGCGCGGCATCTGCCTGATTACGCAACCGATGATCGACCGGCTGGAGGTTTGATGCCGACGCACGCAAACCCTCCCCGTGCCGGGGAGGATGTGATGCGCGTGCTGTCGGTCGCGTCGGAAGCCTATCCGCTGGTGAAGACCGGCGGGCTGGCCGATGTCGTCGGGGCGCTGCCCGCCGCACTGGCGCCGCACGGGGTCGAAACGACGACGCTGCTGCCCGGCTATCCATCGGTCGTGAAGCATCTCGGCAAGGCCAAGCCCGTCCGCCGCTGGGATGCCCTGCTCGGCACGCCGGCGCGGTTGCTCCGTGGCACGATCGACGGCCATCCGCTGCTGGTGCTGGATGCGCCCGAGCTGTTCGCGCGCGACGGCGGCCCCTATGCCGACGCGACCGGCCGCGACTGGGCGGACAACTGGCGGCGCTTCGCCGCGCTCGGCCGCGCCGCCGCCGACCTTGCCCCCGGCTTCGACCTGCTCCACGCGCATGACTGGCAGGGGGCGATGGCGCCCGCCTATCTCCGCTATGACGCGGCCAGCGTGCCGAGCGTGCTGACGATCCACAACATCGCGTTCCAGGGCTGCTACGACGCGAGCGTGTTCGCCGGGCTGGCGCTGCCGGAAGCGGCGTTCGCGCTCGACGGCGTCGAATATTATGGCGGCGTCGGCCTGCTGAAGGCGGGACTCGCGTCCGCCTCCGCCATCACCACCGTGTCGCCCAGCTATGCCGAGGAGATCCGCCGCGGCGAGTTCGGTATGGGGCTGGAAGGGTTGATCGAGGCGCGCCGCGACCGGGTGAGCGGAATCGTCAACGGCATCGATCCGGCGGTCTGGTCGCCGGAGACCGACGCGGCGCTCCCGGCGCGCTACACCGGGCGCACCCTGCCGCGCCGCCGCACCAACAAGCGCGCGGTGGAAGCGGCGTTCGACCTTGATCCGGGCGACGGCCCGATCTTCATCGTCGTCAGCCGGCTGACATGGCAGAAGGGCATGGACGTACTGGCCGACAGCCTCGACGCGCTGGTGGCGATGGGCGGGCGGCTGGCGCTGCTCGGATCGGGCGACGCGGCGCTCGAACAGGCATTCGTCGCGGCGCGGACCCGCCATGCCGGGCGGATCGGCGTGCGGATCGGCTATGACGAGGCGCTGTCGCACCTGTTGCAGGGCGGCGGCGATGCGATCCTGATCCCGTCGCGCTTCGAACCGTGCGGACTGACGCAGCTCTACGGCCTCGCCTATGGCTGCGTGCCCGTCGTCGCGCGGACCGGTGGGCTGGCCGATACGGTGATCGACGCGAACGAGGCCGCGGTGGCGGCGGGGGTCGCGACCGGGGTGCAGTTCGCCGCGGTCACGCCCGACGGGCTGCTCCATGCGCTGCACCGGACGATGGCGCTCCATGCCCGGCCCGACTGCTGGGCGACGATGCAGAAACAGGGGATGCGCGCCGACTTTTCGTGGAAGCGCAGCGGCGCGCGCTATGCCGAATTGTATCGCGGCCTGATCGCCGCATGACGCCGGGCGCCAGTGCCTGTCCCGGCGGGACCCGCTTCGCCGTCCGCGCGCGCGATGCGGCGGCGGTGTGGCTGTGCCTGTTCGACGGCGCGGACGAACGCCGCGTCGCGATGCGGCGCGCGGGCGACTGGTTCGTGGTCGAGGTGCCGGGCGCAGGGCCGGGGCAGCGTTACGGCTATCGGGCCGAGGGCGACTGGGCACCGGACGAGGGCCGCTGGTTCGATCCGGCCAAGCTGCTGGTCGATCCCTATGCCGTCGAACTCGACCGGCGCTTTCGCTACGATCCGATATTGTCGCACTACGGCGCCGATACCGCTGCGATCGTGCCGCGCGCGATCGTGCCGCGCGCGATCGTGCCCGGCCCGATGCGGCCGGTCCCGGCCGAAGCGCCGCGCATCGACCCGGCGCGGCCGATCTACGAACTCAACGTGCGCGGCTTCACCATGCTGCACCCCGACGTGCCAGAGGCGCAGCGCGGCACGATCGCCGCGCTGGCGCATCCGTCGGTCGTCGCGCATCTGACCAAGATCGGCGTCGGTGCGGTCGAACTGATGCCGATCGTCGCGTGGATCGACGAACGCCATCTGCCTCCGCTCGGGCTGAGCAACGCCTGGGGCTACAACCCGGTGGTGCCGATGGCGATCGACCCCGGCCTCGCGCCCGGAGGGATCGACGAGTTGCGCGAGACGATCGCGACGCTGCATGCGGCGGGGATCGGCGTCATCCTCGACCTGGTGTTCAACCACACGGGCGAGGGCGACCGCGACGGCCCGATCCTGTCGCTGCGCGGGCTGGACAATCGCAGCCATGCCCATGCGCCCGACGGCAGCCTCATCAACGACACCGGCACCGGCAACACGCTGGACGCCGGTGACGCGGGGGTCCGCGACCTGATCCTCGCATCGCTGCGCCACTTCGCCGCGCTGGGCGTCGACGGTTTCCGCTTCGACCTGGCCCCCGTCATCGCCCGGTCGCCGGGGTTCGCGCGCGATGCCCCGATCTTCGCCGCGATCGCCGGCGATCCGTTGCTGGCCGACCGGGTGATGATCGCCGAGCCGTGGGATATCGGCCCCGGCGGCTATCAGCTCGGCAATTTCCCGGCCGACTGGCTGGAATGGAACGACCGGTATCGCGACGATGTCCGCCGCTTCTGGCGCGGCGACGGCGGTGCGGCCACGTTGGCGACGCGGCTGATGGGGTCGGGCGACATCTTCGGATCGCCGACCCGCAGCGTCGGCTTCCTTGCCGCGCATGACGGCTTCACCCTCGCCGACCTCGTGTCGCACGTCGATCGCCACAACCACGCCAATGGCGAGGACAATCGCGACGGGCATGGCGACAACCTGTCGTGGAACCACGGTGTGGAGGGGCCGAGCGACGATCCCGCCATCGTCACCGCGCGCGACGCCGACCTGCGCGCGCTGCTGGCGACGCTGTTCGCGACGCGCGGCCATATCCAGCTGACCGCCGGCGACGAATTCGGCCGCAGCCAGCGCGGCAACAACAACGCCTATGCGCAGGACAATGCGATCGGCCGGGTCGACTGGACCGCGCGCGACGTCGCGCTGGAGGAGCATGTCGCGGAGCTGGCGGCGTGGCGGCGCGCGCGGCCGGCGGTGTTCGACCCCGCCATTCCCGATCGGGCGACATGGCTGACGCTGGATGGCCAGGCGATGACGCCCGGACATTGGGAAGCACCCGATTGTCCGGGGTTCGAGCTGCGGCTCGACGGGGCAACGATCCGCATCGACCGCCCCGCCCGGCAGGTCACGCCGGGATAGGCTCGCGCACCCGCAGCATCGCCATCGCCGCCATCGCCATCACCGCCGCCGCGACCAGCATCGTATAGGCCGGCTGCCCGGGGAACCACGTCTTGATGACCCCGCCCATCACGGTCGCGACGATCAGCTGGGGCAGGACGATGAAGAAGTTGAAGATGCCCATATACACGCCCAGCTTGCGCTGCGGCAGCGCGTTGGCGAGCAGGACGTACGGCATGGTCAGCACCGATGCCCACACGATGCCGATGCCGATCATCGGCACGATCATCCCCAGCCGGTCGTGCGTCGCATAGATGCCGACATAGGCCGCCGCCCCGACCAGCAGGCACAGCAGGTGCGTCCGCCCCGCGCCGATCGCCCGCGCCAGCCACGGCAGCGCGAACGCCGCGACCGCCGCGACGCCCGAATAGACCGCGAACAGCACCCCGACCCAGCTGCCCGCTTGGTTATAACCGTCCGAGGCGGGGTCGATCGTCCCCCACACCTGCTGCGCGATCACCGGCGTCGTATAGACCCACATGATGATGAGCGCGCCCCAGGTGAAGAACTGCACCAGCGCCAGCCGCCGCATCGTGTCGGGCATGGTGGCGAGGTCGCCGATGATGTGGCTGAGCACATTGTCGCCGCGCCCGGTGCGGACCAGCGCGGCCGACACCATCTGCGCCACGCCGTACAGCGCGATGCCGGCGGCGACGAAATAGGCCTCGCGTCCGCTGTCGAGCGCACCGCCCGCCTCGGCCCACGCGATCAGCGCTGCGACGACGATGCCGCCCGCGATCCAGACCGGACCACGCGCCGGGATCACCGGCGGGGTGGTATCGGCAGGCTCCCCGGCCTGCTCGCCGAACGCCGCCAGTTCGGCGGGGCTGTATTCGCGGACGGTCAGCACCGTCCACAGCACGGCGATCAGCAACATCACGCCGCCGAAATAGAAGCCATAGCGCACCGCATCGGGCACCTGTCCCGCGGGTGCCACGTTGCTGACGCCAAAGCCGTTCTCGAGGACATAGGGCGCGATGCTGGCGACGACCGCGCCCGCACCGATGAACCACGTCTGGAACGCATAGCCCGCCGGTCGCTGCCGGGGTGCCAGCATGTCGCCGACGAAGGCGCGAAACGGCTCCATCGACACGTTGAGCGAGGCGTCGAGTATCCACAGCGTGATCGCCGCGGCGAGGATGCTGGGCGAATTGGGCATGAAGAACAGCGCGCAGGTACACAGGATCGCGCCGATCAGGAAATAGGGACGCCGACGTCCCAGCCGCCCCCACGTCCGGTCGGAATAATGGCCGATCAGCGGCTGGACCAGCAGCCCGGTGAGGGGCGCCGCGATCCACATCAGTCCCAGCTGATCGATCGGCGTGCCCAGCGACTGGAAAATGCGGCTGGCATTCGCGTTCTGCAACGCGAAGCCGATCTGGATGCCGAAGAAGCCGAACGAGATGTTCCAGAGCTGGGCGAAGCCGAGCGTCGGGCGTGTGGTCGTCATACATCCTCCCCATTCACGGGGAGGGGGACCGCCGCGTCAGCGGTGGTGGAGGGGGTTGCCCATGTCCACCACGGTTGCGTTGCGGGGCCCTCCCCCTCCACCGTCCTTGCGGACGGTCCCCCTCCCCGTACCGGGGAGGATCTCTTATCGTTTCTTCGCTGCCACGAAGCGGATCGCTTCGCCACCGCCGGGGGCGAGCGCGAGCGTCATCGTGTCGCCCTTCTTGACCTGCCACTGTTCGATCGTGATCGAATGGCGCGCGTCGGTCCGGTAATCGGCACCCGGCCCGTCGCGATAGATTTCGGCGGTATAGCTCTTGCCGGCGTCGAGGAAGTCGAGCTTCACCGTCGAACTGCGCGCTTCCTCGTCGCCGACCGCGCCCAGATACCAGTCGTTGCCGCCCGCCGCCTTGCGCGCGATCGTCGCATAGTCGCCGACCTCGCCGTTCAGCACGCGGGTGTCGGACCAGTCGGTCGGCACGTCGCGGATGAACTTGAACGCGGCCGGATAGCGCGCATAATTCTCGGGCGTATCGGCGGCCATGACCACCGGCGAATACAGGACGACGTACAGCGCCAGCTGCTTGGCGATGGTCGACTTGATCGCGCTGCCGTTGCTGCCCGACAGGCTCAGCACGCCGGGCGTGAAATCCATCGGCCCGCCGAGGAACTGGGTGAAGACCATGTTCGCCTCATGCTCGGGCGGGTTCTTGCCCCCTTCCCACGCATTATACTCCATGCCCCGCCCACCTTCGCGGCTCAGCCAGTTAGGGTAGGTGCGCCGCAGCCCGGTATCCTTGACCGGTTCATGGGCATCGATCGACACCTTGTACCGCGCGGCGGCGTTCAGGACGCGCTGGTGGTGGTTCACCATCCACTGTCCTTCATGCCATTCGCGATGCTTCGACCCGTCGGCATCGACCCGCTCGATCTGCGCGGCGTCGGTCACATAGCCGGTCTTGACCACGCGCTCGCCATGATCCGCCGCCCATTTGAACGCAGTGTCGAGCTGTGCGTCGTAATGGCTGACCGATCCGCCGGTTTCGTGGTGGCCGATCAGGCGCACCCCCTTCGACTTCGCATAGGCCGCCAGCCCGCCCGCGTCGAAATCCGCGGTCGGCTGGCTGAAGTTCATGTCGTTGCCGTTGCCCAGCCAGTCGCCGTCCCAACCGACATTCCATCCTTCGACCAGCACGCCCTGAATGCCGTTGGCGGCGGCGAAGTCGATATAGCGGCGGACGTTCGCCGTGGTCGCGCCGTGCCTGGCCCCGCGCGCCCAGGTCCAGTCGCCCTTTATCATGTTCCACCACACGCCGACGAACTTGCCCGGCTGGATCCAGCCCGCCGTGTCGCCCAGCCTGTTGGGTTCGTTGAGGTTCAGCCCGATGCGGCTGGCGGCGTACAGCCCCGGCGCATCGTCGGCGATGGCGATCGTCCGCCACGGGGTCGAGAAGCCGGCGGCGCGCGTGACCTTGGGACCGTTCGATCCCGGCGTCAGCACCGCGCGGAAGGTCGTGCCCTCGGCGCGCGCCAAATTCATCGCCGAATAGTCGGTGAGCGCCGCTTCATGGATCGCGACGTGGCGACCGCTGGCCAGCTTGACCGTCATCACCGTCTGCGCGGTGCCGACCGCGTCCAGCGGCGTCTTGTTGTAGAGATATTCCTCGCGGTTCCATTCGAACGCCGGCTTCCACCATGCGGTGCCGGGTTCGGCAAAGGCGAATTGCGTCAGCTCGTCGGCGATGTTGGCCGTCGTCAGGTTCGCCTGTTTCAGCAGCGTGTAGCGAAAGCCGACCCCGTCGTCGAACAGGCGGAAGGTCACCGCCATCTCGCGCTTCAGGTTCTTCGCCTCGCGGAACGTCACGGTCAGTTCGGTGTGGTTGTCGCGGATCGTCTTCCATTCGCCGAACGGCTGGGTCCAGGTCGAATCCGACCGGTCGCGCTTCGTGCCCGCCAGCGTCAGCCCGCGCTCGATCTTCGGCGCGTCGGTGAACAGGAAGCCGAGCTTGCTGTCGTTCAGCACCGCCTTGCCGTCCTTCGCGACCGAATAGCTCGGCCGCCCCTCGTTATCGAGGCTGACCGCCACCGTCAGCTTGCCGTCGGGCGACGCGGCGCGCGCCACGACCTCGGCAAAGGCCGGCGATGCCATCGCGGTCATGCCGGCCAGTGCCAGCGCCAGTTTCATCATCCTCATCGCCTCATCCTTCGTATGGTCTTGTGGATGTCGCTCGCACCAAGCCGTTCGTCCTGAGTAGCCGCTGAGCTTGTCGAAGCGGCGTATCGAAGGACCATCGCGGACGCTTCGATACGGGTCTTCGACAAGCTCAGCGGCTACTCAGCGCAAACGGGATGGTTGGAGGACATCGCTATCTCAGTCGCGGATCGCGACCTGCGCCGCGAACGGGCCGAAGCGGTCCCCCGCCACGTCGCCGATGATTTCGATGGCGCGCCAGCCGTCGCCCGCCGCGAACATCGCCGGCGCATTCGACAGGTTGAACACGCACATCATCCGCTGCCCGTCCAGCTCGCGTTCGAACGCGAAGATCGCGTCGGATGCCTCGACGATGGTCATGCTGCCCGATCGCAGCGCCGGATGCCCGTTGCGCAGCGCCAGCACGTGGCGGGTGAAGTGGAGCAGCGAACCCGCGTCCGCCGCCTGCCGGTCGACCGCCAGCGGGCGGTGCGCCTCGGCGGCGGGCAGCCACGGCCTGCCCGCACCGAAACCGAGATTCTCGGCATCGGCCGCCCATGGCATCGGCGTCCGCGCACCGTCGCGCGACAGGGTCAGCGGCCAGTTGGCGATCGCTTCGGGGTCCTGCAGATCCTCGAACGCGATCTCGACCTGCGGCAGGCCCAGTTCCTCGCCATTATACAGGAAGATGTTGCCGCGCAGGCAGGCGAGCAGCAGCATCTTGATCCGCCCGAACGCCGCCGCATCGGCCCCGGCGGGCAGCCAGCGCGATACCGCACGCGGCGCGTCGTGGTTTTCGAACGCCCAGCTCGGCCACGGCGCATCCTCGCCCCACGTGTCCAGCGCATCGCGCAACACGCGCGGGCTGAGTTCGGGGGCGTAGAGGAAGTCGAAGCCATAGGCGGTGTTGAGCCGCGCATCGCCCGCGCAGAACAGCTTCATCTCGCGCGTGGCATCGTCGCCGCCGATCTCCGCGACGGTGAAGCGATCCCCGCCATGGCCGTCAAGCACGCCGCGCACGCGTTCGAGAAAGGCGGGGATATCCGGATGCCCCTGATTGTAGAGCTTGCGCTGGAAATCGAACGGGCGGGTGCGCGTCCTGCCGTTGCTGGGCATCGGCGGATTGTCGCGCAGGTCGGGGTCGTGCATCGCGAAGTTGATCGCGTCGAGCCGGAACCCGTCGACCCCGCGGTCGAGCCAGAAGCGCGCGGTGTCGAGCAGCGCTTCCTGCAGATCGGCGTTATGGCCGTGCAGCTGCGGTTGTTCCTTCAGGAAATTGTGCAGATAATATTGGCCGCGCCGCGCATCCCACGTCCATGCCGGGCCGCCGAACACCGATTGCCAGTTGCTGGGCGGCGAACCGTCGGGCCTGGCATCGGCCCAGACATACCAGTCGGCCTTGGGGTTGGTGCGGCTCGACCGGCTCTCGACGAACCATGGATGTTCGTCGCTGGTGTGCGACCAGACCTGATCGATGATGATGCGCAGGCCCAGACCGTGCGCGCGGGCGATCAGCGCGTCGAAATCGGCGAGCGTGCCGAAGATCGGGTCGACGTCGCAATAGTCCGCAACGTCATAGCCGAAATCCTTCATCGGCGACGTGAAGAACGGCGACAGCCAGACCGCATCGACGCCCAGCGCCGCGACATGATCCAGATGCGCGGTGATGCCGGGCAGGTCGCCGATGCCGTCGCCGTTGCTGTCGGCGAAGCTGCGCGGATAGATCTGATAGATGGTGGCGCCATGCCACCACGGACGGGCGGGATCGGCGGCGATGGCGCGGGCGGCGTCGGTCATTATCGGGTCTCCGCGGCACAAACCGCATAGCCAAGGGCGGGGATGGTCAGGCGGATCGCACCGGGGGCGGTGACGGTGCCGCAGCGCCCGGCCAGCGCGCGGAAGCGGGTGGAGGCGGTATCGACCTGCACGTTGCGGGTGATCGCTGCGTCGGAGGTGTTGAACGCCAGCAGCACCTCGCCGCCGTTGACGGGATCGAAGCGCGAGATGGCGAGCAGCCCCGGCTTGTCCTCGCGCGCGCGCAGCAGCTGCCGCCCGCGGGTCAGCGCCGGGGTGGCGGTGCGCAGCTTCGCCAGCCCGGCGATCTGGCGGTAGAGCGGATGGCCGGGGGTGAAGTTCGCGGTCGCGGTCGTCGCCTTCGTGCCCACCAGCCTGTTGTCGTTGTACGACGCGACCTGCGAGGCGAACATGTCCTCCCGTGCGTCCTGGTCGTTGCCGTCGCCGGCGAATCCCTGTTCGTCGCCCGAATAGATCGTGGGCACGCCGCGCAGGGTCAGCAGCATGGCGTTCGACAGCATCAACCGGCGCAGCACCTCGTCGTCGCTCGCCTGTGGAAATGCCTTGCGGACCACCATGGCGAAACGGCCGTCGTCATGGTTGCCGGTGAACGTTGGCAACTGGCGCGCGGTGTCGAACCCCTTCGCATAGAGGGAATCGCCGTTGAACAGCGTTTCGAACGCATCGGTACCCATGCCGCCAGCGACGGTCTGAACCACCGCTTCACGGAACGCGAAGTCGAGGACCGCGGGAAACCGGTCGACCACCGTATGCTGTGCCAGCGCCCCTGAATCGACGGAATGCATCGATACTTCGCCGAAAATGTGGAAATTCGGAATGCCCCGCGCCGCCGCGCGCGCCTGCATCGCCGGGACGAACGCCTGCCAGAATTCCGGGTTCACGTGGCGCGCGGTGTCGATCCGATAGCCATCGACGCCGAACCGGTCGATCCATCCGCCGAAAATGTCGATCATCCCCGCCACGACGCGCGGATTTTCGGTCATCAGATCGTCCAGCCCGACGAAATCCCCCATTGTCGAACTCTCGTTGCGATAGGTCGTGTCACCGCGATTATGGTATAAGGTGACGTCGTTGAGCCACGTTGGCACCTTCACTGCCTTCTCCGCAGCGGGAACGAAGGTCTTGTAAGCAAAGTCGGGATCGGTCAGCTTCGCGAAATTCTCCGCCGTCTGCACGCCGTCGCCGGCGAATCCCCGGTTCTTGCCCCCGGCGGCATAGGGATAGTCGGCGCGGCTGCGATAGACGCATTCGGTCTTCCCCGCGCATTCGCGATACTGGATCACGTCGGCGGTGTGGTTGGCGATGATGTCCATATAGACCTTCATCCCCCGCGCATGTGCCGCATCGACCAGCGCCTTGAACTCGGCATTGGTGCCCAGATGCGGGTCGACCTGCGTGAAATCGGTCACCCAATAGCCGTGATA
Source organism: Bacillus sp. 2B10 (assembly GCA_003946805.1). GTDB lineage: Bacteria > Pseudomonadota > Alphaproteobacteria > Sphingomonadales > Sphingomonadaceae > Sphingomonas. The sequence continues at coordinate 19,866 of RPSH01000005.1, read as the reverse complement.
GCCGGCGGACTCCTTGCCCGGTCCGCCCTGCACCGGCTTGTTCCTGAAGATCGGCCCGACCCAGATCGCCGTCGCCCCCAACGACTGGATATAGGGCAGCCGCGCGGTCAGCCCCTTCAGGTCGCCGCCATGGTAGAAGCCCTTCGCGGTAGGGTCATAGCCATGGACCAGCCGGTCGCCGGTCATACCGCCGCGATCGTTCGCGCGGTCGCCATTCTCGAACCGGTCGGGCAGGACGAAGTAGATCACCTCGTCCTCGGGCGCGCGGGCGCGGAGATCCTGGGCGGCGGCGGGGAGCACGCTGGAACCCAGTGTCAGGGCGAGGAGCAGGGATCGGATCATGCGGCAACCTTCTTGTCGGGCGCCGGACAATGGGCGCGCAGATATTGGTCATGGGTCGGCATCCGCGCGACCGTGGCGGCGACATGTTGCTGCGACATGTCGAGAAACCGGGCACAGCGATCAGCCGCCAACGCGCGGGCGAGCGGGTGATAGCCGTTCGCCACCACCCCCTGCCCGACGAACAACTGCAACCACGCCACCTCGGCGAACAGTTCGTGCTCGTCGCGCACGATCCGCCCGGACTGTTCGAACAGGGCGATGCGTTCGCGTAAGGGGTCGGGCAGCGGCATGGCGCGCCGCTCCCGCCAGAACGGTTCGTCGCGATCGTTCAGCGCATAATGCGCGATCAGAAAATCGCGCACCGCCAGCCATTCGCGTTGCGACTGCCGGTTGAACTCGGCGATATCCGCCGCGCGCGGCGTCGCCGCCGGCCACAGCGACAGCAGCCGCGCGATCCCCGACTGGACCAGATGGATCGACGTCGATTCCAGCGGTTCGAGGAACCCCGCCGCCAGCCCCAGCGCGACGCAATTGCCGATCCACGGCGCGTGCCGGCGTCCGGTGGTGAAGCGCAGCGGCTTCGGATCGGCGAGCGGCGCCCCGTCGAGATTGCCGAGCAGCGTCGCCGCCGCTTCGTCGTCCGACAGGTGCGCGCTGGAATAGACCAGTCCGTTGCCGGTCCGCGCCTGCAACGGAATGCGCCACTGCCAGCCTGCGCCCCGGGCGGTGGCGCGAGTATAGGGGGTGATCGGCTGCGTCGCGGCGCACGGCACCGCCAGCGCGCGATCACACGGCAACAACGCCGACCAGTCGTCCCAGCGATCGCCCGCCATCCTCCCGATCAGCAGCGCGGCGAACCCCGAACAGTCGATGAAGAAGTCCGCCGCGATCCGCCGCCCGTCGTCGAGCGTCACCGCTGAAATCAGTCCGGAGTCACCATCCTGAGCGACGTCGACTACCCGCCCTTCGACGCGTTCGACCCCGCCCGCCTCGGCCCGTTCGCGCAGATAGGCGGCATAGCGCGCGGCGTCGAAATGATAGGCCCAGTTCGTGCCGGCCGGCGCCTGCGGATTGCCGGGGTCGCGATCGAACCGGTCCTGCCCGGCGGCGATGGCGCAGGCGCTGTGCGACCAGAGTGACTGCGGTCGATCGCCGCCGCCGGCCGCCAGCCAGTAATGATGGAACGGCACCAGCCCCAGCGAGCGGCCGATCGTCCCGAAGGCGTGGAGGTAACGGCTGTCCGGCCCGTTCCATCCGGCGAATTCGATGCCCAGCTTGAAGCTGCCCCCGGTGCGCGCGACGAAATCATCCTCGTCGATCCCAAGATGCTGGTTGAACAACCGCAGCTGCGGGATCGTCGCCTCCCCCACCCCAACCGTCCCGATCGCGTCGGATTCGATCAGCGTGACATGGGTCCCGTCCGGCAGGAACCGCGCCAGCGCCGCCGCCGTCATCCAGCCGGCCGATCCGCCACCGACGATGGCGACCCGCCGGACCGGTTCCTGATCGATCGCCATTGCAGCCTCCGTCGCGTCAGCCCCGCCCACCCCATCGGGGCGGGCGGAGACGGGTCGTCAGAACCGGAACGATGCCCCGGCCAGATAGCGCCGGCCATAGCTCTGATAATCGATCACCGCGAGGTCGTACGCCGGATCGACGGTCGCGAAGCGCTCGTCGGTCAGGTTCTGGCCCTGCACGAACAGCGACAGTCCTTCGAGCGCGGTGCCCTTCTGGAACTCATAGCCGATCTGCGCATCGATGATCGTCTCGTCCAGCGCCCGGCGACGCTGGCGATTGCCGCCGAAGCCCGACAATTCGCCAATGAAGGTCGACCGGTAGCGCGCCGAACCGCGGGCACTGAAGCCCCACTTCTCGAAATAGGCGGTGCCGTTGACGACCCACTTCGAATAGCCGGGGATATCCTCGGCCGGCGCGGTCGGGGTCGGCTTGATCTGCGTCTTGGTCCACGACCCGCCGCCGGTCACGCCGAAGCCGTCGAGAAACGACACGAAGGTGTTGAGCGGCAGCGTCGCGGCCAGTTCGACACCGTAGATGCTACCACCCTCGCCGTTGATCGGCACGTCTGCGCGGCCCAGCGTCGGGGTGCCCGGCGGCGTACCGGTCGGTGTCGGGAAGCCGGCATAGTCGAACGGGATCGTCTGGTTATACACGAACGACTTCAGGTCCTTGTAAAAGCCCTGTGCCGCGATGTAGCCCGACCGCCCGAAATACTTCTCCAGCGTCAGATCGAACGAGTTCGACCGGATCGGACGGAGAAACGGATTGCCGCCACCGCCGGTGATGATCCGTTCCTGCGGGTTGTAACCGTAACCCTGCGACACGCGCATGTCGTCCAGCCGCGGACGCTGTACCTGTCGCGCGGCACCAGCACGGATAACCCAGTCGCCGGGCAGACGCAGCGACAGGTTGAGGCTGGGCAGCAAGTCCCAGTAATCCGCGCCACGGATGGTTGGAGCCAGCGCACCTGCCGCCGCGACGAGACCCGACGACTTCTGTTCGGTGTTGACCGCCTGCAAACCGATATTGCCAGTCAGCACCGATCCGCCGATCTCCTGATTGATGTCCGCCTGGACATACATGGTCATCAGGTCTTCCTCGATGCGGAATGCCTTGGCGGGCACATCGAGGCTGGTGTTCGGGATCAGCGAATACACGCCGCCGGCGAGCAGGTCGCGCGGGTCGTAGCTCAGCATCGGCCCCAGACCCAGATAGCCGAGGCTGGTCGACTCCTTCACATACTGGTCCGGGATGCGCAGCTGGCGCAGTCCACCGCTCAGCGCCAGTAGCGCCTCGTCCGGGGTCAGCGACTTGTCGCGATCGGTATAGTTCAGGCCGAACTTCACCGCGCCGAAGAAGCTGTCCAGTTCCTTCTCGACCTCAAAACGGTACTGCGCGATCCGGTCCTTGACGATCCGGTCGTTGAAATATCCGGCCTGCAGGTTGCTGCCGCCCCAGCCGAGCGGATCGGTCAGCAGGATCAGGTTCGGATCGGAATAGTTCAGCGTGGGCGAAAAGCGCGTGCCGGTCGCGCCGCTGGTGAACGCAATCGTGTCCTTCGCGCCGACATTCTGGCCGTATCCGGTGCCGGCATAGCTTTCGAGGATGATCTCTTCGCGATCGGTCTTCGAATAGCTGGCGTCGAGCGTCGCGTTCCAGCCGTCGTCGCCGCGCCACGCCATGTTGTAGCCGAACGAATACAGCTTGGCCTTGCGCTCGAACGCGTCGTTGCGGACCACGCCTTCGACATTGCCGAACGTGCCCGACGTGACGAAGCCGTCGCTGTTCGCGGTCGTGTTGGTCAGCTTCACCCCGTTCGGGTTGGCCGCGCTGTTGAAGTCCTGCCCGAAGCCCAGCGGCAGTTCGATACCGCGCTTGATCTGGTCGTCGTTAAAGTCCGAATAGAAGCCGTCGAGCGTCACCGTCAGGTTCGGCACCGGCCGGTACTGCAGCGTGCCCGACAGGCCGAGGCGCTTGAGGCGCGTCGAGGTGACGTACGACTTCGACCCGCCGATTACGCCCTGATTACCGTTGAAACCGGCATAGCCCCAGGCGTTGAATTCCTGGATCTGGTACGGCTCGTCCAGATAGTTGCCCGACAGCGCGATGCCGATCGTGTCGTCGGCATACTGGTCTATATAGGTGCCGCTGACGCGGTAGCCCTTGTCGCGCGACCCGGCGTTCAGCTTGCCGAGATCGGCATAGGTGCCGCGCCCGCCGATCGAGATCGCCTGACGACCATATTCCAGCGGACGCACGGTGCGCAGGTCGACGGTGCCCGACAGGCCCTGTCCGACGAGGTTCGCCTGACCGGTCTTGTAGACGAGCACCTGGCTCATGATTTCGGCCGGGTACTGGTCGTATTCCACCGCACGGTTGTCGCCGGTCGACGTCTGTTCGCGGCCGTTCAGCAGGGTCGTCGAGAAGTCGGGCGCGAAGCCGCGGATCGAGATCGAGTTCGATCGGCCCGACACGCGCTGCGACGTCAGGCCCGGCAGGCGGGCGATCGATTCGGCGATCGAGGCGTCGGGCAGCTTGCCGATATCCTCGGCCGAGATCGATTCGACGACCTGGTCGCGATTCTTCTTTTCGGCGACGGCGTTTTCCAGGCTGGCGCGGAAGCCGGTGACGGTGATCGTCGTCTCTTCCTCGACCGCCGGGGTCGCTGTCGGATCGGTCGCGTCGGGCTGTGCCGTGTCCGGCGTCGGCACGGTGGCCTGCGCCATGGCGGTGCCGACGCCGGCGAGCGCCCCTGCGACGATCAATGCCGTGATGCTCGCCCCGCGCGCCAAGCTGGCGCACGTCGACGCTTGCGATGAATACCGCATGTCCCAATCCTCCCCGACGATGGTTGATTCCCCGGCTCTTTCGCCCGGTTCGTCCGTACCCTTCTATTGAAACCATTGCAGGGCGTTGAGAAGCGAACAGCATACGTATTCAGACGGCGCTTGCCGCTGCCGTTGCCGCGCCGCTACACCCGGGACGGACGCCCATGCCGGGCGATGGGGGGCAGGTTCATGGCGTCGGGCGACAAGCCGACTTCGTTCGACATCGCGGCGCTGGCCGGCGTATCGCAACCGACCGTCAGCCGCGCGTTGCGCGGCGACCGGACGGTCAGCGCCGCCACGCGCCTCCGGATCGAGGCGATCGCCCGCCAGCTGAACTACAAGGTCGACAAGAACGCCTCGGCGCTGCGCCGCGGCAGCACGTCGACGCTGGCGCTGCTGTTCTTCGAGGACCCGGCCCCCGACGGATCGCGGATCAACCCGTTCTTCCTGTCGATGCTCGGCTCGATCCTGCACACCTGCGGCGCGCGCGGCTACGACCTGCTCACCTCGTTCCAGCAGCTGTCGGCCGACTGGCACGTCGATTACGAGGACAGCCGCAAGGCCGACGGGCTGATCCTGCTCGGCTATGGCGACTTCGACGCCTATTCGCGCCGCCTCGACCAACTCGTCACCCAGGGCACGCATTTCGTCCGCTGGGGCTCCCCCGACCCCGCCCATCCCGGCACGGTCATCGGCTGCGACAATTTCGGCGGCGGGCGCGATGCCGGGCAGCATCTGATCGACCGCGGCCGGCGCAGCATCGCGTTCCTCGGCGACGCGTCGAACCATTATCCCGAATCGCGCGACCGCTATGCCGGACTGGCGCATGCGCTGCGCACCGCCAGCCTGCCGGTCGATGCGGGATTGCAGGTCGACGCCCTGTCCAGCGAGGCATCGGGCTATGACGCCGCCAGCCGGCTGATCGCGCGCGGCATCGCCTTCGACGCGATCTTCGCCGCGTCGGACATGATCGCGCTGGGTGCGGTGCGCGCGCTGGTCGAATCGGGACGCAGCGTGCCGCGCGACGTCGCGCTGGTCGGCTTCGACGACATCCCCGCCGCCTCGCTGGCCCAGCCGCCGCTGACGACGATCCGGCAGGATTATGCGCGGGCGGGCGAGCTGCTGGTCGACATGCTGATCCGGCGGATCAACCGGCGCGACACCGAACCGGCACTGCTGCCGCCCGAACTGGTGGTGCGCAAGTCGAGCTGAGTGCCGGCGCTACTTCATCCCGGTGATAGCCTCGCGAGCCCTCAGCCTGCGCTGGCGGGACGTTTCCTGTGACCTGAACCAGAACCGTTCGTGTCGCGTAGGGACTGAGGTTGTCGAAGGCCCGTATCGAAGCATCCCCCGCGATCCTTCGATATGCCGCTTCGACAAGCTCAGCGGTTACTCGGGACGAACGGTTGCGTTTAACGTCATCACGACCTGACGAAACGACCCATCAGATCCCGACCGAAATCTCCGTCCCCGCCACGCCCGGCACGTCGACCTCGAACTGGAACAGGTTGCCCGCCAGCGGCTGTGTGGCGGCCTGATCGGCGTCGTGATGCTTGTTGGCGGTCGTCGCGAATACGGTGCGGCGATCGGGCCCGCCGAACGCGATCTTGGTGATCGCATCGACCGGCATCCGGATCGTCTCCAGCAACTCGCCCTTCGGCGAATAGCGGCGGATGCCCCAGCCGGCGTAGAGCCCGATCCACACGCACCCCTCGGCATCGACGGTCGGCCCGTCGGGATGGCCTTCGTCGTTCGGGATCGACACGAACAGCCGCCGGTCGCCCAGCGTCCCGTCGTCGTCGACGGTGCAGGCATAGACATGCCCGCCCAGCGTATCGACATGATACAGCGTGCGTCCGTCGGGGCTGACCGCCGGCCCGTTGGTAATCGCCACCGGCGGCGCGGACGCGACCACGCTGCCATCGGCGGCGAGGCGATAGATCGTACCGGTCGCGGCGCTTTCACCATCGTCCATCGTCCCGAACCACAGCCGCCCCGACGGATCGACCGTGGCGTCGTTCAGCCGGTTGCCCGGCAGATTGGGTTCGGGATCGACCAGCAGCTCGAACGCGCCGGTGACGGGATCGAACCGGTGCAGCCCGGTCTGCAACCCGGTGACGAACTTCCCATCGGCGCTGGGCAGGACGAACCCGCATTGTCCGGGCGCGGCCCAGCTGCGCCGCTCGCCGCTGACCGGGTCATAGCGATGTACGCGCGGCGTCTTGATACAGCCGAACCACAGGGCCTGGTCGCGGGTCACCCAGATCGGCCCTTCGAGCAGCGGCGCCGACAGGTCCCAGACGCTGACGGGTTCGGTTCGCTGTACCTTGGTCATCTCATCGCCATCCTGCATCCACGAAGAAGCTGTGACCGGTTACCAGCCGCGCATCGTCGGAGGCAAGGAACAGGATCATCGCGGCGATGTCGCCCGCGACCAGCCGGCCGTTCAGGCACTGGGCCTTCACGATCTCCGCCTCGCCTTCGGGCGTGTACCATTTCAGCTGGCGCGGGGTGCGGACGTTGCCGGGGATGACGCAGACCGAGCGGATGCCGTCCCCGCCCAGCTCGCGCGCGAACGACCGGGTCAGCCCCTCGATCGCCGCCTTGGCGGTCTGGTACAGCGTCAGTTCCTCCAGCGCGAGGTGCCAGCTGATCGACCCCATGTTGACGATCACGCCGTGCCCGCGCGCCTTCATTCCCGGAATCACGGCCTGCGCGGCGAAGAACAGGTGGCGCAGGTTCACGCCCATCCGGTTGTCCCAATAGGCTTCGTCGACCTGCTCGATCGTGTGGCGGTCGTCGCTGGCCGCATTGTTGACCAGCACGTCGAACTCGCCGGCCTGCGCGATCGCCGACTGCAGCGCGGCGATATCGGTCAGGTCGACGCGGCGGAACACCGGCGTCGGCCCGACGCCCGCCAGATCCTCGACCAGCTGCCGCGAATCGTCTTCCGCAATATCGAAGAAGGTAACGTGCGCACCCTGCCGCACGAACCCTTCGACCACGCCCGCACCGATCCCCGATCCGCCGCCGGTGATGAGCACGCGCTTGCCGGCGAGCGAGGGATAGGAGGCGCGGGCTTCGGGCGCGATCGGGTAGGCGAAATCGTCAGGCGACATGAATGTTTCCAGCAAAGAGGTATCAGGCGGCGAGCAGGCCGCGGCGCGCGAGGTTGCGCATCAGGTCGCGAATGCCGAAGCCCCACGGATCGGCGGCCTTCGACGTGGTGACGGTATTCGCCAGCTCGCCCAGCGCCGGGGTCGAGATGCGCACCACGTCGCCCGGCTTGTGGGTGAAGCCGCGGCCGGGCTCGTCACGGTCCTGCACCGGCGCGAACAGCGTGCCGAGGAACAGGACGAAGCCGTCGGGATACTGATGCTCGGACAGCGCCTGTCGCACCAGATCCTCCGGATCGCGGCTGATCTCGCGCATCGTGCTGGTGCCGGTCAGGACATAGCCTTCCGGACCATCGATGCGCAGGTCGACCACGGCGTCGCGCACCGTGTCCATCGTGAAGTTGCCGTCGAACAGGCGGATGAACGGGCCGATCCCGGTCGAGGCGTTGTTGTCCTTCGCCTTGCCGAGCAGCAGCGCCGAGCGCCCCTCGAAGTCACGCAGATTGACGTCGTTGCCGAGCGTCGCGCCGACCGATGTGCCGTCGCTGGTCGCGACGATGACGATTTCGGGTTCGGGGTTGTTCCACGACGAATCCGACCGGATGCCGACATCGCCGCCCCAACCGATGGTCGATAGCACCGGCGCCTTGGTGAACACCTCCGCATCGGGGCCGATCGCGACCTCCAGATATTGCGACCACATCCCCGCGTCGATCAGCGCGGCCTTCAGTTCGGCTGCCTCGGCCGAACCGGGCTTCACCGACCGGATGCCCCCACCGATGCGCGTCTCGAGGTCGCCGCGGATGCCCTGTGCCGCATCAGCATCGCCGCGCGCGCGTTCCTCGATCACGCGTTCCAGCGCCGACACGGCAAAGGTCACGCCGGCCGCCTTCACGCATTGCAGGTCGATCGGCGACAGGATCGGCGGATGCTGCCCCGCCGGATCGGCGAGCGCGGCGGTGTCGCACACCACCGGGCCATCGAGCGACGCGATGTCGCTGCGTTCCAGCAGGTCGGCGACCGTCGCCGCGTGCGCCGACACGTCGATCACCCTGCCACCGCGTACCACCACCGGTGTCGGGCCGTCGGCCAGTCGCATCCGCCCGACCAGCAGCGCCCGTTCATGATCCACCGGCAGCATCCGCGCCGCATGTTCGCTCTTCATCGGTCCGATCCTTCAGTGATTGTGGCGCGGCGTCGTTTCCGACGTCCGGCGATATTTGAGCGCGAGGTCGAGCACGCCGCCGTCGCCCAGCTGGCCGACCTTCTCGCGGTAGATTTCTTCCCATGGGGTCTGGCTGGCCGGGACCGGCGGGATGCCGTCGCCCTTGCGCCGGGCGATCTCTTCGTCGCTCACCAGCATGTCGCAACGGCCGTGGTTCAGGTCGATGCGGATCCTGTCGCCGGTGCGCAGCCACGCCAGCCCACCGCCGACCGCACTCTCGGGAGAGGCGTTGAGGATCGACGGGCTGTCCGACGTTCCCGACTGCCGGCCGTCGCCGATCGTCGGCAGGCTCTGGATACCGCGCTGGAGCAGTGCCGCCGACGGCTGCATGTTGGTGACCTCGGCCGATCCCGGCCAGCCGATCACGCCCGCGCCGCGGATGACGAGGATGCAGTTCTCGTCGATGTCGAGCGCCGGATCGTCGATGCGGTGGTGGTAATCGTCCGACCCGTCGAACACGATCGCCCGTCCTTCGAAACGACCTTCGTTGCCCGGTTGCGACAGATAGCGCGCGCGGAAATCGGGGCCGATCACGCTGGTCTTCATGATCGCCACGTCGAACAGATTGCCCGACAGCACGAGGAAGCCCGCCTGCTCCTTCAGCGGCTGATCGTAGGGCCGGATGACCTCGCGATCGGTCGCGACACGGTGCGCGACATTCTCGCCCAGCGTCCTGCCCGTCACGGTGGCGACGTTGCCGTCGATCCTGCCCGCCGCGATCAGTTCGCTGACTACCGCCGGCACGCCACCGGCACGGTGGAACCGCTCGCCCAGGAAGCGCCCGGCGGGCTGGACATCGACCAGCAGCGGCAGGTCGTAGCCATAGTCCATCCAGTCGGACGGGTTGAGTTCGATATCGGCATGGCGCGCCATCGCGTGCAGATGCGGATGCGCGTTCGACGACCCGCCGATCGCGGTGATGAGCGCGATGGCGTTCAGGAACGACTGGCGCGTCAGAATCTTCGACGGGCGCAGGTCTTCATACGCCATCTCGACGATGCGCTTGCCGGTCTCGTACGCAATCTGCCCGCGTTCGCGATAGGGCGCCGGGATCGCGGCACAGCCGGGCAGCGACATGCCCAGCCCCTCCGCGATGGCGTTCATCGTCGATGCGGTGCCCATAGTGTTGCAATGCCCAGCCGAAGGCGCGGATGCGGTCGCGGCTTCGAGGAACTCGTCCTCGGTCATCTCGCCCGCCGCCAGCTTGCGCCGCGAACGCCAGATCACCGTCCCCGACCCGACCAGATCGCCGTCGTGCCAGCCATCGAGCATCGGCCCACCAGACAGCACGATCGCGGGAATGTCGACCGTCGATGCCGCCATCAGCCCCGACGGCGTCGTCTTGTCGCACCCGGTCGTCAGCACCACCGCGTCGATCGGATAACCGTTGAGGATTTCGACCAGCCCCAGATAGGCGAGGTTGCGGTCGATCGCCGCGGTCGGGCGGCGGCAATTCTCGAAGATCGGATGCGTCGGGAATTCCATCGGAATCCCGCCCGCCGCCTCGATCCCCGCCTTGACCCGCTTGACCGTCTCCAGATGGATACGGTTGCACGGGGTAAGGTCCGATCCCGACTGGGCGATGCCGATGATCGGCCGTCCGCTGGTCAATTCCTTCGGCGTGATGCCATAGTTCATGAACCGTTCGAGATAGAGCGCGGCCATGTCGAGCCGGCCGGGTGCGGCGAACCATTCGCGCGATCGGAACGGGCGGGCGGGGGTGCGGGTCATCGGGTCCACTCGATCAGTAGGGAAAAACGGCCCCGCCCGTCGCGAAACGGGCGAGGCGTCGGGTCAGCCCTGCATGTCCTCCAGCTCCTTGCCCTTCGTCTCGCGAATGAACTTCTGGACGAGGAAGAAGCTGACGACGGCGCAGGCGCCATAGAAGCTGTAGGTGATCGTCAGGCCGAGGCCCGCCGCCATGATCGGGAAGCTCTGCGCGATCAGGTAGTTGGCGAACCACTGGGCGAAACCGCACACGGCCAGCGCCGATCCGCGCATCTGGTTCGGGAACATCTCGCCCAGCATGACCCACATGATCGGGCCCCAGCTGACGTTGAAGAACACGACGTACAGGTTCGCCGCCCACAGCGCGAGCGTGCCGAGCTGCGGCGACAGCTGCAGCTGCCCCGCCGCGTCAAGCGTGCCGTTGTGGAAGCAATAGACCAGCGCCCACAGCGTCACCGCCATGCCCGCCGACCCGATCAGCAGCAGCGGCTTGCGCCCGATCCGGTCGACCAGCGCGATGGTGACGAAGCACGCCGCGATCGACACGACACCCGACAGGATGTTGATCTGCAGCGACTGGTCCTCGGTAAAGCCGGCCAGCTGCCACAACGTCGCGCCGTAATAGAAGATCACGTTGATGCCGACCAGCTGCTGGAACACCGCCAGCAGAAGCCCGGCCCACACGATCGGGCGGATGCCGCCCTTCACCGGGTCCATGATGTCGCGCAGCGCCGGCTTGTGGTCCTTGCTGAACGATGCCTCGATATCGCGAACCTTGGTCGCGGCGGCGGACGGCCCGAACAGGCGGGTCAGCACGATCCGCGCTTCGTCGATACGCCCTTTCTGCACCAGATAGCGCGGGCTTTCGGGAATGAAGAGCAACGCGACGAGGAACACGGCCGCCGGAATGGCCTGCATCCAGTACATCCAGCGCCACGCCTCATAGCCGCCCCACCAGATCGAAGTGGAGGCACCCGCGGCATTGGCGAGGTAATAGTTCACGACGAACGCGGCGGTCAGACCGCTGATAATCATGATCTGCTGGATGGTGGTCATCCGCCCGCGGATGTTGGCGGGAGCGACTTCGGAAATGTAGGCGGGCGACAGCACCGATGCCGCGCCGACCGCCATGCCGCCCATGAACCGGGCGATGACGAACACCGCCTGGACATGGCTGAACCCCTGGATCAGCGCGCCGATCAGGAACAGCACCGCGGCGAGCATCATCACCTTGCGGCGGCCCATCGCATCGGCCAGCTTGCCCGCCAGGAACGCGCCGACGAAGCAGCCGATCAGCAGCGAGCCGACCGTGAAACCCAGCCCCGCCTCGCTCAGTCCGAACGCGGTCTTCAGCCCTTCCTGCGTGCCGTTCACCGCACCGCTGTCATATCCGAACAGCAAACCGCCGATCGTCGCCACCGCGACGATGGCGATGACAAGCGCGATGTTCACGCGCTCCCCGCTCGCCTGTGTCATCCCCATCCACTCCCAGTTCACGGCCGTCCAAAGCGGCGTGTTAGCGGTAACGGTGGCGAATTGTTAAGATAAATGCAAGCGCCGCCGACATCGGTGCGAAGGGTTTTCGTATAAGCGCACAGCGATCCATGCTCAAGCGGTCAGCGTTTGATCCCTCTGCCCGAGAACGTCACCTCGGCAAGGGCTGGGGCCTCCAGCGGTTCCTGCGGTGTGGTGCCAGTGCGCGATCAGCCTTCGCCGGGATAACACGGCCGTCGCGCTGCGGGTGCATTCAGCCCTTGCCGCGGACGGCCTTCGTCGGTGCCGGCCCCGACGATTCGCGCAGGACCAGTTCATGGGCAAGGACCCGGTCGTCGCCGTCGCCGTCGTTCACCCCCGCCCGGCGATCCCGGATGCGCCCCAGCAGCATCTCGACCGCGGTTTCGGCCATGGCCGCGATCGGCTGGCGAATCGTCGTGATCTCCGGCCAGGTGGTGGTCGCCAGCGACGTATCGTCGAACCCGACGATGCTGACGTCTTCCGGCACGTGCAGTCCGCGGCGATGCGCCACGCTGATCGCGGCGGCGGCCATGTCGTCGTTGCTGGCGAAGATCGCGGTCGGCCGATCCGCGCGATCGATCAGCCGTTCGGCGGCGTCGATCCCCGATCGATAGGTGAACAGTCCCTGTTCGACCGGCATGTCGTCAGCGTCCAGCCCGGCGGCCTCGATCGCCGCGACGAACCCGCGCCACCGCTCGATGCTGGCGCCGTTGTTGGGGTTGCCGCGCACGAAGCCGATACGGCGATGTCCCAGCGCGAGCAGGTGATCGGTCATCGCCCGCGCTGCGGCGAAGTCGTCGATCCGCACCGACGCACGGCCCGGCTGCGCGCCCCCCACCGCGACGGCGACCGACGGCGTGCCCGCCGCATCCAGTTCGGCCTGCACCGCCTGCGCATCCGACAGCGGCGGCGGCAGGATGACGCCCTGCACCGGCGTCGAGGCGAACCGCCGCGCCGCTTCGGCCTGGGCGTCGGGCCCATCGCCCTCGCACGGTTCGAGGACGAGGTGGCAGCCGACCTTACGCGCGCCCTCCAGCGCGCCGATCAGGAAGTTCGACAGATAGGCCATGGAGGGGTTGGCATAGAGCAGCCCGATCTGCGCCGCCTCCCCCGCCGCCAGACTGCGCGCCGCGCTGTTGGGCGAATAGTTCAGCTGCGCGATCGCCGCCGTCACCGCCTCGCGCGTCGACTGGCGCACATTGGCGCCGCCATTGACGACCCGCGACACGGTCATCGCCGATACTCCGGCGGTACGGGCGACGTCCTGTATGGTGACGTTGCCACCGCTGCGGCGACTGGGCTTTTCCATGGATCGTGACGGCTCCTTCACGATGCTGATTATGGCGCACCCGTCGCGATTGCAAACGTGCGATCGGTTGACGGACCGTCCGCCGCCCGATAGCTGATAGCGCTACCAATAGTCGGTGACGGCACTGCCGGATGCCGAAAGTCCTGGGAGAGAGATCGTGACCCTAGCGTCCAGACCCGTTCGCCTTGCGCTCGCCTGCCTGTTGGCGACCACCGCCACCGGGACCGTCATCGCACAGACCCGGCCGACCCGCCCCGCCGCTGCCGAACCAATGCTCTACAAGGACGCGTCGCAGCCCGTCTCGGCGCGGGTCGAGGACCTGCTGCGGCGTATGACGCTGGAGGAAAAGGTCGCGCAGATGATCGGCATCTGGGAAAAGAAAGGCGATATCCAGGACGCGCAGGGCAATTTCTCCGCCGCAAAGGCCGCGCGCGCCTTTCCCGACGGTCTGGGGCAGATTACCCGCCCATCGGACAAGCGCGGCGTCACCGTCAGCAACAATGCGGCGGGCGTCGCGGCCGATGCCGTCAACCGCACCGCGCGGGAAACCGCCGACTATGTCAACGCGGCGCAGCGCTGGGCAGTCGAACAGACCCGGCTCGGCATCCCGATGATCATGCATGAAGAGGCGCTGCACGGCTATGTCGCGCGCGGCGCGACCAGCTTCCCGCAATCGATCGCGCTGGCCTCTTCGTGGGACCCGGCGCTGGTCGAGCGGGTGTTCGGCGTGGCGGCGCGCGAGATGCGTGCCCGCGGCGCGAACCTCGCCCTAGCCCCGGTCGTCGACGTCGCGCGCGATCCGCGCTGGGGCCGGATCGAGGAGACCTATGGCGAAGACCCGCATTTGGTCGGCGAGATGGGACTCGGGGCGATCCGCGGGTTCCAGGGGACGACCCTGCCCCTTGGCCCGACCAAGGTCATGGTCACGCTCAAGCACATGACCGGCCATGGCCAGCCCGAAAACGGCACCAATGTTGGCCCGGCCAATATCTCCGAACGCACGCTGCGCGAGAATTTCTTCCCGCCGTTCGAACGCGCGGTCAAGGAACTGCCGGTGCAGGCAGTGATGGCGTCGTACAACGAGATCGACGGCATCCCCAGCCACGCCAACAAATGGCTGCTCGACGACGTGCTGCGCCGCGAATGGGGGTATAAGGGCTCGGTCGTTAGCGACTATTTCGCGATCAAGGAGTTGAATACCCGCCACAAGCTGTACGGCACCGACATGGCCGCCGCCGGGCGCCGGGCGCTCGACGCCGGTGTCGACATGGAACTGCCCGACGCCGAGGGCTGGTCGACGCTGGCGCAGATGGTCAAGTCGGGGCAGGTCCCGCAGGCGCAGGTCGACAATGCCGTCCGCCGCATCCTGACCATGAAATTCCAGATGGGGCTGTTCGAGAACCCCTATGCCGATGCCCGCACCGCCGAGGCGAAGACCGCGACGCCGGACGCGATCGCGCTGGCCCGCGAAGCCGCGATCCGTTCGATGGTGCTGCTCAAGAACCGGAACAACCTCCTGCCGCTCGACCCGGCCAGGGTCGGCCGGATGCTGGTCGTCGGTACCCATGCCCGCGACACTCCGATCGGCGGCTATTCCGACGTGCCGAAACACGTCGTCAGCGTGCTGGAGGGAATGCAACAGGCCGCCGCCGGCCGCTTTTCGGTCGACTATGCCGAAGGGGTCCGCCTGACCCGCAGCCGCCAATGGGCCGCCGACAAGGTCGAACTGGTCCCGCCCGCCGAGAACGCACCGCTGATCGAGGAAGCCGTCGCCAAGGCGGCGCAGGCCGACACCATCCTGCTGGTGCTGGGACAGAACGAACAGCTCAGCCGTGAAGCCTGGGCCGACGCCCATCTGGGGGACCGGCAGACGCTCGACCTGATCGGCGAGCAGAACGAGCTCGCCCGCCGCCTGTTCGCGACCGGCAAGCCGGTGGTGGTCGTACTGCTGAACGGTGGCCCGCTCGCCGCGACCTATATCGACGCGACCGCACCGGCGATCGTCGAGGGTTGGTATCTCGGGCAGGAAACCGGCAATGCCGTCGCCGATGTCGTGCTCGGCCGCGCCAATCCGGGCGGCAAGCTGCCGGTATCGGTGCCGCGCAGCGAGGGGCAGTTGCCGATCTTCTACAACCACAAACCGACCTCGCGCCGTGGCTACCTCTTCGACAGCACCGCCCCGCTTTATCCGTTCGGCTATGGCCTGTCGTACACCAGCTTCACGGTCGGCGCGCCGCGTCTGGGCAAGACGACGATCGGCCGCGACGAGAGCGTGCGCGTATCGGTCGACGTCGCCAATACCGGCCGCCGTGCGGGTGACGAGGTCGTCCAGCTCTACGTCCATGACGACGAAGCCAGCGTCACCCGCCCGGTCCTCGAACTCAAGCATTTCCAGCGCGTCTCGCTGAAAGCCGGTGAACGGCGGACGGTCACCTTCGATCTGAAGCCCGCCGATCTCGCCTTCTGGAACGTCGACATGCAACGGGTAGTCGAACCGGGCACGTTCACCATCTCCGCGGGCAACAGCTCGGTGCAGTTGAAGACGGCGACGTTGACCGTTCGCTAGGAAGCGTCCCTTTGCGCGATCGGCTCGCCGACAAGGGTGGGCCGATCGCGCTGCGCCGTCGGCATATCAGCTATGGCGTCAGGCTATTATCTGACTGAAAATCGGGACGCATCGGCGTTCACGCGCACGCGGTCACCCCGGGCTTGACCGAAACCTCTGCGAACGTCTCTAACAGAGCCAGTTCCTCACCGTACCTCGGCGAAGGCCGGGGTCCAGTTGGAAAGGCTTTTCCGTATCTTGCCAATGCCCCCCAACTGGGCTCCGGCCTTCGCCGGGATACGGATTGAGGGCTTTCGCAGAGGTCTCGAACAGGTCCGGGGTCCCGCTTCTTGCTGCGATCATGGGGAAGCAGGAGGCCGGATCGAGCCCGGGTAACGGCAAAAGCGCAGGATCGATCACAAATACCTATGGGTCCGTGCGGCGACGCTGAATGCCGACTGGTCCCACATCGACAGCCTCAGTCTGGCCTTAGGCAGCGCCCCGAAAAAGTCGCAGGCCCCAAGAGGCGCGGCATCCTTCCAAATTACTGGCCGAACCGGCTTCGTTCGCATACTCACGCGCTCTATCGCGTACCGGGTCCGGTCGCAGGCCGTCCGGCGACGTTATCGACGTCACCGGACCGGACTTCGCATCAGCGCGACGTAAGCTGCATCGTTGCCGGGCGATCCAGCATCTGCAGTCCGCGCCGCGCCACGTCATGCGCGCTGGCGATCTGCGCCGAGGGCATCGCCATCGAGACGTCCTTGCCCGCCAGCACCTTGGCGTACAGATCGCGCGCCGCATCGGGGCGCTGCGTCATCGCATAGACGGCGGCAAGGTTCAGCAACACTTCCGGCTCGCGGCTACCGGCGCGCGTCTCGCGCTCGAGGCTGCGTTCGGCGGAGGTCAGGTGCCCTGCCGTGATCGCGGCATGAGCGTACTGCGCATCCTGGGCGTTCGTGCTGGTGGCGATCCCCATCACCGCCAGCGCCGAGCCAAGCAGTGCCATCGTTCCGATTCGCATGACATCATTTCCTGTTTGTTACATCGTGATGACATCAATGTTTCATTTTTAAGACGACTAGACAAGTACCGTTGACGGGTATCGTCGTACGGGCTGGTTGATCGCGTATGGTCGAGCAGAACCGTCTTATGCGTCGCCGGGTCAGCCGCCGCTCCATCGAACGCTGTCTCGCGACCACCGCCGCCAAACACGGTGACATGGGCCCCGTCAGGTCGAGTACCCCGCGTTGGCTACCGCTGCCCGAGTACCGCATACGGGCACAAAAAAAGGGGCGGCCGGAGCCACCCCTCTTCACCGGCCGAAGCCGGTCCGGAACAGAACGATCAGAAGTCGGCGCGATACTGCTCGTTGCCGACGAAGCCGAGCTTCGTGACGTTCGCGCGCTTGATGATCGCCAGCACGCCGTCCACCACTTCGTACCGCGCGGTCGCATCGGGTTGGAAGTGGAGTTCGGGTTGCGGGCTCATTGCCACGGTTTGGTCAAGATATTGGGTCAGCGTGACCTCGTCGACCGGTGCGCCGTTCCAGAAGGTCTGGCCCTGCGCGTTGATCGAAATCTTGTTCTTTTGCGGGTCGATATTCTGCGGCGGCCGGTTGTCCGGCTGCGGCAGGTCGACCTTTACCGCGTGGCTCTGGATCGGGATGGTAATGATGAACATGATCAAAAGCACGAGCAGCACGTCGATCAACGGCGTCGTGTTCATGTCCATCATCGGTTCGTCGTCTGCGCGACCGCCACCACTCATTGCCATGTCAGGCTACTCCTATTGACGCGCGCGCGGCGTGGTATTGGGGTCCGGTTCGGAAATGAACCCGACCTTCGTGAACCCGGCCGACTGCATCGTGTAGATGGTACCACCGATGCAACGGTACGGCGTGTTCACGTCGCCACGGATATGCACTTCGGGCAGTTCGAGACCCGGAGCGTTCGGCCCACCCTGACGGGCGACTTCATCTTCCAGCTTCTTGACCGCGCGGGTGCGCAGTTCGTCCGCGTTCACCCGGGTCAGACCCCAGTACACGGCGCATTCGCCGCCAAGGCCCTGCACCGACAACGAGACGTTTTCGGGCTTGGTCGTCGTCGGTTCGAACACGACCTTCGGGACCTTGAGACCGCTCACCTGCTGGACCACGACCGGAACCGCGATCAGGAAGATGATCAGCAGCACGAGCATGACGTCCACGAGCGGCGTGGTATTGATGTCCGAGAGGGGGGCTTCATCGCCGCCGCCGCCAACACTCATCGCCATGAGGCTATCCTATCCACTTCTACTCAATCGAACCGCCGGGACCGGTCACGGCCCCGGCGGCGTCAGCATATGCTCAGACGCGCGGTGCGGTCGGCACGCCGCCGGCCTGGCCGGCGGTGGTGCTGCCGACTGCCGGCTTGGCAACCGGTGCCGGGCCGCGAGCCGCGACGGCCGGACGAACCGCACCGTTCGACGCGAGGTAGCCGAGCACGTCGTTCGAGAAGGCCGACAGGTCTTCCGAGATCGACTTGTTGCGGCGCTGCAGCCAGTTGTAGGCGAGCACGGCCGGAACCGCGACGACCAGACCGATGGCGGTCATGATGAGCGCTTCACCGACCGGGCCGGCGACATCGCCGATCGCGGCCTGACCGGCAGCGCCGATCTTCACGAGCGCGCGGTAGATGCCGACCACGGTGCCGAACAGACCGACGAACGGCGAGGTCGCGCCGACGGTCGCGAGGAAGGCGAGGCCGCCGTTGAGCTTCGAGTTGATCGATGCTTCCGAACGCGCCAGCGAACCGTGCAGCCAGTCATGCGCCTCGACCGGATCGGTCAGCTTGCCATGCTGTTCCTGCGCGGCGAGGCCGTCGTCGACGATCTGGCGATAGGCCGAGTTCTTGTCGAGCTTGGCGGCGCCTTCGCGCAGCGAGTTCGACTGCCAGAACGTCGCGCGGACGCGCTTCGCCTGGTTCATGATCTTCTGCTGTTCGAACAGCTTGGTGAAGAGGATGTAGAACGAGCCGACCGACATGATGACCAGGATGCCCAGCGTGCCGAACGCGATCGCGCCGCCCTGCTGAAGCGCTTCCCAGAAGCCGAAGTTCGGAGCTCCGGCAGGGGCGCCGGCAGCAAGAATGGGGGTGAGCATCGGATAGTTTCCTTAGAGCTGATACGTTCTTGAAGAATAATGCCCCGGGCCGCCCCGCGCCGCATGCGGCGCGGAGGGCGCCGGTGTTACCGATCGGCCGGCAGCTTCCAGGTGAAGCGCAGCGTCTTGGAGCCGCCAAACGTCGGCCTGCCTGCGGCATCGAGCGCGGGGGTATAACGACCGCGCGACGTCACCAGACGGCAGGCGGTGCGATCGAGCGTCGGCGACCCCGAACTGGACGACACGCGGCAGTTTTCGATCCTGCCGGCAGCGTTCACCTCGAACGTCAGACCGCTGACGCCCTCCTCGCCGGCGTTGAGCGCGCTCGCCGGATAGTCGGCGTCGGTCACCCACGAACCCGGATTGCCCTTGATACCGGCGGCCTTGCTGATGACCGGCGCGGGAGGCGCAGGAGGAGCGGCAGGCGCGGGCGGCGCAGGCGGAGCAGCGATCGGCACCGGGTTGTACGTCGGCGGCGGCGTCGTCACCGACTGGATCACCACCGGCGGCGGTGCCTGCGTGCGGACGATCGGCGGCGGCGTCACGACCGGCGGCGGCGACTGCGGCTGCGGCTGTTCGGGCGGCGGGGGGGGAGGAG
>RPSH01000046.1 GCA_003946805.1 Bacillus sp. 2B10 | reverse complement strand
GCCCAAGCGCGCCCGCGCCCGCCCCGCCGCGCCCGAAGCGGTGCCGGGGAACGGCCCCTCGCTCGCCGATCTGCCGGGTGCGCGGATCGTCGGCCCGTTCGCGCGCGACCTGCTGGGCGAGGCCGGCTGGCCGCTGCTGATCGAGGAAGCGGCGACCGGACAGGTCGCCTTTCCCGGCGGCGCCCTGTCGATCGCGCTTACCCCTGCCATGACGCTCATCGACATCGACGGCGACCTCCCCCCCGCCGCCCTCGCCCTCGCCGGCGCCCGCGCCGCGGCACGGGCGATCGCGCGGCTCGACCTTGCCGGATCGATCGGCATCGACCTGCCGACGGTGAACGACAAGGCCGCCCGCCTCGCCGCCGCCGAAGCGGTCGACGCGATCCTGCCGCAACCGTTCGAGCGCACCGCGGTCAACGGCTTCGGCTTCCTCCAGATCGTGCGCCGTCGCACGCGTCTGTCGCTGCCCGAACTGTTCGCCCATGTTCCGGCCCATGCCCGCGCGCTGCTGCGACAGGCGGAGCGGACCGGCGGCAGTGGCGAACGCACGCTTGTGGCGCATCCCGTGGTCTTGGCGGCGATCACCGCGCGCCCCGACTGGATCGCCGCGGTCGAACGCACGCTCGGCGCGCCGCTCACCTTGCGGGCCGAAGCCGCCCTCGCCATATCCGCCGGTCATGTCCAGGCCCGCTTCCCGTAACCGCTGCCCGCTCTGTTCGGCCCCGACCGATCCGGCCCACCGCCCTTTTTGCAGCCGCGGCTGTCGCGACCGCGACATGCTGCACTGGATGGGTGAGGGCTATCGCATTCCCGGCCCCGCGGCATCGTCAGACGAAAATGTCGAAACCGGGCTGGACAGCCACGATCCCCACGGCTAACAGGCCCGCTCTCCCGGACACCCGGGCGTGCCCGGATAGCTCAGTTGGTAGAGCATGCGACTGAAAATCGCAGTGTCGGCGGTTCGAATCCGTCTCCGGGCACCATTTTCGCGACATTGCCGAACCTGTCCCGTCGCTACGTTGGCGCAGCGCCGCTCTTCCTCCGGGAGGTGCCCGGCGCGGCTTTGATCCGCTCGACCCCGTCTGCACGACGTCAACCCGCTGGTCAGCCCGCCGCCCGCCTGTCAAAAGGCATGCCATGGGCGGACATCACCACGGACATGACCATCACCACGGCCACGGGCATGCACATGCGCCCGCGGATTTCGGGCGGGCGTTCGCGATCGGCACGCTGCTCAACATCGCGTTCGTCGTGGTCGAGGGTGGCGCTGGCTTCTGGTTCGATTCGGTCGCGCTGCTCGCCGATGCCGGGCATAATCTGTCGGACGTGCTGGGGCTGCTGATCGCGTGGGGCGGGGTCGAACTCGCCAAGCGACCCGCGACGCGGCGCTTCACCTACGGGCTCGGCGCCTCGACGATCCTTGCCGCACTCGCCAATGCGCTGGTGCTGTTGATGGCGGTGGGGGCGATCCTGCTGGAAACGATCCAGCGGCTGGGCGATCCGCGGCCGATCGACGGCTGGCCGGTCGTGTGGGTCGCGCTGGCCGGGATCGGGGTGAACCTGGCGACCGCATTGCTGTTCGCGCGCGGGCGGCATGGCGACGTCAACATCCGCGGCGCCTATCTGCACATGGCGGCCGACGCGGCGGTGTCGGCGGGCGTTGTCGTCGCCGGGCTGGTGATCCTGTGGACCGGCGCGACATGGATCGATCCGCTGGTCAGCCTGATCGTGGTGGCCATCATCGTGGTCGGCACCTGGGGACTGCTCAGCGAATCGCTGCTGCTGGCGTTGCAGGCGGTGCCGCGCGGCATCGATGCGCAGGCGGTGGAAGCGATGCTGGCGGCGCAGGACGGCGTGGTGTGGGTCCACGACCTGCATATCTGGCCGATGAGCACGACCGAAACCGCGCTGACCGCGCATCTGGTGATGCCCGCCGGACACCCGGGCGACGCGTTCCTCGCCGATCTGGGGCATCGGCTGGAGCATGATTTCGGGATCGGCCACGCTACGGTGCAGGTCGAGACCGGTGACACCTGCGCGCTGACCCACGCGCATTGAGACGCGCAGGGGATCGCGCATAGGTGTGTCCCCGCGCAGGCGGGGACCGCCGCCAGGACGTTACCGCGCGACCGACACCCGGTACACCATGCGGTGGTGGTAGGGCTTGCCCGGTTCGACCCGTGCCGATCCGAACGCCGGCTGGTTGGGCGTATCAGGGAATTTCTGCGGCTCGAGCGCGATGCCGTCACCCATCCGGTACACATGGCCGCGCTTGCCGACCAGCGTGCCGTCGAGGAAATTACCCGAGTAGAACTGCACGCCCGGCTCGGTCGTCAGCACTTCGAGAACGCGGCCCGAGGCGGGGTCCTCCAGCCGGGCGGCGAGCTTGGGCTCGCGGGTGATGCCGCCGTCGAGCACGAAATTATGGTCATAGCCGCGACCGGTGACGATCTGCGCATCGCGGCCGTCGCGCACGTCCTGTCCGACGATCCGCCCGCGGGTGAAATCGAACACCGTGCCGGCAACCGGACGCTGCTCGCCGGTCGGGATCAGCGCGTCGTTGACCGGGGTGTAACGGCTGGCCGGAATGGTCAGCCGGTGCGCCATCGTGCCGATCGCGCTCCCCTCCCCGCCCATGTCGAACAGCGCGTGGTTGGTCAGGTTGACGATCGTCGGCGCATCGCTCTTCGCATCGAAATCGATCGTCAGCGCGCCCTTGTCGTCGAGCGCATAGGTTACGGTGACGTCGAGCTTGCCCGGATAGCCCTGATCGCCCGCCGGGCTGGTGAGCGCGAGCGTGACCGAGGCCGTCGCCCCGTCCTTGACCGACACGATCCGCCACACCCGCTTGTCGAAGCCGACGGTGCCGCCGTGGAGCGAATTGGCCTTGTCGTTCTGCGTCAGTTGATAGGCCTTGCCGTCCAGCGTGAACCTGCCCCCCGCGATGCGGTTGGCATAGCGGCCGATCGTCTGGCCCCAGTAATTGGGCTTGGTGATGTAGCTGGCGGCATCGTCATAGCCCAGCGTCACGTCGGCGACCTTGCCGTTGCGGTCGGGCACGTCGAATGCCTGCAACGTGGCGCCCAGCGTCATGATCCGCGCGCTGACGCCGTTGCTGCCGGTCAGCGTCACCGCCTCGATCGCGGTGCCGTCGGCCAGCGTCCCGAAGCTGGCCCGCTTCGCCGTCGCCGCGCCCGCTTGCCCCGCGGTCACTGCCATCGCCGCGACCATCGTGCTGGCCCAAACCGCCTTGTGCATCGTCACCCTCCCATGGCGACCGTCAGGGCTGTTCGCGCCACGTCCGGTCCGTTGGCGACCATATAGTCCGACAATTTCCGGCAGTTCAAGGTCAGCCGTCGCCCAGCCGCTCGATATCGGCGCCGACCGCCTGCAGCTTTTCCTCCAGCCGTTCATAGCCACGGTCGAGGTGGTAGACGCGGCTGACCGATGTCTCGCCCTCGGCGGCGAGGCCGGCGATGATGAGACTCATCGACGCGCGCAGGTCGGTCGCCATCACCGGCGCACCGACGAGACCGGCGACGCCGCGCACCACCGCCGAACGGCCGGTGACGGTGATGTCCGCCCCCATCCGCGCCAGTTCCGGCACGTGCATGTAACGATTCTCGAAGATCGTCTCGGTCAGCACGCTGGCGCCGTCCGCCCGGGTCAGCAGCGCCATGAACTGCGCCTGCATGTCGGTGGCGAAACCCGGATAGGGCGCGGTCGACAGGTTGACCGGACGGATGTCGCCCCCGGCTTCCACGAACAGCGAGGTCGCTTCCTCGCGCACCGCGACGCCCGCCTCGACCAGCGCGTCGATCGTGGCCCGCATGTCCGACGGCACGACATTGGCGAGTTCCACCGCGCCGCCGGTGATGGCGGCGGCGCAGGCGTAGCTGCCCGCCTCGATCCGGTCGGGCATCACCGCATAGGTCGCGCCGTGCAGCCGGTCGCGCCCCTCGATGGTCAGCGTGTCGCTGCCGATGCCGTCGATGACCGCGCCCATCGCGACGAGGCAGCGGCACAGGTCGACGATCTCGGGCTCGCGCGCGGCGTTTTCGAGGACGCTGGTCCCCTTCGCCAGCACCGCGGCCATCACCGCATTCTCGGTCGCGCCGACCGACACCACCGGAAAGCGGTAGCGGCCACCGGGTAGGCGTCCGCCGGGCGCGGTCGCCTTCACATAGCCCGCCGCCAGCTCGATCTCCGCGCCCAGCGCTTCCAGCGCTTTCAGGTGCAGGTCGATCGGGCGGTTGCCGATCGCGCAGCCACCGGGCAGCGACACCGTCGCCTCGCCCGCGCGCGCCACCAGCGGTCCGAGCACGAGGATCGACGCGCGCATCTTGCGCACGATGTCATAGGGCGCGACCGTGGAGGTCAGCCGCTGCCCGCGCATCGTCATCACGCGCCCGAATTCCGACGGGTGCGACCCCTCGACCGTGGTCGACACCCCGAACTGGTTGAGCAGATGGCCGAAGCTGTCGACGTCGGCCAGCCGCGGAAGGTTGCGCAGCGTCAGCGGCTCCTCGGTCAGCAACGCGCACGGCAGCAGGGTGAGTGCGGCGTTCTTGGCCCCGGAAATGACGATGCGGCCCGACAGGCGATTGCCGCCGCGAATGACGATACGATCCATGGAGCAGCTTCTAGTGGTTGCGGTAGGGCGCGCAAGGGGGTGGGCAGATCCTCACCGCCATGCGGGCAGGCGCTACCGGATGGTGGAAGGGCGTTTGGGCAAACGCTGCGGTTCCGTATGCTGCGGCTGGTCCCCCTCATCGCTATGTGGGGGAGGATTTTGGACTGGATCGACGTTCGGCAACAACAGGGGCGTTCGTCATTCCCGCGCAGGCGGGAATCCATAGTCGCTGACGTTCAAGCCAGGTTCGCGGCACTGGCGCACATGGACTCCCGCCTGCGCACGCATGACAAAGAGGTTTGAAGCGTCGCGCTGCGCCCGGCGAACCGATTATCGATCCGGTTTAGGCCAGGTCGAGATTTGCTTGTAGCGCGTCGAGAGGGAGTATGGCGTCGGACGAAATTCGAGGCAACGGCAGGCTGGACGGCCTACTGCCGGGCAGTCGCCACGTTCAAGCCTTCTCCAGCGTGCATTGCAGTGGGTGCTGGTTCTGGCGGGCGAAGTCCATCACCTGGCTGACCTTGGTCTCGGCGACCTCGTAGGTGAAGACGCCGCAGACGCCGACGCCGCGCTGGTGGACGTGCAGCATCACCCGCGTCGCTTCCTCCATGCTCATGCGGAAGAAGCGCTGCAGGCACAGCACGACGAATTCCATCGGCGTGTAGTCGTCGTTCAGCATCAGGACGCGGTAGGGCGTCGGCTTCTTGACGCGGGTCTGGGTGGCGACGCCGATGCCGGTCGCGTGGTCGTCGTCGTGGTCGCGGTCGTCACCGGCCATCAGGATGCAGGGTTGGGACATGTCGTCGCAAAATATGGCATCGCCGGGCGACAGGGCAAGAGGGTGTCGGGGTTAACGGCCGGCGGACTGTCGCAATACGATGCGGGTGACCGTCGGGGCCAACGGTCGGCCCATCGCCCCTCCACCGTCTGCGCCCATACGAAAAGGGGCGGCCGCTCGCGCGACCGCCCCCTTGTCCGTGTCGGTGAACCGGTCGCTTACGCGACGGTCTTCACCTTGTCGGCGGCAACCGCGACGCGGTTGCTGATCGGCTGTGCGGCATCGCCGGCCAGCTTGATGAACAGTTCGGTGGTCTTCGACGCTTCGGCGACAAACGAGTCGAACGACTGGCGCACGAAGTCCGACTGGAGCTTCATGAACTCGGTCGGCGACTTGACGGTCGCGAGGGTCTTGGCAGTCGCGGTCGCGTGCTCGAACGACTTGCGGCCATAGTCGGCCATTTCCTGGCCGAGGGTCTCGAGGCCCTTGGCAGCGATCCGGCTAGCTTCGACGAACGCTTCGACGTTGCCCTTGGTCAGTTCGTTCATCTCTTCGAAACCCTTCTGGCTCTTTTCGAACGCGGCCTTCGCCTTTTCGTTGAAATCGGCGGTCACGGCCTGCGCCTTGCTGGCGGCCTCCTGCGCGAAATTCTGCGCCTTGCTGGCGGCGTTCTGGGTGGTGGCGGTCGCTTCGTTCGTCACGTCCATGATCTTTTCCTCAACTTGCGCGGAGACGGTCTCGACCGCCGCGGTGGTTTCCTCGACCGCGTTCTCCGCGGTTTCGACAACGGCCTGTGCGGCCTTGGCCACCGGTTCCGCGACGGGAGCCGGCATGGTGGCGGGGAGTTCGGCCTTGAAGGGCAGCTCGGTCGGCTGCGCCTTCGGCTCGGCGACGAACGGCACCGGCGGGACATCCGCCTCTGCCGGATCGGCGACGGCCGGAACGACCGGCGTCGCAACAGGCTCGACCGGCGGGGTCACGACCGGGCGGGTGGAACGGGCGACGACGGGCTTGCGCGCGCCGGTCTTCGGACCTCTCGTGGCCACTGGACATCCTCCATCTACTGCTGGTGCGCCGCATCAAATAGAGCAAGACGGTGACGGTTTCAAGACGAATTTTGTGCATCGCAGCATAAATATGCCGCACGTTTTTACATGCACTTAGCGCGTTCTTACATACTCGCCGGGTGCATCGCACAGCGCGGGTGCATCGCCGTTTCCGGGGACTCGCGCACCGGTTGCCGGCACCGTGTCGGCGTCCATCTGGCCGATCCAGCGCCGCCAGTCCGGCCACCAGCTCCCCTTCGTCTCCTGTGCGCCGTCGATGAACGCCGCCAGCGATGCGGCGGGCGTATCGTTGGTCCAATACTGGTATTTGCCGGCCGAGGGCGGGTTGACCACACCGGCGATGTGCCCCGACCCGGCCAGCACGAAACGTAAGGGGCCGGTGAAATGGTCGGTGACCTTCCACACGCTTTCGGGCGGGGCGATATGGTCCTCGCGCCCGGCCTGGACATAGGCGGGCGTCTTCACCGTCGACAGGTCGATCGGCACGCCGTCGATGGTCATCGACCCCGGCTGCACGAGCCGGTTGTCGCGGTACAGATCGGTCAGATAGCCCAGATGCCAGTTCGCCGGCAGGTTGGTGACGTCGGCATTCCAGTGGAGCAGGTCGAACGGCGCATAGTCGTTGCCGAGCAGATAGTTGTTGGTGACGTAGTTCCAGATCAGGTCGCGTCCGCGCAGCAGGTTGAACGTCGCCGCCATGTAGCGCCCGTCGAGATAGCCGTCCTTGCCGACCTGCCGGATCAGCTTGAGCTGGTCGTCGTCGACGAACAGCGACAATTCGCCAGCTTGCGTGAAATCGACCTGCGCGGTGAAGAAGGTGGCGGTGGCGACCTTCGCCGCCTCGCCCCGCGCCGCCAGCAGCGCCAGCGTCGCGGCCAGCGTCGTACCCGCCACGCAATAGCCGATGGTGTGGACCGATTCGACGCCCAGCACCTCGCGCACCGTGTCGATCGCGTCGATCTGACCCCGGACGACATAATCGTCCCACGTCACGTCCTTCATCGTGGCGTCGGCCGACTTCCACGACACGACGAACACGCTCAGCCCCTGCTCCACCGCCCAGCGGATGAAGCTCTTCTCGGGCGTCAGGTCGAGGATGTAGAAACGGTTGATCCATGGCGGAAAGATCAGCAGCGGGACGGCGCCCACCTTCTCGGTCGTCGGCGCATACTGGATCAGTTCGTACAGCGGCGTGCGCTTGATGACCTTGCCCGGCGTCGTCGCGACGTTGCGGCCCAGTTCGAACGCGGCGGTGTCGCTCTGCGTCATCTGGCCCCGGGCCATGTCGGCCAGCATGTTCTGCAAGCCTTTCAGCAGGTTCTCGCCGCGTGTCTCGATGATCTTTTCGACCACCAGCGGATTGGTGGCGGCGAAATTGGTCGGGCTGAGCGCATCGATCAGCCCGCGCGTCGCGAAGCGCAGCTGCTCCTTCTGCTTCGGATCGACACTGTCCAGCGCATCGACGCCCTTGAGCATATGGTCAGCGACGAGGAAATAGCTCTGGCGGATGAAGGCGAACAGCGGGTCGTCATGCCATTGCTTCGCCTTGAACCGCTTGTCGCGCGCGCGTTCGGGCGATTCGTCGGCGGGCGCGGCGTTCGCGGGATCGAGGAAGCGTTGCCACAGCTTCATCGTGTCGGTCCAGAAATCGGCCTGCGCCTTCATCATGCCGGTCGGGTCGGGCAGTGCCGGGGCGCGTTCCAGCAGGTCGATGCCCTGTTCCAGCATCATCTGCTGCGCGCGGCCCAGCATCTGCGTCCAGTGTTGCAGATCCTCCAGCGACATCGCGGGTGCCGGCGGCGCGGCGGATGCCGGCGGCGCTTTCGACTCGTCGGTCATTTTCTTCTCCCAAGGGCCTGCGGGCCTACCCGTTAGTTGCTTCCTAGCGTAAGGGCGATGACGAAAGGAACGAGTAATGTCCGACGAATTCTACCGCATGAAGCGCTTGCCCCCCTATGTCATCGCCGAAGTCAACGCGATGCGGGCGGCGGCACGTGCGGGGGGCGAGGACATCATCGACCTCGGCATGGGCAATCCCGACCTGCCGCCGCCCGACCACGTCATCGAAAAGCTGGTCGAGGTCGCGCGCAAGCCGTCGGCGCACGGCTATTCGCAGTCGCGCGGAATTCCCGGCCTTCGCAAGGCGCAGGCGAATTATTACGGCCGCCGCTTCGGCGTCGACATCGATCCCGACAGCGAGGTCGTGGTGACGATGGGGTCGAAGGAGGGGCTGGCCAGCCTCGCCACCGCGATCACCGCGCCGGGCGACGTCATCCTCGCGCCCAATCCCAGCTACCCGATCCACATGTTCGGCTTCATCATCGCCGGGGCGACGATCCGTGCGGTGCCGACGACCCCCGACGAGCATTATTTTGAGAGCCTCGACCGCGCGATGGCGTTCACCGTGCCGAAGCCCAGCGTGCTGGTGATGGGCTATCCGTCCAACCCGACCGCGGAAGTCGTCGACCTCGCCTTCTACGAGCGCGTCGTGGCGTTTGCGAAGGAGCATGGGCTGTGGGTCATCTCCGACCTCGCCTATTCCGAGCTATATTATGACGGCTGCCCCACCCCCTCGATCCTGCAGGTGAAGGGGGCAAAGGACGTGGCGATCGAATTCACCTCGCTCAGCAAGACCTATTCGATGGCCGGCTGGCGCATGGGGTTCGGCGTCGGCAACAAGAAGCTGATCGCGGCGATGACGCGGGTGAAGTCGTATCTCGATTACGGCGCCTTCACCCCGATCCAGGCGGCGGCGTGTGCCGCGCTGAACGGCCCGCAGGACATCGTCGAGAAGAATCGCCAGCTCTATCACAAGCGTCGCGACGTGCTGGTCGAAAGCTTCGGCCGCGCCGGCTGGGACATCCCCAGCCCGCGCGCATCGATGTTCGCCTGGGCGCCGCTGCCGCCCGCGCTGGCGCATCTGGGGTCGCTGGAATTCGCCAAGCAGTTGCTGACCGAGGCCAAGGTCGCGGTCGCACCGGGCGTCGGCTATGGCGAGAATGGCGAAGGCTATGTGCGGATCGCCATGGTCGAGAACGAACAACGCCTCCGCCAGGCCGCGCGCAACGTGAGGAAGTATCTCCAGTCGATGGGGGTCAACACGCCGGGTCGCAGCGTCGGGTAGGGTCGAGCAGGGTACCACCGTACCCCGGCGAAGGCCGGGGTCCAGTTGGAATGACTTTTCCGTATCTTACCAATGCCCCCCAACTGGCCCCTGCCTGCGCGCGGATATGGACGGGTGACGATGCGATCCGGAACCCCCGCCCGTCCTTGGCGCTATAGACGACACCTCTGGACCGGAGCCCGCCGATGACCGACCAGCCGATCGAACTCATCCTGCTCGGCTGGTCGGTGGTCCTGCTGGTCGTGGCGGTCATGTTGCAGGGACAGCTGGCGACGCGCGAGCTGGGCGTCGGCTGGAACGCCGGCCCGCGCGACGGCGACCGGCATCCGAAAGGCGCGCTCGCCGGCCGGGCGCAACGCGCGCTCGACAATTTCAAGGAAACCTATCCCGCGTTCATCGCGCTCGCGCTGGCGCTGGCGGTCAGCGACCGCACCGGCGGGCTGGGCGCGACCGGGGCGATGCTGTGGTTCGCCGCGCGCATCGTCTATCACCCGCTCTACCTGTTCGGCGTGCCCTATGTCCGCAGCCTGGCGTGGATCGCGTCGATGCTGGGGCTGTTGCTGATGCTGATCCGGCTGCTGTGACGAACAGCTGACGAAAATCCTTATGATACAGACCGGTATCGTCGATCTTCCTGCGCCGTTCGCGCGGGGTCGCGCGCTGGCCGCGTACCCGCGCCCGGGCTGGAACCGGCGCAGACGGTCGCCGAACTGCGCGCGAAGACCGGTGCCGAACGCGACCGCGCCGGTGGTCCGGCATCATGTCGAGATGCTGCAAGACATGTGATCCTGCCAGACCGCCCGCGCGTCATGCCGGCCCGCACCGGCATGACGCGGGGGTTCACAGGATCGCGTGCGGGACGAACCGCGCCAGATCGCGCGTGATCGGTCCGTCGTCCTCGCGCACCGACAGCGCGACCGCCGCGTCGCCGACGATCCACGATCCGACCACCGCATGGTTGCCGTCGAACACCGGCAGCGGACTGAGCGCCTGCACGACATGGCCTTCCTCGCCATAGCCGCCCTCCGGCCCGTGCGCGGTGGCGCCGCCGTCGACCAGCTCGATGTCCCACCCCTCGCGCGAAAAGATCGGCTTGCGGACATAGGCGTCGCCGATCTCCGCCAACGCGGCGGTGTCGTCGGCGAAGGCGGCGGGCAGCAGATTGGGATGCCCGCGGTGCCGCTGCCACAACAGCGGCAGGATGCCCTTGTTCGACAGCAACGCCTTCCACGCCGGTTCGAGGAACAGGGTACGCGTCGCCGCCAGTTCCTTGGCGTACGGTTCGCGCAGCATGTCCTCCCACGGGTACAGCTTGAACAGCGCGGCGATCAGCACGTCGTCGCCATCGACGAACGCGCCGTCGCCATCGACGCCGATCCGGTCGATCGCGACGAACGCCGGGTCGAGCCCCGCCTGCCGCGCGACATCCTCCAGATAGCGCACCGTCTGCCGGTCCTCGACATGGTCGTCGACCGACGCGAAATGCACCGTGCTGCCCGCCGTGAACAGTGCGCCGAATCGTTCGACCAGCGCATCGTGCAGCCGGTTATACTGGTCCGCTTGCGGCCCCAGCGTGCCGTCGGCGATGCGATCCTCCAGCCACTGCCACTGGAACAGCGCGGTCTCGAAGATGCTGGTCGGGGTGTCGGCGTTGTATTCCAGCATCTTGGCCGGGCCGCTGCCGTCAAAGGCGAAATCGAACCGTCCATAGAGCGACGGCGCATGCGCCTTCCACGACGCCGCCACCACGTCGCGCATGTCCTGCGGAATGGCGAGCCGGTGCATCAGCGCGTCGCTGCCGACCACCTCGTCGACCAGATCGCGGCACAGGCCGTGCAGTTCGGCGCTGGGTTCCTCGATCCCCCGCTCCACCTCGTCGAGCGAAAAGGCGTAATACGCCCCCTCCTCCCAGTATTTCTGCCCGTCCTGATGGTGGAAGGTGAAGCCCATCCGCTCGGCGGTCGCCCGCCAGTCGGGACGGGGGGCGACCGCGCGGCGTTCCATCAGTCGCGCCCGATCGTCCCGCCGTCGCGCGTCCCGTCGGACAGGCGCGGCGCGGCGTCCTTGGGGGCCGACAGGCGGGCGAGGATGTCGTCGGCGCTCGACGATCCCGGCAGCAGCCCGGCGGCCTTCAGCTTCTCGTCGAGGTCGGCGCCGGTGCGCATGTCCTCCAGCTCGGCCTGCGCCTTGAACTTCTCCTCGCGCACCGCCTGCCGTTCCTTGAGCCGGGCGAGGCTGTCCGCCGCCGACCCCAGCGACGCCGTGGCGCCGCCATAGCTGCTGGCGACCGATGCCTGCGCCTTCTGCACGCTCTCGTTCGCGCGCACGACATCGACCTCGCGGCGCAGCGCGTCGATCTTGCCGTCGCCGGTCTTGATGATGCCGCGGATCTTGTCCTCGGCCGATCGCATGTCGGCGATCTGCGGCGTCTTGGTCGACTGTTCCTGCTCGATCGTCGCCAGCCGCTGCGCGACCTCGCGCGCGAGGTCCATGTCGCCGCGCGCCATCGCCGCCCGTGCCGACGATTCATACTTCTCGCGCTGCGAGGTGAGCCCCTCCAGCTCCTTTTCCATCATCCGCCGCTTGGCGGTCAGCGTCGCCAGGTCGTCGCGCGCCTTGGCCTGCAACGACCCGGCATCGCGGATCTGCTGGTCGAGGATCGTCAGCGCCTTCGCATCGACGATCGACTGCCCGGTTTCATGTGCCGTGCCGCGTACCAGCGCCACGAGGTTCTTCCACATCGACATCCGTCTACCTTCCGTTACGCGGCGAATTCGGTGCGCAGCTCGGACGCCGCCTCGATCGCGTTCTGCGCCAGCACGCGCAGTTCGATCAGCACGGTCCGCAGCGACGATTCGACCGACA
This sequence comes from Bacillus sp. 2B10, assembly GCA_003946805.1. Classification (GTDB taxonomy): domain Bacteria; phylum Pseudomonadota; class Alphaproteobacteria; order Sphingomonadales; family Sphingomonadaceae; genus Sphingomonas. Next base: position 12,422 of record RPSH01000046.1, on the reverse strand, counting down.
GCTCGCCCACCAGTTCATAATATTCGCGTCCGCCCACTTCGGCGATGGCGAAATTGGACAGCGGCACCAGCTTCTGCGTCTTGAGCAGGAAGCGGTTGAACGCGTGCGCGTCCGCCTGTTCGTCGACCGGCCACAGCAGCGTCGACACGATGATCTGTTCGCCCGCGACCGATACGAAGATGGCGAGGTCGCCGAAATGCCGCATCGTCAGCTTCAGCACCGGTTCGGCCTGCTCGATCCGCTCGACCGCCAGTTCGTCGGCATAATCGGGGCCGCGCAGGGCCTCTGCGAGGCCAGTGGTCGTCCAGCTACGGGGTGCTTCGTCCATCCATCCCTCCGAAACGCATCTGGCCACGGTGTGTTGGCCGCGCTTGACACCCCAAGCATAAGGCGCGACCAAAAAGCAAGGTGCGGGGGGCAGCCAAGGGATGACGCCATTCAGTCTGGGCACGGTTCTGCGACGGCTGTATCTGGCGGCCAGCGAACTGCACCGCGGCGTGCTGTTCGCGCTGCTCGTGCTGCACATGACGATCTCGTGGGAGCTGCTGTCGCTGGCCGGCGAGGCCGACCTGCGGCCGCTGCCCGCCTATCTCTACTGGTATGCGACGACCGCCTCGACGGTCGGCTATGGCGACCTGTCGCCGAAATCGGACATGGGGCGCGTCGTCACCGCGCTGTTCGTGATGCCCGGCGCGATCGCGCTGTTCACCGTGTCGATCGCCCGCGCCTTTGCCGGGGTGGCAGCGCGGTGGCGGCGGCGGCGGATGGGATTGGGGGAGTATAGCGCGATGCGTGGTCATATCGTCCTGGTCGGCTACGATCCCGACCGCACGCCCCGGATGATCGCCGAGATCGTCGCCGACGGGCAGGGGCACGAACTGGTGCTGGTCGCGACGCAGGAACTGGCCGGCGACGCCGCCACCCACCGCCTCGTCCGCGCGCCCTCGCTCACCGCGTCCGCCGACCTGAGGCGCGCGGGCGTCGCGACGGCCGAACGGGTGATCGTCTATGGCCCGTCCGATCCCGACACGCTGGCCGCGACGCTGGCGGTGACCGCGCTGAACGAAACCGGCCACGTCGTGTGCTTCCTGCGCGATTCCGACACCGCGCACCTGCTGAGCGCGCACTGCCCGCAGGTGGAGGTCGTGCTGACCCCGACGGTCGAGCTGGTGGTCAAGGCGCTGAGCGATCCGGGGTCCAGCCGGCTGATCGCGCAGCTCGCCAGCCATACCGACGACGGCGGCACGCTCTACGCCACCACCGCGCGCATCGCCGGCAGCTTCGACGACGCCGCGCGCGATCTGCGCGCCCGCGGCGGAATATTGGTCGCGACCTGTGGCGCGGGACACAATTCGCCGGTATTCGACCTCGAAGGCCAGGTCGCGGCCGGCGACCGGTTATTCTATATCGCGCGGACAAGGATCGCGGCATGATTTTCGGCAGCCTGTTCGGCGGCAACTCCCGTGAAGACACGCCCGCGGTCGCGGTGGTGCGCGACATCACCATCGGGCGACAGGTGCGGCTGGACGCGCTGGCATGGCGGCGGCTGAGCGGCGCCGCCTTCACCCTCGACCGCGACACGCTGGAGATCACCGCACAGGGGCTGATCCGGCTCGACGACGGCAGCCATGTCCACCGTTTCTACACCGACGACGAACTGATGCTGCAGGCGGTGAGCCAGTCGGCCGACGGGTCGGACGCCGACGACTTCACGCTGTTCCGGCCATGGTCGTCGACCTACCCGGTCGACCGGTCCGATACCGCCGCGTTCCGCGACCGGCTGTCGCGGCCGACCTGGGACGAAGCCGGCCTCGCCCGCTTCGACCGCTTCTGGTATCCCGGCGACGACCGCACGCAGCCACCGGTCGAATTGTGGGAGTCGGTGTACGAGGAACGCACCGGCCGGCCGGTGCGGCATATCAAGCAGGCCTGCATGCTCTATGCCCGCGAGGTTCCGCCCGAGGGGCAGGAACTGCTGCTGGCGCTGGCGATGCAGCCCGAAGGTGGCGACCTGACGCACGAGATCATGGTCGGGCTGCCGTTGCTGCCCGCCGAATTCAGCGCCTGACAAGGGGGACGGTGATGTTCGACTTTGCCTATTTTCTGGACGGGGCGGTGCATTTCATCATCGCCTTCGGCCTCGCCTGCCTGTTCCTGATCGTCTTCAAATGGGTGTATCAGGTCTCGACGCCCTATGACGAACGCGCGCTGATCGCGGCCAACAACGTGGCGGCGGCGGTGGCGCTGGGCGGCGCGATCATCGGCTTCGCGCTGCCGCTGGCCTCGGCGCTCAGCGTGACGGTCAGCATCGTCGAATTCGCCGCATGGGGACTGCTGGCGGGCGTGATCCAGATCGTCGCCGCCTTCGTCATCCGCCGGCTGGTCGTGCGCGACATGGCGCAGCGGATCGAGGGCGGCAACCTCGCCACCGCGCTCTACAGCGCGGCGACCTCGATCGGCGTCGGCCTGCTCAACGCCGCGTCGATGACCTATTGAAGGGGGGACCGCGCATGACCATCCAGCCTCCCCGCCGCAAACGCTCGGTCGCCGCCGGTCTCACCGCCGTCGGCGCGGTAGCGATGCTGTCGGGCTGCGACGACAACAACGAACAGGCACGCTACGGCCCGCCGACCGAGGTCGCCGCGTTCCAGACGATCCAGGAATGCGTCAACAGCGGCCAGTACGACCAGGCCACCTGCACCGCCGCCCAGCAAAAGGCGTTCAACGAGGACGGCAAGGTCGCGCCGCGCTTCGACAGCCAGAAATTGTGCGAGGAACAGTTCGGCGCCGCGCAATGCCAGCGGCGCAGCGAGGGCGGGCAGAGCTTCTTCACCCCGCTGCTCACCGGCTTCCTGATCGGGCAGATCCTCAACAACAACTCGTCGCGCTACACCTATGGCGGCCTGTATCGCGACCGGCGCGACCGCAACGGCGGCTGGTACACGCCGTCGGGCGCGTATCTCAGCCCCAATAACGGCTATCGCTACAATGTCGGCAGCAAGGCGATCACCACCCCGGTCACGACCCAGCGCATCCAGACGCGCAGCTCGGTCGTCTCGCGCGGCGGCTTCGGCGGCCGGGTAAGCGCGCGGTCGAGCGGCGGCTGGGGCGGCGGGCGGTCGTTCGGGGGTTAGGCCCGCTGCCCCCTACCCAACCAGACGCGTCACCCCGGCGCAGGCTGGGGTCTCCCGGTGATGGCACGGGACAGGAACCGCGGGAGACCCCGGCCTGCGCCGGGGTGACGTATGGGTGGATGTACTGTGGAACCGTTCGTGCTGAGTAGGGGCTGAGCGCAGTCGAAGACCCGTATCGAAGTACCCTTGGAGGTCCTTCGATACGCCGCTTCGACATTGCTCAGCGGCTACTCAGGACGAGCGGGCTTGATATTGCGCATCCCCGCCACGATCGTCTCCGCCGCTGCCGACACATCGGCCCATGTCACGTCGAACCCGGCGGCATCGCCGTAATAGGGGTCGGCCACCGCCTGCCCCGCCCGCCCCGGCACCACGTCCAGCAACAACCCGATCCGCGCCGTCGCGTCCTTCGGCGCCCGCCGTCGCAACTCGGCCAGATTGTCGCGATCCAGCGCGAGAACGTCGGTGAAGCACCGGAAATCCTCCGGCTGCACCTGCCGCGCGCGATAGCGGGAAATGTCGACCCCGTGCGCCAGTGCCACCGCCTGCGCCCGCGGATCGGGCGTGTTGCCGACATGCCACGCCCCGGTCCCGGCCGAATCGACCTCCAGATCGACCCCGGCCCGCGCCGCCGCATCGCGCAGCGCCGCCTCCGCCAGCGGTGAGCGACAGATATTGCCGAGGCAGACGAGCAGGAACGAGCGGTGTTCAGTCATTGCCATCTCCAGGTTTCTCCGTTCGGTTCGAGCAGCTTCGAGCCTGTCGAGAAGCGTCGGTCGAGAACCCGACCGTTGTTGGCAACACCTTCTCGACTGCGGATCCCGACAGGCTCGATCCTTCGCTCGAAGCAAACGGATCGGGCGGGTGGACCCAAGTCACGAAACCCATGGCATCCCCCGCAACCTTCCGCCAATATTATCCCGAACAGGGGAGAGGCGCATGGCGACAGCAGCACGGACACCGATCGCACCGACCGGCATCGGCGGCTGGATCGCCTGGGCGGCGGTGGCGATCGTCGGCGCGGTGGCGCTCGGCTGGATCGCGCTGATGCGGGGCGAGCCGGTCAACGCCCTGTGGATCGTAGTCGCGGCGCTGTGCGTCTACGCCATCGCCTATCGCTTCTACGGCCTGTTCATCGCCAGCCGCGTGCTGCGCGTCGATCCGTCGCGTGCCACCCCGGCCGTCCGCCGCGACGACGGGCTCGACTATGTCCCGACGCACAAGGGCGTGCTGTTCGGCCACCATTTCGCCGCCATCGCCGGTGCAGGCCCGCTGGTCGGCCCCGTCCTCGCGGCGCAGATGGGTTACCTTCCCGGCACGCTGTGGCTGCTGGCGGGCGTGGTGTTCGCCGGCGCGGTGCAGGATTTCCTGATCCTCTATTTCTCCACCCGCCGCGACGCGCGCTCGCTCGGCGACATGATCCGCAGCGAAATGGGGCTGATCCCCGGCACCATCGCGCTGGTCGGCGTGCTGATGATCATGATCATCCTGCTCGCGGTGCTGGCGCTGGTGGTGGTCAAGGCGCTGACCGGCAGCCCGTGGGGCACCTTCACCGTCTTCGCGACCATCCCGATCGCGGTGCTGATGGGGCTGTACGGCCGCTTCCTGCGGCCCGGCAAGATCGCCGAAATGTCGGTGATCGGCTTCGTCCTGCTGATGGCGGCGATCGTCGGCGGCGAGCCGGTAGCGCATTCGGCGACCTTCGCGCCGATGTTCACCTATTCCGGCCCGGCGCTGGCGCTGATCCTGATGGCGTACGGCTTCGTCGCGTCGGTCGCCCCCGTCTGGCTGCTGCTCGCGCCGCGCGATTACCTGTCGACCTTCCTCAAGATCGGGGTGATCGCCGGCCTAGCCCTCGGCATCCTGATCGTCCGCCCCGATCTGCAGATGCCGGCGGTCACGCAGTTCGTCGACGGCACCGGCCCGGCCTTTTCGGGCAAGCTGTTCCCGTTCCTGTTCATCACCATCGCCTGCGGTGCCGTCTCCGGCTTCCACGCGCTGATCGCCAGCGGCACCACGCCGAAAATGGTGGCGAGCGAGGGCGACCTGCGCTTCATCGGCTATGGCGCGATGCTGACCGAGAGCTTCGTCGCGATCATGGCGCTGATCGCCGCCTGCGTGCTCGACCCCGCCGTCTATTTCGCTATGAACGCCCCGCCCGCGCTGATCGGCACGACGGCTGAGAGCGCGGCACAGGCGATCGCGCAATGGGGCTTCGTCGTCACCCCCGACATGCTGACCCAGCTGGCGCGCGACGTCGGTGAATCCTCGATCCTGTCGCGCGCGGGCGGCGCGCCGACGCTGGCGGTCGGCATGGCGCACATCCTGTCCCGGGTGATCGGCGGACAGGCGATGATGGCCTTCTGGTATCATTTCGCGATCCTGTTCGAGGCGCTGTTCATCCTGACCACGGTCGATGCCGGCACCCGCGTCGCGCGCTTCATGATCCAGGACCTGCTCGGCAGCTTCATTCCGGCGATGAAGGAGACGCAGCAGCTCGGCCCCAACCTGATCGGCACCGCACTCGCCGTCGCCGCATGGGGCTGGTTCCTCTACAGCGGCGTCACCGATCCGCTGGGCGGGATCAACACGCTGTGGCCGCTGTTCGGCATCTCGAACCAGATGCTGGCCGCCATCGCGCTGATCCTGTCGACGGTGCTGCTCTTCAAGATGAAGCGCGACCGCTATGCGTGGGTGACGATGGTCCCGACCACGTGGCTGCTGATCTGCACGCTGACGGCGGGCTGGCAGAAGCTGTTCGACGCCAATCCGAAGATCGGCTTCCTTGCCCACGCCCGCGTCTTCTCCGACGCACTCGCCCGCGGCGAGATCCTCGCGCCTGCCAAGTCGGCGGCGGAGATGCAGCGGATCATCCTGAACGACCGGATCGACGCCGCGCTGTGCGTGCTGTTCATCGTCGTCGTGCTGTCGATCCTCGCCTACGGCATCGGCGCGATCCGCAAGGCGAAGGCGGTGCCGACCCCGACCACGCAGGAAATCGGGCAGGAGGTCGGCGATGCGCTTCCTGCATAGGCTGGCCGAGGGCGCACGGCTGATGGTCGGCGTCCCCGATTACGATCGCTACGTCGCGCACCGCGCCGCGCACCACCCGCACGAACCGGTGATGACGCTGAAGGAATTCCACCGCGACCGCATCGCCCGCCGCTACGGCACCGGCCCCGGTGCCTCGCCAAGGTGTTGTTGAGGGCCTGAACCGGAACCGGTATTCCAGCGCAGGTATAAGTCCAACCGTTCGTGCTGAGTAGGGACTGAGCTTGTCGAAGGCCCGTATCGAAGCACCCTTGGCGTTCCTTCGATACGCCGCTTCGACTTCGCTCAGCGGCTACTCAGGACGAACGGTTGGTCGTTATATCCCGTCTCGCCCCTAATCCCGGATATTCCGCCGGAACGTCTCCGGCAGGAATAGCACGCCCAGCACCAGCGTCACCACCGCCAGCACCACCGGATACCACAGCCCGTAATAGATATCCCCGGTCGCCGCGACCATCGCGAACGCCGTCGTCGGCAGGAACCCGCCGAACCAGCCATTGCCGATATGATAGGGCAGCGACATCGACGTATAGCGGATGCGGCTGGGGAACAGCTCGACCAGCAGCGCGGCGATCGGACCGTAGACCATGGTCACCAGGATCACCATGAACCACAGGATCAGGATCACCAGCGGCTTGTCGATCGTCGCCGGATCGGCCTTTGCCGGATAGCCCGCCGCCGTGAGTGCGGCTGCGACCTCGCCCTGATACGCCGTGATCGCCGCCGCCCGCGCCGGTCCGGTCACCTCCGCCGGGTTCGGTGCGACCAGCACCCGGTCGCCGACGCCCACGCTGGCGATCGTCCCCGCCGGTGCCTCGACATTGGTGTAGCTGATGCCGTTCTTCGCCAGATACGACTTGGCGATGTCGCAGCTCTTCGCATCGAACCTGTTGCGCCCGATCGGATCGAACTGCACCGAACAATCGTCGTCATGCGCGGTGACCCGCACCGGCGACGCCACCTGCGCCGCCGCCAGCGCCGGATTGGCCGCGTTGGTCAGCGCGCCGAACAGCGGAAAATAGGTCAGCGCCGCCAGCGCGCAGCCGCCCATGATGATCCATTTCCGCCCGATCTTGTCCGACAGCCAGCCGAAGAACACGAAGAACGGCGTGCCCAGCGCCAGCGAAATCGCCAGCAGCACGTTCACCGTCGCGCCATCGACCTTCATCATTTTTTCGAGGAAGAACAGGACGTAGAACTGACCCGTATACCACACCACCGCCTGCCCCATCGCCGCCCCGAACAGCGCGATCAGCACGAGCTTCAGGTTCGGCCAGCGCAGGAACGCCTCGGTCAGCGGCGCCTTCGACGTCTTGCCCTCCTCCTTCATCTTCAGGAACACCGGGCTTTCCGACAATTGCAGCCGGATCCACATCGATACGCCCAGCAGCAGGATCGATACGAGGAACGGCAAGCGCCACCCGAACCCGCCGAACGATTCCTCGCCCATCGCGGTACGGAACCCGATCACCACCAGCAGCGCGGCGAACAGTCCCATCGTCGCCGTCGTCTGGATGAAGCTGGTGTACAGCCCGCGCTTCCCGTCGGGCGCGTGTTCGGCGACATAGGTCGCCGCGCCGCCATATTCGCCGCCCAGCGCCAGCCCCTGCACGATCCGCAAGCCGACGAGGATGATCGGCGCCGCCACGCCGATGGTGGCATAGGAGGGGAGCAGGCCCACCGCGAAGGTCGACAGGCCCATCAGCCCCATCGTCACGAGGAACGTGTTCTTGCGCCCGACAAGGTCGCCGATCCGCCCGAACACCAGCGCGCCGAACGGCCGCACCGCGAACCCGGCGGCGAACGCGCCCAGCGCGAGGATGAACCCGGTCGTCTCGTTCACGCCCGAAAAGAACTGCTTCGAGATATAGCTCGCCAGCAGCCCGTACAGGTAGAAGTCGTACCATTCGAACACGGTGCCCAGCGACGACGCGGCGATCACCAGCTTCTCGTTCTGACCTTTAGGCGTTGCCCCGGCCGTCGTTGCTCCCGCCATGCGGCATCCTCTCCTGTCCGGGCGCGGTCTTTTGCCCGCACCTCCTGCCGCGCCAGTGTCACGCATCGCGGTCATGACGGCCAGTACGACCTTCGTTGTAGGCTGCCGCGCCTTGACGCCCGCGCGCGCGCCTGCACATCAGGGGCACAGGAGAGAAATATGACCCAGACGATCCATGCCGCGCCGCACGACGCCGCCGCCCGCATCGACCGCGCCGGATACGACGCGCGCTACGCCGCATCGGTTGCCGATCCGGAAAGCTACTGGCGCGAGGCCGGACGCTGCATCGACTGGTCGCGGCCCTATGAAACGGTCAAGGACACCTCGTTCGACGAAGCCGATTTCCGCATCCGCTGGTTCGCCGACGGCCAGACCAACGTGTCGGCCAACTGCCTCGACCGCCATCTCGCCGAACGCGGCGACAGCATCGCAATCCTCTGGGAAGGCGACGAACCGGGCGAGACGCGCAAGGTCACGTACCGCGAACTCCACCAACAGGTCTGCTGCTTCGCCAACGTCCTGAAGGACAAGGGCGTGCGAAAGGGCGACCGCGTCACCCTGTACCTGCCGATGGTGCCCGAAGCGGCGGCGGCGATGCTCGCCTGCACCCGCATCGGCGCGATCCATTCGATCGTGTTCGGCGGATTCTCACCCGACAGCCTCGCCAACCGCTTGGTCGATTGCGACAGCCGTCTGGTCATCACCGCCGACGAAGGCTGTCGCGGCGGCAAGCGCATTCCGCTGAAAGCCAATGTCGACAAGGCGCTGGAGCACGCCCCCGGCGTCGACACCGTGATCGTCATCCGCCGCAGCGGCAGCGACGTGCCGATGGTCGAGGGCCGCGACTTCTGGCTGCACGACCTGCTTCCGCAAGCATCGCCCGACTGCCCGCCCGAACCGATGGATGCCGAAGACCCGCTGTTCATCCTCTATACCAGCGGCTCGACCGGCAAGCCCAAGGGCGTGCTGCACACCACCGGCGGCTATCTGGTGTGGGCGCACACCACCTTCCGCGACGTGTTCGATTACCGCGACGGCGAAGTGTTCTGGTGTACCGCCGACATCGGCTGGGTCACCGGGCACAGCTATGTCGTCTATGGTCCGCTGTCGAACGGCGCGACCACCGTCATGTTCGACGGCGTGCCCAACTATCCCGACCATGGCCGGTTCTGGGAAACGATCGATCGCCTCGGCGTCAACATCTTCTACACCGCCCCCACCGCGATCCGCGCGTTGATGCGCGAGGGCGACAAGTGGGTCACGCAGTCGAGCCGCCAGTCGCTGCGCCTGCTGGGATCGGTCGGCGAACCGATCAACCCGGAGGCATGGGACTGGTATCACCGCGTCGTCGGCGACCGTCGCTGCCCGATCGTCGATACGTGGTGGCAGACCGAGACCGGCGGCATCCTCATTTCGCCGCTGCCCTATGCCACCGACCTGAAACCCGGCAGCGCGACGAAGCCCCTGCCCGGCGTGCAGCCGGTGATCGTCGATGCCGAGGGCAAGGTGCTGGACGGCGCGGCGCAAGGCAACCTGTGCATCGCCGACAGCTGGCCCGGACAGATGCGGACGGTGTGGGGCGATCACGACCGCTTCTTCCAGACCTATTTCACTACCTATCCCGGCCGGTATTTCACCGGCGACGGCGTGCGCCGCGACGAGGACGGCTATTACTGGATCACCGGCCGGGTCGACGACGTCATCAACGTCAGCGGCCACCGCATGGGCACCGCCGAGGTCGAAAGCGCGCTGGTATCGCACCCCAAGGTCGCCGAGGCCGCCGTCGTCGGCATGCCGCACGACATCAAGGGGCAGGGCATCTACGCCTATGTCACCCTGAACGCCGGTGACGAACCGACCGACGAACTGCGCGCCGAACTGCGCACATGGGTCCGCAAGGAAATCGGCCCCGTCGCCACCCCCGATGCGCTGCAGTTCGCGCCCGGCCTGCCGAAAACCCGCTCGGGCAAGATCATGCGCCGCATCCTGCGCAAGATCGCCGAAAACGACACGGCGAACCTCGGCGACACCTCGACGCTGGCCGACCCGTCGGTGGTCGACACGCTGGTGTCCGAACGCATCCGGCCGGCCGGATGACCAACCTCCCAATCCGTTCATGCTGAGTAGGGGCTGAGCTTGTCGAGGATGATCGGGTCGGATCGTCCCCCGGACGATCCTGAACCATGTGGGACATGGTTCACTCGATCATCATCGAAGCACCTGCGGGGCCGGTCCTTCGATACGCCGCTTCGACAGGCTCAGCGGCACTCAGGACGAACGGACAATCTTGATGACGCCCACCATCCTCGTCGCCGACGACCACCCGCTGTTCCGGCAGGCGCTGGCGCTGGCGGTGACGCAGGTCCTGCCGGACGCGCGCATCGTCGAGGCCGGCTCGCTCGACCGCGCGGTACGGGCGGTGCGCGACGCGGGCGACCTCGCGCTCATCCTGCTCGACCTGAACATGCCCGGCGCGGTCGGCTATAACGGCGTCGCGCTGCTCCATGCCGAGGCGCCCGCCGTCCCCATCCTCGTCGTCTCCGGCGCAGACCGCGCCGCCGCCTTCGCGCAGGTCGCCCGCTTCGGCGCGGTCGGCTTCGTCGGCAAGGACGCCCCGCTCGAAGCGATCGAGGCCGCCATCGCCGCCGCGCTGTCCGGCGGGCGCATGACCCCGGACACCGACCCGCCCGACGACATCGCCGCCCGCGTCGCCGCGCTCACCCCGACGCAGCTGCGCGTCCTGCTCGGCGTGCTGGCCGGCCGCCTGAACAAGCAGATCGCCCACGACCTCGGCATCGCCGAAGCGACGGTCAAGGTCCACATGACCGCCGTCCTGCGCAAGCTCGATGTCGGCAACCGGACCCAGGCGGCGGTGGCGGCGCGCGCGCTGGGGCTGGAGGTGACGGGGTAGGTTGAACCCGGCCACATAACCGTTCTCTACGTCTTATCTGGGCCATTCATGCGGCGGTGTGTTATCCTCTCGCAGCACCTTTCTGAGATTGATCGCGTTCAGGACTCGCGGCGCTGCATTGCCGATGAGAAGCGTATCGATCTGCGGTACGGCATTACGATTGGCGATATACGTCCTGCGGAACTTTTGGGACTGTTCGATCAATACGTTGACTTCCGGGGCTATCCGGTAACGCGCGATCCACCACAGAAAGACCATCACCGCCAGATACACAACAACTGCGGCATGGCGATGTTCGTACAGGCTGATGGCCAATTGCGACAGCAGGGCCAATTCTCCCGCCAGGATCGCAATCAATATGGTACGATAATCCCGTGCGCGTCCGTCATAGAGCGCGTAGATATCCTTCGGCTCCAGTCGCTTATAGTCGACGAATTTGGTGTGATCCTGCTCCTCGCAGTAAGGCGAGCGTTTCAGTTCCTCATGCATGCGATGTCCCTTGTACTGTCGTGATCGGCCATGTGCCCGATCACCGTTCGCCAATCGGTAAACGAAGCGTCGCGCTGCGGTTTTGACGGACAGGTCTTTCGTTGCGCTGGGGGACACGAACCTGATCGGTCGCGGCCGTCGGCCGGTCTTTCCTACAAACCCACCCCGTGCCATCGTCGGGCTCGATCTTTCTCCTCCGCCGATTTTCATGCCGATTGCCCCCGCTCCGCTGTGCGACCCAAACGTGGCGAGTGTGACTTTCGTGACCTTTGACGGTTTTCCGCGGGTTTCGGGGCCTGACGCAGGCAAAGCCCGCGTCGTCGGACGGCGCTGTTCGCGCCGCCGGCCGACCGCGCCTTGTTCGGCCCGGCGTAGCGCCGCTACGCCTTGCCCGGCGCGGCCAGCCACCCGTCGAACGCCTCCCCCGACAGAGGCTTCAGCAGCACCGCCACCCCCGCCGCCTGCGCCGCCTCGGCCAGCGTCCGGCTGGCATCCGCCGTCACCAGCGCCGCGCGCAATCCCGGCCGCCGTGCCCGCAGAAGCGCGATCAGCGCCAGCCCGTCGACGCTGCCACCCAGATCGTGATCGACGAACGCCACCGCTTCCTCCACCCCGGCCAGCGCCGCCTCGACCGTCGCCGCCACCCGCACCCGGTGCCCCCGGCTGACCGCCAGCGCCGCCATCCCCCGCCGCACCCCGGCATCGTCGTCGACGATCAGGCACGACAGCGGCCCGACCTCGCGCGTCGCCACCCGCGCCGCCCCCGCCGCCACCGCCGCCTGCGCCACCGGCAGCGTCACCGGCAGCGTCACCGCGAAGCGGCTGCCCCGCCCGACCCGGC
>RPSH01000045.1 GCA_003946805.1 Bacillus sp. 2B10 | reverse complement strand
GGTCGGGGTCGGCGTGGGACGCGGCGCGGCGGTCGCACGTACGGTGGGCGTCGCCGCCGGGCGCGGGGCGGCGGGCGTGGCGCGCGGGGTCGGCGTCACCGTAGGCACCACGCGCGGCGTCGCGGCGGGCGTCGGCGACGGGGTCGGCACCACCTGCGGCGTGATGTCGTAGATCGGGATCGAACCGTCGGGCGTTGTCTGCTGCACAGCGGCGGCGGGCACGGCGAGAGTCGCGACGATCGTTGCGAGCGGAAGCTGGAACTGCATGCGGATGCTCAACCGGGCTTTTGTGGCCGGCGTCAGCCTGTTGCCGGCTCCATCGCGGCGAAGCGTGTCGTAATCGCGACGGAAGGAACGACGCCCGTTCGCGCGTTGACAGTCCCCGGCCCCGCTTCTATATCGCAGCCTTGCTTCAGGCCCGGGAAAGAATGCGTCGTCGCGCAACGCATTGCATGTATGGGCCTGTCGCCATTCCAGGACGCTCGATCAGCTGCGGCCCCCGGTGGGTGACGCGGCTTTCGTCGTCCTGTTCGCACGCCAGCCCGGTGGCCACCGGGCACGAGATTTGACTGCAAGCGAGGCCCACGACCCCATGGCGACCAAGGCAACCGCAACCGGCACGCACAAGCGCCGCATCCGCAAGGTGTTCGGCGACATCCACGAAGTGGTGCAGATGCCGAACCTGATCGAGGTCCAGCGCGAGAGCTACGAACAGTTCCTGCGTTCGGACCCGTCGATCGGCTATGTCTCCGGCCTCGAAAAGACGCTGCGGTCGGTATTCCCGATCCGCGACTTCGCCGGCACGGCGGAACTCGACTTCGTCACCTACGAACTGGAAGACCCCAAGTTCGACGTGGAAGAATGCCGCCAGCGCGGCATCACCTATGCCGCGCCGATGCGCGTTACCCTCCGCCTGATCGTGTTCGAGGTCGATGCCGATACCGAGGCCCGGTCGGTCCTCGATATCAAGGAGCAGGACGTGTACATGGGCGACATGCCGCTCATGACCGAGAACGGCACCTTCTTCATCAACGGCACCGAGCGCGTGATCGTGTCGCAGATGCACCGTTCGCCGGGCGTGCTGTTCGACCATGACCGCGGCAAGACCCACGCCAGCGGCAAGTATCTCTTCGCCGCCCGCGTCATCCCGTATCGCGGGTCGTGGCTCGACTTCGAATTCGACGCCAAGGACATCGTCAACGTCCGCATCGACCGCAAGCGCAAGCTGCCGGTGACGTCGCTGCTGTACGCGCTGGGCATGACCGGCGAGGACATCCTCAACCACTTCTACAACCGCGTGACCTTCGTTCGCGGCGAAGGCGGCTGGCGCATCCCGTATGCGCCCGAAAACTGGCGCGGGCAGAAGCCGTCGTTCGACATCGTCGATGCGAACACCGGCGAAGTCGTGTTCCCGGCCGGCACCAAGATCAGCCCGCGCCTCGCCAACAAGGCGGGCAAGGACGGCCTGACCGACCTGCTGATCCCGACCGAGGAAATCTTCGGCCGCTACAGCGCCTATGACCTGATCAACGAGACGACCGGCCAGATCTACATCGAGGCCGGCGACGAGGTATCGCCCGAGAATCTCGAACTGCTCGACCAGGCAGGAATCGAGCGGATCGAACTGCTCGACATCGACCATGTGTCGACCGGGCCGTGGATCCGCAACACGCTGAACGTCGACAAGGCCGAGGAGCGCGAACAGGCGCTGTCGGACATCTATCGCGTGATGCGTCCCGGCGAGCCGCCGACGCTGGAAACCGCCGAATCGCTGTTCGCCGGGCTGTTCTTCGATCCGGAGCGCTACGACCTGTCGGCCGTCGGCCGCGTGAAGCTGAACATGCGCCTCGATCTCGACGCGCCGGACACGGTGACCACGCTGCGCAGCGAGGACATCCTGTCGGTCGTCAAGACGCTGGTCGACCTGAAGGACGGCAAGGGCGAAGTCGACGATATCGACAACCTCGGCAACCGTCGTGTCCGTTCGGTCGGCGAGCTGCTGGAGAACCAGTATCGCGTCGGGCTGTTGCGCATGGAGCGTGCGGTCAAGGAGCGCATGTCGTCGGTCGACGTATCGACCGTCATGCCGAACGACCTCATCAACGCGAAGCCGGCGGTCGCCGCGGTGCGTGAATTCTTCGGCTCGTCGCAGCTGTCGCAGTTCATGGACCAGACCAACCCGCTGTCGGAAGTGACGCACAAGCGTCGCGTGTCGGCACTCGGGCCGGGCGGTCTGACCCGTGAGCGCGCGGGCTTCGAAGTCCGCGACGTCCACCCGACGCATTATGGCCGTATCTGCCCGATCGAGACGCCGGAAGGCCCGAACATCGGCCTCATCAACAGCCTCGCGACCTTCAGCCGCGTCAACAAGTACGGCTTCATCGAAACCCCCTATCGTCGCATCATCGACGGCAAGGTGTCGGACGAGGTCGTGTACCTCTCCGCGATGGAAGAGCAGAAGCACACCGTCGCGCAGGCGTCGGCGGCGCTGAACGAGGACGGCAGCTTCGCCGAGGAACTGGTGTCGGCCCGTCAGGCCGGCGAATTCCTGATGGCGCTGCCCGAAAACGTCACGCTGATGGACGTCAGCCCGAAGCAGCTGGTGTCGGTCGCCGCGTCGCTCATTCCGTTCCTGGAAAACGACGACGCCAACCGCGCGCTGATGGGTTCGAACATGCAGCGTCAGGCCGTGCCGCTGGTGAAGGCGGAAGCGCCGTTCGTCGGCACCGGCATGGAAGAGACCGTGGCGCGCGATTCGGGCGCCGCGATCTCGGCCAAGCGTGCGGGCGTGGTGGATCAGGTCGATGCCGCGCGCATCGTGATCCGCGCCACCGGTGAGGTCGATGCGGCGGAAAGCGGCGTCGACATCTACACGCTGATGAAGTTCCAGCGTTCGAACCAGTCGACCTGCATCAACCAGCGTCCGCTGGTGAAGGTGGGCGACGTGATCCGTGCGGGCGAGGTCATCGCCGACGGTCCGTCGACCGAGTTCGGCGAGCTGGCGCTGGGCCGCAACGCGCTCGTCGCGTTCATGCCGTGGAACGGCTACAACTACGAGGATTCGATCCTCATCAGCGAGCGGATCGTGAAGGACGACGTGTTCACGTCGATCCATATCGACGAGTTCGAGGTGATGGCCCGCGACACCAAGCTCGGGCCGGAGGACATCACCCGCGACATCCCGAACGTGGGTGAAGAGGCGCTGCGCAACCTCGACGAGGCGGGCATCGTCTATATCGGTGCCGAGGTCGAGCCGGGCGACATCCTGGCGGGCAAGATCACGCCGAAGGGCGAATCGCCGATGACGCCGGAGGAAAAGCTCCTGCGCGCGATCTTCGGTGAGAAGGCCAGCGACGTGCGCGACACCTCGCTGCGCCTGCCGCCGGGCGTGTCGGGTACGGTCGTCGACGTCCGCGTCTTCAACCGCCACGGCATCGACAAGGACGAGCGCGCGATGGCGATCGAGCGCGAGGAGATCGAGCGCCTGAAGAAGGACTCGGACGACGAGCGCGGCATCCTCAACCGTGCGACCTGGTCGCGCCTGCGCGAAATGCTCGAAGGGCAGACCGCGACGGCCGCGCCCAAGGGCGTCAAGAAGGGCGTGGTCATCGACCGCGACCTGCTCGACAGCGTGGAGAAGCACGAGTGGTGGCGCTTCGCCGTCGCCGACGATACCGCGCAGTCGAACCTCGAAGCGATCAAGGCGCAGTATGACGAGGCGGTGAAGCGGATCACCGACAAGTTCCACGACCGTCGCGAGAAGCTGGAGCGGGGCGACGAGCTGCCGCCGGGCGTGCTCAAGATGGTCAAGGTCTTCGTCGCGGTGAAGCGCAAGCTGCAGCCAGGCGACAAGATGGCCGGCCGTCACGGCAACAAGGGCGTCATCTCGCGCATCCTGCCGCAGGAAGACATGCCGTTCCTCGAGGACGGTACGCCGGTCGACCTGGTGCTGAACCCGCTGGGCGTGCCGTCGCGCATGAACGTCGGGCAGATCTTCGAGACGCACCTCGGCTGGGCCGCTCGCAACCTCGGCATGGAAGTCGCCCGGTCGCTGCGCGACTGGCGCGAAGCCAATCCGGACGCGGTCGGCGGCGAAATGCCCTCGGCGGTCAAGGACCGGTTGAAGGCGATCTACGGCGATCACTATGCCGAGGACATCGACAGCCGTTCGAACGAGCAGCTGCACGAACTGGTCCAGAACATCAGCACGGGCGTGCCGATGGGCACCCCGGTGTTCGACGGCGCGCGCGAGAGCGACGTGTCCGACATGCTGGAACTGGCCGGGCTGCACAGCTCGGGTCAGTCGGTGCTGTTCGACGGCCGGACCGGCGATCAGTTCGACCGGATGGTCACCGTCGGCATCATCTACATGCTGAAGCTGCACCACCTGGTCGACGACAAGATCCACGCGCGTTCGATCGGGCCGTACTCGCTTGTCACCCAGCAGCCGCTAGGCGGCAAGGCGCAGTTCGGCGGCCAGCGCTTCGGAGAAATGGAAGTGTGGGCGCTCCAGGCCTATGGCGCCGCCTACACGCTCCAGGAAATGCTGACGGTGAAGTCCGACGACGTGGTCGGCCGCACCAAGGTCTATGAGGCGATCGTCAAGGGCGACGACACCTTCGAGGCCGGCATCCCCGAGAGCTTCAACGTGCTGGTCAAGGAAATGCGTTCGCTCGGCCTCAACATCGAGTTGAGCAGCATCGAAGAGAACGACGGACTGGCCGAGGCGGCGGAGTAAGCCGGATCGAATGAATACCGTCCGTCCTGAGTAGCCGCTGAGCTTGTCGAAGCGGCGTATCGAAGGACCGCCCCCGTGGCAGTCCTTCGATACGGGCCTTCGACTAGCTCAGTCCCTACTCAGGACGAACGGATGGTTTTTCCCTCCCTGTGAGGAAAGCAAAATGAACGAACTGACCAATTTCGCGAACCCGGTGGCCAAGCCGGAGACCTTCGACCAGATCCAGATCGGTATCGCATCGCCGGAGCGCATCCGCTCGTGGTCGTTCGGCGAGATCAAGAAGCCCGAGACGATCAACTATCGTACGTTCAAGCCGGAACGTGACGGCCTGTTCTGCGCGCGCATCTTCGGTCCGATCAAGGATTACGAGTGCCTGTGCGGCAAGTACAAGCGCATGAAGTACAAGGGCATCGTCTGCGAGAAGTGCGGTGTCGAAGTCACGGTGTCGAAGGTCCGCCGTGAGCGGATGGGCCATATCGAACTGGCCGCGCCCGTCGCGCACATCTGGTTCCTGAAGTCGCTGCCGTCACGCATCGGCCTGCTGCTCGACATGCAGCTCAAGCAGCTCGAGCGCGTGCTGTATTTCGAGAGCTACATCGTGATCGAGCCGGGCCTGACCGCGCTGGAGAAGTATCAGCTCCTCACCGAGGACGAGCTGCTCGACGCGCAGGACCAGTATGGCGAGGACGCGTTCTCGGCCGGGATCGGCGCCGAAGCGGTCAAGCAGATGCTGATCGACCTCGACCTCGAGGGCGAGAAGCGCGACCTGCTCGAAGAGCTGGCCGTCACCAAGTCGGAACTGAAGCCCAAGAAGATCATCAAGCGGCTGAAGGTCGTCGAGAGCTTCCTCGAATCGGGCAACCGTCCCGAATGGATGATCCTCGACGTCGTTCCGGTCATCCCGCCCGAACTGCGCCCGCTGGTGCCGCTGGACGGCGGTCGCTTCGCGACGTCGGATCTGAACGACCTGTATCGCCGCGTCATCAACCGCAACAACCGCCTGAAGCGGCTGATGGAGCTGCGTGCGCCGGACATCATCGTCCGCAACGAAAAGCGCATGTTGCAGGAAGCGGTCGACGCGCTGTTCGACAACGGCCGTCGCGGCCGCACGATCACCGGCGCCAACAAGCGTCCGCTCAAGTCGCTGTCCGACATGCTCAAGGGCAAGCAGGGCCGCTTCCGTCAGAACCTGCTCGGCAAGCGCGTCGATTATTCGGGTCGTTCGGTCATCGTGACCGGCCCGGAACTCAAGCTGCACCAGTGCGGCCTGCCCAAGAAGATGGCGCTCGAGTTGTTCAAGCCGTTCATCTACGCCCGCCTCGACGCCAAGGGCCTGAGCATGACGCTCAAGCAGGCGAAGAAGTGGGTCGAGAAGGAGCGCAAGGAAGTCTGGGACATTCTCGACGAAGTCATTCGCGAGCACCCGGTCATGCTGAACCGCGCACCGACGCTCCACCGTCTGGGCATCCAGGCGTTCGAGCCGGTGCTGATCGAGGGCAAGGCGATCCAGCTGCACCCGCTGGTCTGCTCGGCGTTCAACGCGGATTTCGACGGCGACCAGATGGCCGTCCACGTTCCGCTGTCGCTTGAAGCACAGCTCGAAGCGCGCGTCCTGATGATGTCGACCAACAACATCCTGTCGCCCGCGAACGGCAAGCCGATCATCGTGCCGTCGCAGGACATGGTGCTGGGCCTCTACTATCTGTCGATGGAGAAGACGAACGAGCCGGGCGAAGGCATGCTGCTGGGCGACATGGCGGAGGTGCATCAGGCGCTGCACGCCGGTGCCGTCACGCTGCACACCCGGATCGTCAGCCGCGTTCCGCAGACCGACGAGGACGGCAAGCAGTATCTCAAGCGCTATGAGACCACGCCGGGTCGCATGCTGCTGGGCGAGACGCTGCCCAAGTCGCACAAAGTGCCGTTCGAGACGGTCAACCGCCTGCTGACCAAGAAGGATGTCGGCGACGTCATCGACGAGGTGTATCGCCACACCGGTCAGAAGGAGACCGTGCTGTTCGCCGATGCGATCATGGCGCTGGGCTTCCGCCACGCGTTCAAGGCCGGCATCTCGTTCGGCAAGGACGACATGCTGATCGCGCCGGACAAGGACAAGCTGGTCGACGAGACGCGCGACCAGGTGAAGGACTTCGAGCAGCAGTATCAGGACGGCCTGATCACGCAGCAGGAGAAGTACAACAAGGTGATCGACGCCTGGAGCCGTTGCGGCGATCAGGTCGCGACCAGCATGATGGACGAGATCAAGGCGGTCCGCCGCTACGAGGACGGTCCCGACAAGGGCCGCGAGAAGCCGATCAACTCGATCTACATGATGGCCCACTCGGGTGCCCGCGGTTCGCAGGCGCAGATCAAGCAGCTGGCCGGCATGCGCGGCCTGATGGCCAAGCCGTCGGGCGAGATCATCGAGACGCCGATCATCTCGAACTTCAAGGAAGGCCTGACCGTCCTTGAGTACTTCAACTCGACCCACGGCGCCCGCAAGGGCCTTGCGGATACGGCGCTCAAGACGGCGAACTCGGGCTATCTGACCCGCCGTCTGGTCGACGTGTCGCAGGACTGCGTCGTCATCATGGACGATTGCGGCACCCAGCGCGCGCTGGAAATGCGCTCGATCATCGAAGGCGGCGCGACCATCGCGTCGCTCGGCGAGCGCATCCTCGGCCGGACCACGGCAGAGGACGTGGTCGACCCCAAGAACGGCGAGGTCGTGTTCCCGACCGGCACGTTGCTCGACGAGGCGATGATCACGAAGATCGAGGCGCTCGGCCTGCAGGCGATGAAGATCCGCAGCCCGCTGGTCTGCGAAGCCAAGGTCGGCGTCTGCGGCACCTGCTACGGCCGTGACCTCGCCCGTGGTACGCCGGTGAACATCGGCGAAGCGGTCGGCGTCATCGCGGCGCAGTCGATCGGTGAACCGGGCACGCAGCTGACCATGCGTACCTTCCACATCGGTGGTGCGGCGCAGCTGAACGAGCAGTCGAACCTCGAGGCGCCGGTCGACGGCACGGTCGAGTTCCGCGACCTGCGCCTGATCGAGGATCAGCGCGGGCGCCGGGTGGTGCTCAGCCGTTCGGGCGAGATCGCGATCGTCGACATGGACGGCCGCGACCTGTCGGTACACCGTATCCCGTACGGCGCGTACGTGCTGTTCGACGATGGCCACATCGTCTCGCAGGGCGACCGCATGGCCGAATGGGATCCGTTCACCGCGCCGGTCATCACCGAAACGGCGGGTACGGTGAAGTTCATCGACCTGATCGAGAACAAGACCGTCACCGAGCGCGTCGACGAAGCGACCGGTATCGCCCAGCGCGAGATCATCGAATATCGCGCGACGACCAAGTCGAAGGAGGATCTGCGTCCGCGCATGACCCTGCTCGATGCGAATTCGGGCGAGGCCGCGCGCTACATGCTGGCGCCGGGCGCGGTGCTGTCGGTCGAGGACGGTGCGAGCGTGCAGGCGGGCGACGTTCTTGCCCGTGTCGCCCGTGAATCGGCCAAGACCCGCGACATCACCGGCGGTCTGCCGCGCGTCGCCGAGCTGTTCGAGGCACGCATCCCGAAGGAGGCGGCGATCATCGCCAAGGTCTCGGGCCGCGTGATCTTCGGCAAGGATTACAAGGCGAAGCGCAAGATCGGCATCCAGCCCGAGGATGGCGGCGACGTCGTCGAGTATCTGATCCCGAAGTCGAAGGTGATCGACGTTCAGGAAGGCGACTACGTCAAGCGTGGCGACAACCTGATCGGCGGCTCGCCGAACCCGCACGACATTCTGGAAACGCTCGGCATCGAGCCGCTGGCCGAATATCTGGTCAGCGAAATCCAGGGCGTCTATCGACTGCAGGGCGTGAAGATCAACGACAAGCACATCGAGACGATCGTTCGTCAGATGCTGCAGAAGGTCGAGATCACCGACGGTGGCGACACCACCCTGCTGGCGGGCGAACAGCTCGACCGCGACGAGATGGACGAAGCCAATGCGAAGCTCGACGCGGGGCTGGCTCCCGCGCAGGGCAAGCCGGTGTTGCTCGGCATCACCAAGGCGTCGCTCCAGACGCGGTCGTTCATCTCGGCCGCCTCGTTCCAGGAAACGACCCGCGTCCTCACCGAGGCTTCGGTGCAGGGCAAGATCGACAGCCTGAACGGTCTGAAGGAAAACGTCATCGTCGGCCGCCTGATCCCGGCGGGCACCGGTGCCGGCATGAACCGCCTGCGCGTGGCGGCCTCGTCGCGCGACGCGGCGCTGCGTGCGCAGCAGAAGGCGCTGGCCGGCTTCATCGCGCCGAATTCGGCCGAGGAAGAGCACGCCGCCGAACTGGCCCGTTCGCCCCGCGACGGACAGGGTGCCAATGATCCGCTGGCCGATGTCGTGCCCTCGGGCACCGGCACCGACGCCGATGCGGGCGAGTATCTGAACGACTGATCGTTCGGACCCTCGCTGCACTGACAAGCCGCCGTCCGGGCAACCGGGCGGCGGTTTCGTTTTGGGGTGCCGGCGCCGGCCCTGCCCGACAGCTCACCCCCGGCGTCACCCCGGGCGTGACCGGAGTCCCCTTCTTCCCGTCCGTCGCAGGACAAGGAGCCGGCTCCCAGCGCAGGGCCGGGGCAACGACCTTTCCTCTCCACCTGCCGCCCCCTATCCTGCGACGTAGACCAAGGGGGACCCATGTATCGCATCCTGTTCGCGCTATTGACGCTCGCCACGCCGGCGACGGCCCAGACCTACCGCCCCGACTTCGACCCATCGGCGCACAAGGGACCCCGATCCGGCCCGGCGAACGAAGTCGCGGTCCTCGGGTCGACCCACCTGTCGCAACTGC
Organism: Bacillus sp. 2B10; assembly: GCA_003946805.1. Taxonomy (GTDB): domain Bacteria; phylum Pseudomonadota; class Alphaproteobacteria; order Sphingomonadales; family Sphingomonadaceae; genus Sphingomonas. The sequence goes on along the minus strand of RPSH01000045.1, from coordinate 15,644 downwards.
CGGAGCGCTTTCGTCCCGAAGCGCTCCGCCCGCTGCTCGACCGGCTCGCCGCATGGCGGCCGCAGGCGATCGCGATCGAGGCGCTGTCGGGGGCGCAATGCGACGAACTGCGTCGCTATCATTATCGTTACGCCGATACCGTGTCGTCCTATTGCCCCGACACCGCAGCCGCCCGCGCTGCGACGGGGCTGGACGTGCCCGCCGCGACGGCGGCGTTCGAGACGATGCTGACCGACCCGGCCCCTGCCCCCGCCCCTTCGCGGCGGCGGCGCCTCGCCGCCCTGTTCCTCGCGGCAGGCGAGGAGGCTTCGGCACTGGTCCAGTGGCTGCGCCTGCCGCCAGCCGAGCGCAAGGTCGGTGACGGGCTCGACGAGGCGCTGGTCCAGCATCTGGGCAGGCTCGAAACCCGGCGCGACGAAAGCCTGATGATCGCCGCACGGCTTGCCGCCCGGCTCGGGCTGGAGCGGGTCTACGCGATGGACGACCACAGCGCCGACCGGATGACACCAAAGGCCGACGAAGCCGCCTATGGCGCCGCGATCCAGAAGGCGTGGGACAATGCCGCGCTCACCCGGCGCAAGCGGCAGGACGAAACTGCGAGCCGTGATCTGGCGACCGGTGACGGCATCCTGACGCTCTATCGCTCGATGAACAGCGCGGGGCTCGGCCGGACGGTGTATGACAGCGACTTCGGCGCCGCGCTGGAGGAGCCCTCGCCCCGGCGGTTCGGGCGGCAATATGTCGCCTATTGGGAAACGCGGAACCTGCGCATGGCGGCCAACATCCGCGACATGCTGGGCGGGCGTCCGGGGATACGCGCGCTGGTCGTCGTCGGGGCGTCGCACAAGCCGTATCTCGACGCCTATCTCCACCAGATGCAGGACGTCCGCGTGATCGATATGGCGCCGATCCTGCGATAGGGAGCCGCCGCCCCGCCGGATCGTTCCCTTCCCTTCACACCGAAAGGGAATCTGCCATGGCACAGGACGACGCGACCGCCGACACGCTGGCCGACAACGTCGACGACGCCATGCTGGCCAAGGCCCGGCCGCCGGTCGGCGCGATGCTGCTGCTGGGGATCGCCGCCGGCGCGCAGATCGGGTTCGGCGCGATCGGCTATCTGGTGGCGCAGGCGGGAATGGCGCCCGGCGGCGCGACGCAGTTGCTGTCGGGCGTCGCCTTCTCGGTCGGGCTGATGCTGGTGATGGTGACGGGTACGCAGCTCTTCACCGGCAACACCATGCTGGTGCTGCCCGCGGCGCAGGATCGGCTGGGCATCGGCGAGACGCTTCGCGACTGGAGCGTGGTGTGGGTCGCGAACCTGATCGGCAGCCTCGGGGTCGCCGCGCTGTTCGTCGCATCGGGCGCTCCGCAAGCGATCGACGGCGCGGTCGCGGCGGCGGCGCTCAAGACCGCCGATACCAAGCTTGCCAAGGACTGGGTCGAACTGCTCGCTTCGGGCGTGCTCGCCAACATGCTGGTGTGTCTGGCGGTGTGGATGGCGACCGGGGCCACCACCGTCGCGGGCAAGATCGCGAGCGTGATCGGTCCGGTGACGCTGTTCGTCGCCGCCGGGTTCGAACATTCGGTGGCGAACATGACGCTGCTGCCGATCGCGTGGGGCCTCGATCCCGCTGCGGTGCCGATGGGGCCGCTGCTCGGCAATCTGTTGCTGGCGACGGCGGGGAATATCGTCGGCGGGTCGCTGGTCGCGATCACGCTGGCGGCGGGACATCGTACGCTGGCGAGGTAACGCTGCCTCTCTGCCCCGGTATCGCCAGCGTCATCCCGGCGCAGGCCGGGATCTCCCCGGTATAGCACGTCGCAGGAGCCGCCGGAGGCCCCAGCCTGGGCCACGCTGCTGGCCGGGTAGACCGGGGATCGACATCCCCGGATATGAAAGAGGCCGCCGGGGTCTCTCGACGCCCGGCGACCTCAAGCATGGTCAGCGGCCGGAAGCTCCAGCCCGGGAGACCATGCGAACCGCATGTGCCAGGATCACGGCGTTGACTGGGGGAGGATACCCCCCGCACGCGACCCTATCGGCGTTTAGCGGCGCGTCTCCCGAACGAACTGAACCGAACCCACTGCTGAACCATGAGACATCGGATCACCTCCTTTCGCTAGTTAAAGCCGTTACGCACCGAACGATGCGCACCCGGAATTTGGGGCATCGGGCGCGCACCTGCAAGACTTGTAATGCGCGGGATTTCCGCCATACTCGACAGCCCGTGCGGCGCTCATCGCCCCGCCGGGCGACATCCCCGCACCACCGCACCAATCGCCTTGTCGCCGGGCACCCGCAGCACCGGGCTCTTGCCCGACGCGACTGCGAATACCTCGGCGTCGGCCAGGGCATCGAGGAACGTCTGGCCGGTGGTGACCGGTGTCTCCAGCGCGCCATCGACGACCTGCGCGGGGAAGGTCGCCGCCGCATTGTCGGTGAACAGGCTGATCGTATCGCCCTCCCCCACGCCGCGTGACAGCACGATCCGTCGCGCCGCCCGGTCGCAGCGGATCGCGAACACGGTGCCGCCCTCGAAGCGATAGGTCGCCGCCCCCGGCGTCGCCGACCAGTTGCCGGCCAGCGGCACCGCGCCGTCGAGCTCGGGCGTCGGCAATTGTCCGGGCCTGAGCGGGCGCGGTGAGCGTGTCGCGCTCGGCAACGGGGCCGGCGTCGGCTGCACACTCGGCTGCGGCGCGGGCGGCGGCGGTTCGCCCGAACAACCGGCCAGCACCGACAAGGCGAGCAGCGCCCGCCGCATCAGCCGCGGCAATCCTCGGTCACGCGCAGCACCTCGGCCCAGGCCGGCAGCACCAGCCGCCCGACCGGCGCGCCCTCGACCACGAAGCGCCCGCGGCTGAATCCGATCGCATCGAGCAGCCGGTCGCTTGCGGCAAGCGCGACACCGACCCCGCCCGCCATCGGCTGAACGGGCAGGCTGCGCTGCGTGCTGGTGGTGCGGATCGTCAGCGTGCCGGGGGCGGGGCGCGGCGTGGCGAAGGTCATCGTCACCTGGCCGCCGGCACGGTTGCACGTCAGCGTCGCGACCGGTGCCGCGCCGCGCGTGCCATAGGTCGCCACCGATCCGGTGCCGAGGCCGCGATACTGCCAGTCGCCGGGCGTGCGCGGCAGGTCGCGCCAGTCGCCGCTGACCGGCGGCACGGGCGCGGGACGGACAGGCACCGGCCGCTGCACGGGTGCCGGCACCTCTTCGGTCGCAGGCGGCGCACCGGGCGGCACGCATCCGGCAAGCAGGACGACGGTGGCGAGGGGAAACAGGATACGCATGGCCACCTTATGGGCGATGCGGCCGGCAGCCTCAACCGGGGATGGGATGCGACGGTACCAACCCGCGTCCGTCATTCCGGCGCAGGCCGGAATCCATGGATGGGGCGACATCGCGATAGCGGCGCGAGCACCCGACACAATGGATCCCGGCCTGCGCCGGAATGACGACAGACTATTCGTCACTCCCGCGCATGCGGGAGTCCCTATGCGCTGACGTTGCGATTCCAGCCGCGACGACGGAGGCTATGGATTCCCGCCTGCGTGGGAATGACGGGGCCGGAGGTTACCGCCCCCGCGCCCCGCCCCCGGCCATCCGCATCGCCTTCTGCTTGCCATAGCGCGTCTTGCGCGTGCCGGGCTTGCCTTCGTTCGATCGGCCCATGACCGGCGCCTTATGTTCGCTCGCCGGCAAGCCCAGTTCCTCATTCTCCAACGACCGGATCTCGTCGCGCAGCCGCCCCGCGGTCTCGAACTCCAGATTCGCCGCCGCCTCGCGCATCTGCTTTTCGAGGCTTTCGATGTATGAGCGCAGATTGTGGCCGACCATGTGGCGCGGACCGTCCTCGTCGATCTCGACCGTCACCTGATCGCGCGATGCGACGTCGGCGATGATGTCGCCGATCTGGCGCTTGATCGTCGTCGGGGTGATGCCGTGCAGCGCATTGTATTCGCGCTGCTTCTCGCGGCGGCGGTCGGTTTCGGCGATGGCGCGTTCCATGCTGCCGGTCATCCGGTCGGCATACAGGATCACCCGCCCGTCGACGTTGCGCGCGGCGCGGCCGATCGTCTGGATGAGCGAGGTTTCGCTGCGCAGGAACCCTTCCTTGTCGGCATCGAGGATCGCGACCAGCCCGCATTCGGGAATGTCCAGCCCCTCGCGCAACAGGTTGATGCCGACCAGCACGTCGTACACGCCCATGCGCAGGTCGCGGATCAGCTCGATGCGCTCCAGCGTCTCGACATCGCTGTGCATGTAGCGGACCTTCAGACCCGCCTCGTGCATGAACTCGGTCAGATCCTCGGCCATGCGCTTGGTCAGGGTGGTGACCAGCGTGCGATAACCGTTCTTCGCCGTCTCCTTCGCCTCGTGGATCAGGTCGTCGACCTGTTCCTCGACCGGGCGGATCGTGATCGGCGGATCGATGAGGCCCGTCGGGCGGATGACCTGTTCGCTGAACACGCCGCCGGTCTGTTCCATCTCCCACGACCCCGGCGTCGCCGACACGCACACCGTCTGCGGCCGCATCGCGTCCCATTCGTTGAAGCGCAAGGGGCGGTTGTCGATCGCGGAGGGCAGGCGGAAGCCATATTCGGCCAGCGTGATCTTGCGCCGGTGATCGCCGCGCGACATGCCGTTGATCTGCCCGATCGTCTGGTGGCTTTCGTCGACGAACAGCAGCGCATTTTCGGGCAGATATTCGAACAGCGTGGGCGGCGGTTCGCCGGGCAGGCGGCCGGTCAGGAAGCGGCTGTAATTCTCGATCCCCGCGCAGCTTCCGGTCGCCGCGATCATCTCGAGGTCGAAATTGGTGCGCTGTTCCAGCCGCTGTGCCTCCAGCAGCTTGCCCTCCATCACCAGTTCCTTCAACCGCTCGGTGAGTTCGTGGCGGATCGCCTCGCCTGCCTGTTTCAGCGTCGGCCCCGGCGTCACATAGTGCGAATTGGCATAGACGCGGATCGAATTGAGGCTGGCGACCTTCTTGCCGGTCAGCGGGTCGAACTCGGTGATCTCCTCGATATCGTCGCCGAAGAAGGTGATGCGCCACGCGCTGTCGTCATAATGCGACGGAAACAGTTCGAGGCTGTCGCCACGCACGCGGAAATTGCCGCGCTGGAACGCGGCGTCGTTGCGCTTGTATTGCAGCGCGACCAGCTTGCGCACGATCTCGCGCTGGTCGACCACGTCACCCTTTTTCAGGTCGAAGATCATCGCCGAATAGGTTTCGACCGATCCGATGCCGTACAGGCACGACACCGACGCGACGATGATGACGTCGTCGCGCTCCAGCAGCGAGCGGGTGGCCGAATGGCGCATCCGGTCGATCGCCTCGTTGGTCGAGCTTTCCTTTTCGATATACGTGTCCGACCGCGCGACATAGGCTTCTGGCTGGTAATAGTCGTAATAGCTGACGAAATATTCGACGGCATTGTCCGGGAAGAACGACTTCATCTCGCCGTACAGCTGCGCCGCAAGGATCTTGTTGGGCGCGAGGATCAGCGCGGGGCGCTGCAACTCCTCGATCGTCTTGGCCATGGTGAAGGTCTTGCCGGAGCCCGTGACGCCCAGCAGCACCTGATCCTTCTCCCCGGCCCGCGCCGCTGCGACCAGTTCGGCAATCGCGGTCGGCTGGTCGCCGGCGGGCTGGTAGTCGGACCTGATGACGAATCGCTTGCCCGCATCCACCTTCTCTGGGCGCGCCGGGCGGTGGGGAATGAAGGTCTGCCCGGTTTCCGGTTCGGACAGGTCGGTGCGGATCATGATCGCCATGCGCCGGAATATGGGTGGCGCGGAACGGGAGGGCAACATTCGGCGCTGTCGGATTCGCGCGCAAGCGCGAAGAAGGGAGTGGTTCGCGCAGAGACGCGGAGACGCGGAGGGGTTGCGTAACCGGCCAGCACCCGCATCTGCCACAAACGTCACCCCAGCGAAGGCTGGGGTCTCCCGGTTGTAGAGCGCTCGCCTCGCCGCGGGAGATGCCAGCCTTCGCTGGCATGACGATATCCGGATGACTGAGAGAAGAGTGACGTTCCCCGTACGGACCTCCTCCGCGTCTCCGCGCCTCCGCGCGAACCACTCCCTTCTTCTTACGCTTCGCGACCTTCGCGCCTTCGCGTGAACCAAATCCCCCTCGACACGAGCACCGAACCCGATAGCCTGCGCCGCACAAGGGGACCCGTATCATGCGCAAACTGCTCGCCACCGCCGCCTGCCTGCTCGCCGCCACGCCCGCCATGGCCGAGCCCGACTGGGCCCCCGCCGTCCGCGCCGATTACAGCGCGTCGCTGGGCAGCATGTGGGACTGGTTCCACCGCAACCCCGAGCTGTCGTTCAAGGAGGTGAAGACCGGTGAACGCATGGCGACCGAACTGCGCAAGGTATCGGGCATGCAGGTCACGACCGGCGTCGGCGGCACCGGGGTCGTCGGCGTGCTCAGGAACGGCGCCGGCCCGACCGTGCTGGTCCGTGCCGACATGGACGGCCTGCCGGTCGAGGAGAAATCGGGCCTGCCCAATGCCAGCAAGATACGCCAGGTCGGCGTCGACGGCGTCGAGGCCCCGGTGATGCACGCCTGCGGCCACGACACGCACATCACCGCGATGGTCGGCACCGCCCGCCGGCTCGCGGCGCTGAAGGACCGGTGGAAAGGCACGATCGTCTTCATCGTCCAGCCGGCCGAGGAACGCGTCGGCGGGGCGAAGGCGATGCTGGCGGACGGTCTCTACAGCCGCTTCCCCAAGCCCGAATATGCCCTTGCCTTCCACGTCGCCGCGGGGCTCCCCGCCGGCATGGTGTCGGCATCGGAGGGCATTCAGTATTCGTCGTCGGACTCGATCGATATCGACGTCCCCGGCATCGGCGCGCATGGCGCCAGTCCGCATGCCGGCAAGGACCCGGTCTACATGGCGTCGCAGCTGGTGATCGCGCTGCAGGGCCTCGTCAGCCGCGAACGCCAGCCGCTCGACCCCGGCGTCATCACCGTCGGATCGTTCCATGCCGGTCTCAAGCACAACATCATCAGCGACATGGCGAAATTGCAGGTGACGGTGCGCGCCAACGACGAAGCGACGCGCAAGCAGCTGCTGTCCGGCATCCAGCGCGTCACCACCGGCATCGGCACGCTGAACGGGATGCCCGCCGACCGGATGCCGACCGCAAAGGTGATCGAGGGCACGCCGACCACGATCAACGACGCCCCGCTCGCCCGCCGCCTCAACACGGTGATGGCGACGACGCTGGGGCCGAAGAACGTCGTGCCGTTCGAACAGACCGGCATGGGCGCGGAGGACTTTGCTTATCTCGTCCAGCCGGATTCGAAGGTGAAGGGCTATTATTTCGCGGTCGGCGGGACCCCGCTGGCCGACATCGTCGCAGCGAGGAACGGCGGCCCGCCGGTCCCCTCGCACCACTCGCCGTTGTTCAAGGTCGCGCCGGAACCCTCGATCGTGACCGGCACGATCGCGATGACCGCCGCGGTGCTGGACCTGCTGGGGCCGGCGTCAGGCAACTGACCGCCCTCTCCATCCCGTTCGGTTCGAGCAGTTTCGAGCGAAGTCGAGAAACGTCCGTCGAGAACTTGGTCGTTTGGTGCACCCCCTTCTCGACTTCGGTTCTCGACAGGCTCGAACCTGCGCTCGAAGCAAACGGGAGGGGGGGGGGCAAGTAGCCGAGAAAGAGTCCAAACCGTTCGTGCTGAGTAGGGGCTGAGCTTGTCGAAGCGTAACAGGTCGGATCGTCCCCCGGACGATCCTAAACCATGCGGGGCATGGTTTACCTGTTACGGTATCGAAGCATCCAGCCACGTGCGATCCTTCGATACGCCCCTTCGACAAGCTCAGTGGCTACTCAGGATGAACGGGTTGGATAGGGGGAGAACGATGAGGCTCACCCGAACACCGACCAGTCCGCCTTGTCCGCCAGCAGCTCCAGTGCCCGGACGCCGAGGATCGAATTGCCCTGCCTGTCGAGATTGTTCGACCACACCGCGATCGACGCGACCTGCGGCACGATGGCGAGGATGCCGCCCCCCACCCCGCTCTTGGCGGGCAGCCCGACGCGGTACGCGAAATCGCCCGACCCGTCATATTGCCCGCTGGTCGTCATCAGCGACAACAGCCGCCGCGTCCGCTTCGCCCGCTTGTCGCCTTCCACATCACCGGTCCGTGCGGTGCGGGTCAGGAACAGCCCAGCCTTCGCCAGCGACTTCGCGTCGATCTCGATCGCGCATTGATGGACATAGGCTTCCATCACCTCGTCGATGTCGCCATGCAGGTTGCCGTGATGCTTCGCGAAGCTCATCATCGCGCGGTTCAGATCGCCGCCCTTGCGCCCGCTTTCCAGCACATCGTCGTTGAGGATGACGTCACCAAGCCCCGCCTGCGCGCGCACGAACTCGACCACCGCCCGCGCCGACGCGTCGTCGCCCTTGTGCTCGACCAGGATGTCGCACACCACCAGTGCGCCTGCATTGATGAACGGGTTGCGCGGCACCCCCTTGTTGCGTTCGAGGTCGACGATCGAGTTGAACGGATCGCCCGACGGCTCGCGCCCGACGCGCTTGAACACCTTGTCGCCGCACGCCTCCAGCGCCAGTTCGAGGGCGAAGACCTTGGAAATGCTCTGGAGCGGAAAGCGGATATGCGCATAGCCGCCATGGAACAGCCCGCCATCGGGCGTCGCCACCGCCATGCCGAACCAGTCGGGCGGATAGTCGTGGCCCGCCTCCGCCGCCGCCTCGATCGCGGCGGCGTTGGCGGTGATCTCTTCCGTCACCTCGGCGACGATGCGGGCGAGGTCGGTCATGGCACTTCCTTGTTACGATACGAACGGCAGCGATAGCACGCGCCCACGCCGACGCGAACCGTACCCCGGCGGAGGTGGGGGGCCGGAGCCACGAACGACAGCACTCGCGACCCTGGGTGTTTGATCCATCCGTATGGAAACGTCACCCCAGCGTAGGCTGGGGTCTCCATCGACTCCTGCTACGCGCTACCACCGGGAGATCCCAGCCTTCGCTGGGATGACGCCCGTTTCGATATGAGTGTATCAAACTCTGGATCCCCGCCTGCGCGAGGATACGGGATCAAATCGTCACCAGATTGTTCAGGTTGATGATCGGCAACAGGATCGCCAGCACCATCATCAGCACCAGCCCGCCCATCAGCAGCAGCACCATCGGTTCGACCAGCGCGACCAGCGTCGCGACCAGCGCGTCGAGTTCGCGCTCCAGCTCGCCCGAGGCACGGTCGAGCGCGGGGGCCAGCCGCCCCGACGTCTCGCCCGACGCGACGATCGCCACCAGCATCGATGGAAATATCTCCGCCTCCGCCATCGCCGCGCGCAGCGACAACCCCTCGCGCACCCGCGCCGCGACGGTCAGCGCCTTGTCGCGCACGAAGCGGTTGGGGGTGACCGCGGCGGCGGCGTGCAGCGCCTCGACCAGCGGCACCGCGCTGCCGACCAGCGTCGCCAGGCTCCCGGCGAAGCGGGCGGCATTGTGCTGGCGGCTGAACCGGCGGAACGGACGGCGTGTCGCCAGTCGCCGGTCGACCGCCAGCCGGTTGCGCGGCACCTTCAACCATCGCGCCCCGGCGACGAACGCGACCAGCGCCGCCACCGCGACGACCAGCCCGAACTTCTGGATGAACGCCGACACGGCGATCAGCGCCCGCGTCAGGAAGGGCAGTTCCGCCCCGCGCGACACGAACACGCGCACGATGTCGGGCACGACATAGACCATCAGCAGCACCATCATGCCGAAGCTGACGGTGGCGAGCAGCGCCGGATACAGCAGCGCGAGCTGCATCTTCTGCCCGTTGGCCTGCCGCGTCTCGACGAAATTGGCAAGGTGGTTAAGCACGTCGGGCAGTCGCCCCGACTGTTCCCCCGCCGCCACCGACGCGCGATAGAATTCCGGAAACGCCCCGGGATGCCGCGCCAGCCCCTGCGCGAAGCTGCGCCCGTCGAGGATCGCGGCGCGCACGTCCAGCAGCAGCGCGTTGACCGCGGCATTGTCCGCCTGCTGCGCGACGATGCGCAGCGATTCCTCGATCGAGATATCCGACCCGACCAGGGTCGCGATCTGCCGGGTGAGCGTCGCCAGCGCCTTGGCCGACACCCCGCGGCGAAACAGCCGGGGCAGCTGGATGCTGCCGAGCTTCGGGCCGCGTTCGGCGGCTTCCTCGACCGACAGCGGCAATTCACCGCGTTCGCGTAAAGCGGCGCGGGCGGCGGCGGGGCTGGAGGCTTCGATGATGCCCTTGACGGTCGCACCGGTGCGGGAGGCGGCGCGATAGGTGTAGGCGGTCACCTACGTATCCCCGTCAAAATTGCCGTTTGGTTCGAGCAGCTTCGAGCTTGTCGAGAAGCGTCCGTCGAGAACGCCTGCCCAGCGGAACCCCGTTCTCGATACGCGCTCTCGACAAGCTCGATCGCTACTCGAACCGAACGGGTGGGTGTTAGGGTATTAAGACTCACCCCTCGTCCCGCACGACCCGAGCGACTTCCTCGACGGTGGTCACTCCGGCCTTCACCTTCGCCACGCCATCGTCCAGCAATGCCGGATTGTCCACCCGTGCCGCCCGCTCCAGCTCCGCCTCGGCCGCACCGTTGTGGATCATCGCCTGCAACCGGTCGTCGACCGCCACGACCTCGTACAACCCGGCGCGCCCGCGATAGCCCTCGTGATGGCACGCCTCACACCCGCCCTTGCGCCACAGTTTCTTGCCCGGCTTGATCGCCCCGCCCAGCAGCACGCTGTCCGCCTCGGTCGCACGATCCTGCCAGCGGCAATGCACGCACAACCGCCGCACCAGCCGCTGCGCGACCAGCCCGACCAGCATCGGCGCCAGCAGATACCGCTCCACCCCCATGTCGATCAGCCGCGTGACCGATCCGATCGCGGTGTTGGTATGCAGCGTCGACAGCACGAAATGGCCGGTCATCGACGATCGTACCGCGGTCTGCGCCGTTTCCTGATCGCGGATTTCGCCGACCATGATGACGTCGGGGTCCTGCCGCAGGATCGCGCGCAGCCCGCGCGCGAACGTCATGTCGGTGCGCGGATTGACCTGCGTCTGGGCGATGCCGGCCAGTTCATATTCGATCGGGTCCTCGACCGTCATCACGTTGCGGCGGCGATCGTTCAGGCGGGTCAGCGCGGTGTAGAGTGTCGTCGTCTTGCCCGACCCCGTCGGTCCGGTGACCAGCAACAGCCCGTGCGGCCGCTCCAGCAGCCGCCCGAACACCGCCTCGTCGCGCTCCGACATACCGAGACCGGCGAGGTCGAGCATCATGCCGCCGCGCTCCAGCAGGCGCAGCACCACCCGTTCGCCATGCTGGGTCGGCATGGTCGAGACACGCGCATCGACGTCGTGCCCGCCGATGCGCAGCGTCACCCGCCCGTCCTGCGGCGTGCGGCGCTCGGCGATGTCGAGTTTCGCCATGACCTTGATCCGGCTGACCAGCAGCGGGGCGAGCGCGCGCGGCGGTTCGACGATGTCGCGCAGCACGCCGTCGATGCGGAAGCGGACGACGAGGCGCTTTTCCTGCGTCTCGACATGGACGTCCGACGCGCCTTCCTTGATCGCCTCCAGCAACAGCGCGTTGATGAGGCGGATGACCGGCGAATCGTCGCGTGCGTCGAGCAGGTCGTCGACCGCCGCCGCGCTGTCGGCCAATGCCGCCAGGTCGGTTTCGGCCAGTTCGATATCGGCGGCGGTCGAGGCGCTGCCGCCATAGCTCGCCTGCAACGCCGCATCGAACCCGGCATCGTCCAGCGCGACGAACGGCACCCCCGGCGCGACCCGCTGCACCTCCAGCATCGCATCCAGCGTCGCGTCGGCGCGGTGGACGCACTCCATGCCGCCCTTGCCTAGGCGAATCAGCACGCCGCCCTTGCGCGCATAACCGTATGGCAGGCGCACCGGTTCGGCATGGAGCAACGTATCGGTCACGGCTGGAACTCCACGGTCGCATTGACCCGGCCGGAAGCCGAACCGCGCTGCATCGTCACCCGCCGCACGCCGATCGTGCTGGTCGATGCGACCGAACCCAGCCACGTCACCACCGCCGGATAGGGCGCATCGGTCAGCGTCGCGGTGACCCTGCCGTTCGCCTCCGCCACGGTCGGTTGCAGCCCTGCGGTCGCCGCGGTCGAACTGACGACCGACTGCGGCGGTCCGGCGGCGATGGTCTGCGGCGCGGCTTCCAGCCGCCCGGCGGCACGCACCCGCGCCATCAGCGTCTCGGCCTGGCGGATGTCGGCGCGCGCCTGCGCCCGTGCCGCCTGCACCGGCTTGACCACGCCGTACACCAGCACGACCCCGGCCAGCAGCGCGGCAAGCGTGCCGACCAGCACCCGCTCGCGCGTCGACAGCCCCTGCCACCACGCGTCGAAGCGGCCCAGCGCGCCCTCGATCCGGGCACCCCGTTTCAGCAGCACGATCATGCCCCGCGCGCCACGATGCGCAGGGTTCCACCCGGCGCGGCCACCACCTGCGCGGCGACCCCGGCGGCGGACAGCGCGGCGCGTACCCGGTCGGCCATGCCGGTTTCGGGCGATTCGCATTCGATCGTCAGTGCATTGCCCTCGAACGTCATCGTCCGCACCACCAGCACCGGGCCGATCGGGCTCAGCGCGCCACCGACGCGCGACAGCAGCGGCACGAACCGGTTGGTCCCGGTCGGACGCGGCAGCAGGTCGGCGACGCGGATCAGAAAATCGTCCCCGCCGGTGGGCACCGCCGGCGCCGTCGTCGCGACCAGCTGTTGCAGCGCGTCGTGCCGCCGCTCGGCGATCCGTTGCAGCATCAGCGTATCGGCCACCGCGATCACGCCATGCGCCAGCGCGGCAGCCCCGAGGATCATGGCGACCTTGCGCGTGGTGCTGGGCCAGGCCGTCCGGCGCCGGGCATAGCTGCCCTGCCGCAGGTCGATCGGCGCGGCGGCGACCCGGTCCGCGATGCTGCCGGCGGGAAATGCCGCGCCGTCGCCCGCCATCGCTTCCGGCAGCGGATCGCCCGACGCCTGCGCCTTCGGCCGCCCCGCCGCGTCCCATGCCGCGACCAGCATCGCCAGCGGCACCGCGAATCCGGTGCCGTCGGCGGCCCGCACCAGCGCGCGACCACCGGTCACCTCGACGGTCCAGCCCTCGACCGGAGCCGGCAGCGCCAGCGCGTCAGGGACGAACGCCGCCGACCCGATCCCGGCGGCCTCGGCAATCGCGATCCACTCCGCCATCACCGCGTGCCGCACCACCGCGACCAGATAGCGCCGCTCGCCCACCGCCTCGCCCAGCGCCAGATGCACCGCATCGACCGGATCGGCGATCCGGTCCTCGATCGCAAAGGGCAACGCCGCGAGCCGCTTCGCCCGCGTCGGCAGCGGCAGGTCGACGCCGAGCAGCAGGACCGATTCGGACGGAATCAGCAAGGTTGTTGCCGGGGCCGCACCATCGACTACAATGGCTTCGCCGCCCGCGACAGCCCACACGCCGGCGGACGAACCGGCGGGGGCAGGTTCGATTGTCACAATGGCTTCATCGTGTGGACGCATTGGGGCGTGGATGCGCATCTTATTCCGAAAGTTTCGTGACACCTTGGCCGCGAACCCCGCCGCCCGCAAGGTTTCTGTCCCCGACAGCCAGGCCGGCCTGACACTGGTCGAAATGATCGTCGTGCTGGCGATCATCGCGCTGGTCGCGGCGCTGATCGTGCCCAACGTCATCAACCGCCCCGATCAGGCGCGGGTGACCACCGCCGGCACCGACATCAAGTCGATCTCCGCCGCGCTGAAAATGTACCGGCTCGACAATGGCGACTATCCGACGACGACGCAGGGGCTGAAGGCGCTGGTCGAAAAACCGTCGCAGCCGCCGGTGCCCGGCGCCTATCCCCCCGACGGATACCTGTCGCAGATGCCACAGGACCCTTGGGGCAATCCCTATGTCTACGAATCGACCGGCGGGCGCTTCGCGATCAAGTCGCTCGGCAAGGACGGCAAGCCCGGCGGCGAGGACCTCGACGCCGATATCGACGGGTCGGCGCGCTGAGTCAGACCCCCGCCTATCGTCATTCCCGCGAAGGCGGGAATCCATTGCCGCCGACGCTCGCGATTGATCCGCGACGTTCGCGTCTATGGGCTCCCGCCTGCGCGGGAGCGACGAAGGATGATTCCCAGTCCGGCATGACCCTGATCGAGATGCTGATCGTCCTCGCCATCATCGGCGTGGCGGCGGGTGCGGTCAGCCTCGGCATCGGCAGCGCCACCCGCGCGCCCAATGTCGAGGCGGAGGCCCGGCGCCTCGCCGTCCGGCTGCAGGCGGCGGCCGACGACGCGATGCTCGGCGACCAGCTGATCGCGCTGACCACCGACACCCATGGCTATGGCTTCGCCCGCGTCGGTCCGCGCGGGCTGGTGCCGATCACCGACGATGCGCTGGCGTTCCACACCCTGCCCGGCGGGATGGTCATGGCGCTGGACACCGCGCCGCCGGTGATCCTCGGCGTCGACGGCACCGGCCAGCCGCTGGGCGCGACGGTGACGGGCGGCGACCAGACGTGGCGCGTGCAGTATGACGGCATCACCGCGCGAGCGACGAAGGTGCTGAAATGATCCTTCCCGGCACGGAGTATCGGGTCGACCATACCCCGTATGGTCGAGGATCGTCCGGGGGACGATCCGACCCGATACTGGGGACCGCCGCGAAGCAGTGGTGGAGGGGGCTATCCCCGAACACGACCGTTGCGTCCGCGGACACCCCCCTCCACCATGCTGCGCATGGTCCCCCTCCCCGTGACGGGGAGGAATATCACGATGCCGGCTTTTCTTTGATCGAGGCGATGGTGGCGCTGGCGGTATTGGCGATCGCCACGGTAGGGCTGATCGGCGCGGTCGAGCAGCACATCGATTCGACCCGTGGCGTCGAGCGGCGCGCGATCGCGATGTGGGTCGCCGAGAACCGGCTGGCCGATCTGGAAGCGGGGACGCCGGAGGCGAATGGGGAGCGGGTGGACATGCTGGGGCGGACGTGGAGCGTGGCGGTGAGCCGGACCGCGACCAGCGACCCCGTGCTCGACCGGGTGACGATCACCGTCGCCCCGGCCGGCGAAACCGCGCCGCTCGCCCGGCTCGACGGTTTCCTGCGCAAGGACGCGGCATGATCGTCGCCCGCCGCCTGCGCGTCCGCGAACGCTGGGTCGACTGGCTCGCCGCCGCCGCGATCGTCTCGGTCGCGGTCGCGCTGGCCGGGCTGGTCTGGCGACTGGCCGGCCATGCCGATACCGGCGCGATCACCGTGCCATCGGAAGCACGCGCCCGCGCCGTCACCGTCGACAGCGGCCCCGCCGTCGCCTGGGCTCCCTTCGGCAACCCGACCGCCGCCGACGCCACCGCCCCGACCGGCATCCAGGCGGTGCTCAAGGGCGTCGTCTTCGCCCGCCCCGCCGAACTTTCGATCTCGTTCGTGTCGATCGGCAACGAACCGGCGAGGCCGTACAAGGTCGGCGACGCGATCGCCGGCGCGCAGGTGACCGAGATCCGCCGCGACCGCATCATCCTGAACAATGGCGGCCGCCTCGAATATCTCGCCTTCCCCGATCCGTTCGGACAGGCGACGCCGACCCCCGGCCAGCC
>RPSH01000044.1 GCA_003946805.1 Bacillus sp. 2B10 | reverse complement strand
CCCTCCACCAGCTTCTCTTGTCCCCCTCCCCGTCCCGGGGCGGAATTACCCCTCCACCCCCAGCTGCCACAGCACGAACGCCATCTCCTCGGCGGCTTCCTTCAGGCTCTCCCACCGGCCCGACTTGCCGCCATGGCCCGCCCCCATGTTGGTCTTGAGCAGCAGCACATTGTCGTCGGTCTTGGTCGCGCGCAGCCGTGCCGCCCACTTGGCCGGCTCCCAATAGGTCACGCGCGGATCGTTCAGCCCGCCCGAAATGAACACCGGCGGATAGGCTTGCGCGGTGACGTTGTCGTACGGGCTGTACGAAGCGATCAGCTCGAACGCCGCCTTGTCCTCGATCGGGTTGCCCCATTCGGGCCATTCGCCCGGCGTCAGCGGCAGGCTGTCGTCGAGCATCGTGTTCAGCACGTCGACGAACGGCACGCTCGCAACCACCGCGCCCCACAGCGCGGGATCGGAGTTCATCACCGCGCCCATCAGCTCGCCGCCCGCCGATCCCCCGGCGATGGCGATCCTGCCCTCGGCGGTGAAGCCCAGCTCGATCAGTCCCTTCGCCACGTCCACGAAGTCGTTGAAGGTGTTGGTCCGCTTGTCGAGCTTCCCGTCGAGATACCATTGCTGGCCCAGATCGTCGCCACCACGGATATGGGCGATGGCGAACGCCATGCCGCGGTCGAGGAACGACATGCGACTGGTCGAGAAGCCCGGCGGGATCGCATAGCCGTACGCGCCATAGCTGTAGAGATAGAGCTTGCCCGTCCCGTCGCGCGGAAAGCCCTCCGGATACACCACCGAACACGGGATCGCCGTCCCGTCGCGGGCGGTGATCCGCAGCCGCTCGGTCGCGTATTTCGCGGGGTCGTAGCCCGACGGGATGGTCTGCACCTTGCGGACGGTCAGCGCGCCGGTGGCGACGTCATAGTCATAGACAGTGCCCGGCGTGACCATCGATTCATAACCGAGGCGCAGCGTATCGACGTCGTATTCGGGATTGTCGCCCAGCCCGACGACGAAGCTCGCCTCGGGAAAGGTGATCGGCCGCGCCTGTCCGCCAGCATAGTCGTGCAGCCGGATCTGGTCGAGCCCGTCCAGCCGCCCCTCGACCACGAACAGCTTCGCGAAGGTCGTGACCCCGGTCATGTAGAAATGCGGATCGGCGGCGATCGATTCCCGCCAGTCGTCCGGGGTCTCCAGCTTCGCGGTGGCGAGACGGAAGTTCGGATGCGTGTCGTTGGTGTGGATGAACAGCGTGCCGTCATGCTCCTCGACGTCATACTCCACGCCTTCCTCGCGCGCCTTCACCAGCAGCGGTTCGGCGGTCGGATCGTCGGCGGGCACCAGCCGCACCTCGCTGGTGACGTGATCGCCCGCCGAGATGACGAGGAACCGCCGCGACTGCGTCTCGCCCACCGACACGCGCCAGCCTTCGTCGGCCTCGTGGTACAGCTCGATATCCTGCTCTACGGCCGTGCCGATGCGGTGCAGCCGGGCATTGTCGGTACGCCACTGTTCGTTGGCGAGGCCGTAGAGGAAGGCGCTCGAATCGGCGGTCCACACCAGTTCGGACAGCGTGCCCGGAATGACGTCGGACAGCAGTTCGCCGGTGGCCAGATTCTTGACCCGCGCCTCGAACCGCTCGCCGCCGTCATCGTCGATCGCATAGGCCAGCAGCCGCCCGTCGGGGCTGACCGACAGCGCGCCCAGCCGGAAATATTCCTTGCCAGCCGCCAGTGCCGGTTCGTCGAGAATCAGTTCGTCGTCGCCGCCCGCAACGGGCTTGCGCCACCAGCGGCGATACTCGCCACCCGTCTCGAAATCGGACCAGTACCACCAGTCGCCGTCGCGCTGCGGCACGGTGGCGTCGTCTTCCTTGATCCGCGCGCGCATCTCGGTGAACAGCGTGTCGACCAGCGGCTGGTGCGGGCCCATCACCGCCTCGAAATAGTCGTTCTCCGACCGGAGATAGTCGAGGATGGTTGCGTCCTCGACCTTCGGGTACTTCGGGTCGCGCAACCATGCCCAGTGATCGGACACGGTAATACCGTGGCGTTCGAAGCGGTGGTCACGTTGTTCGGCGATCGGCGGGATGGGCTTGGTCATAGGACGCCCATGTGGGACGACTACCCGAGGAAGTCGAGCGAGCTTGTGCTTTTGCGCGATCGTCGCCTTTGATACGAGCACGGGCATGACCAACCATGCCGAACGCCTCGCCGCCCTGCGCGTCCATCTCGCCACGCTCGACCTGACCGGATTCGTCGTGCCCCTGACCGACGAATATATGAGCGAATATGTCGGCGACTATGCGCAGCGGCTCGGCTGGCTGACCGGGTTCAGGGGCTCGGCGGGCAGCGCCGTCGTGCTGCGCGATACCGCGGCGATGTTCACCGACGGGCGCTATACGCTGCAGGTCCGCGAACAGGTCGATGCCGCCGACTGGCAGTTCGTGCAGGTTCCCGCGACGGCGATGGCCGACTGGCTGGGCAGTCATGCCAGGCCAGGCGACCGGATCGGCTACGATCCGTGGCTGGCGACGGTCGATTGGGTCGCGGCGACCGAACGGGCCTTGGCGGACGTCGGCGCGACGCTGGCCCCGGTCGCGGCCAACCCGATCGACGCGTTGTGGACCGACCGCCCTGCCCCGTCGCTCGCGCCGATGGCGGTGCAGGACGATTCGCTGACGGGTCGCACCTCGGCCGAGAAGCGCGCCGCGGTCGGCGAATGGCTGACCGAACGCCGCGCCGATGCTGTGGTGCTGTCGGCGCTCGATTCGATCGCATGGACCTTCAACATCCGCGGCACCGACGTTTCGAATACCCCGGTCGCGCTCAGCTACGCGATCGTCCATGCCGACGGCACTGCCGATCTGTTCGCCGCCCCCGGCAAGGTCGGGGAGGACGTCGCCCGCCATCTCGGCAACGCGGTACAGGTCCGTCCGATGGCCGACTTCACCGCAGCGCTGGACGGACTGGCGGGCAAACGCGTCGCCGCCGATCCGGATCGCGCCGTTGCCGCGATCCACGACACGCTGCGCAGCGCGGGTGCGACGATCCTCGCCGAACGCGACCCGACCGTGCTGGCCAAGGCGATCAAGAACCCGGTCGAGATCGCCGGACACCGCGCGGCACAGGCGCGCGACGGCGCGGCGATGGTCCGTTTCCTGAAATGGTTCGAGGAAACCGCACCCTCGGGCACGCTGACCGAATTGTCGGCGTCGGACCGGCTGGAGGCGATCCGCACCGAAACCGGGCTGCTGCGCGACCTGTCGTTCGACACGATCAGCGCGACGGGCGCCCACGCCGCCAGCCCGCACTACAAGGCGACGGTCGAGAGCGATGCGCCGATCCTGCCGGGGCAACTCTACCTGATCGATTCGGGTGGGCAATATGCCGACGGTACGACCGACATCACCCGGGTCATGCCGGTCGGCGTCGTCGCGGACGAGATGCGCGACCGCTTCACCCGCGTGCTGAAGGGGCATATCGCAATCGACACCGCGGTCTTTCCCGACGGCACGCTCGGCGGCCATATCGACGGCTTCGCCCGCCGCCCGCTGTGGGAGGCCGGGCTCGACTATGCGCACGGCACCGGCCACGGCATCGGGTCCTACCTGTCGGTTCACGAGGGCCCGCAGCGGATCGGCGCGCCCAACTACCCCGGCGGCGGGCCGATGGAGCCGCTGCGCGCCGGCATGATGCTGTCGAACGAGCCCGGCTATTACAAGGCGGGCGAATACGGCATCCGCATCGAGAACCTGATCCTGATCGTCGAGCGTCCGGTGCCCGGCGGCGACCTGCCAATGCTCGGGTTCGAGACGCTGACCTTCGTCCCGATCGAGCGCTCGCTGATCGTTCCTGCCCTGCTGAGCGAGCCGGAACGGGCGTGGGTCGACGCCTATCACGCCCGGGTAGAGGCGCTGCTGACCCCGCTGCTCGACCTCGAAACCGCGGCATGGCTCGCCGCGAAGTGCGCGCCGCTTGGAGCGGTTTCCGATCAGGTTGGATCACCGGCACGGCGGTGATTTCGGTTCGGGGCAAGGCGCGAGGAGGGAGCGATGCTGCAGCATCGTGACCGACGAGCAACGCCGCCCCGGATGGAAAGCGCCCCGCTGCGAAGCAGGCGCCCGAAGGGCGATGACGGCGGTTCAACCTGGTCGGAAGCCGCTCCAGCTGATCGCCACGGACCAGGGACTGCACCCCCCGCCTCCGCGGGAATGGCGGCAGCGACTGCCCGAAGCGATCTGACGGGCCGTACTGCAATCGATTGTTGCAATTCGATCCGGAAGGCGCGACAAGGGTCGGTGTCGGCGGCAGACCGGCGTGCAAGGAGCAGGAACCATGGCGCCCCCGATGAAACCGCAGCTGTCGCTGCCGCGCATCCTCGAGATGAATCTCGGCTTTCTCGGCCTGCAGTTCAGCTTCGGGCTGCAACAGGGAAACATGGCCCCGATCTACAGCTATCTCGGTGCGAACGAAGCGCAGCTGCCGCTGCTGCAACTCGCCGGGCCGTTGACCGGTCTGCTGGTCCAGCCGTTGATCGGTGCGCTGAGCGACCGCACCGACAGCCGCTGGGGTCGCCGCACCCCCTATTTCGTCATGGGCGCGGTGCTGTGCTGCTTCGGGCTGTTCTTCATGCCGCTGTCGGGCTCGATCCTGATGGCGGTCTCGCTGCTATGGATCCTCGACGCCGGCAACAACATCACGATGGAGCCGTATCGCGCCTATGTCAGCGACCGCCTGAACCCCGACCAGCACCAGATCGGCTTCCTGACGCAGAGCGCCTTTACCGGCCTGGCGCAGATGCTCGCGTTCCTCACCCCTTCGCTGCTGGTGTGGGCGGGGATGAACCAGGACTGGGTCGACACGCACAACATCCCCTATACCGCGCGGGTGGCGTTCATGGTCGGCGCGGTGCTGTCGCTCTCGACGATCCTGTGGTCGATCCTGCGCGTACCCGAACTGCCGCTGACGCCGACCGAAAAGACCGCGATCGCCGCGAAGCCCACCTCGTTCGCCGCGACCCTCGCCGAGATCGGCAGCGCGATCCGCGACATGCCGCCCGCCATGCGCAAGCTGGCGCTGATGAGCCTGTTCCAATGGTATGCGATGATGGCGTACTGGAACTACGTCATCTATTCGGTCGGGCGCTCGGTCTACGGCACCGCCGATCCGACCTCGTCCGGCTTCCATTCCGCGGTACTGACCAATGGCGAGATGGCGGCGTTCTACAACGGCGTCGCCTTCCTTGCCGCCTTTGCGATGGTGCCCGTTGCCAGGCGGATCGGCGCCGCGCCGCTTCACGCGCTCAGCCTCGTCGCCGCCGGCATCGGCATGCTCGTCCTGCCGCATGTCACGTCGAAGGCGCTGCTGTTCCTGCCCGCGATCGGCATCGGCCTCGGCTGGGCCAGCATCATGGGCAATCCGTACATCATCCTCGCCGGATCGATCCCGCCGGAGCGGACCGGCGTCTACATGGGCATCTTCAACATGATGATCGTCATCCCGATGCTGATCTTCTCGGCCACCATGTGGCTGTTCTACGAACCGCTGCTCGGCGGCGATCCGCGTAACGTGCTGACGCTGTGCGGGGTGCTGATGTTCTGCGCTGCGGTGGCGGTGTGGAGCGTGCGCGACCGCGGCGATACCGGCCTGCCGGTGGGAGCGGCGCGGTGAAGCTGCCCACCAGCGCGCGCACCCACTGGTCGGCAGAAGCAGTCGCGACGATCGCGCTCGATGGTCCCGACCGGCTGCCGGTCCTGACGCCCGCCGATATCGTGCCGATCGATCCCGGCCATGACTTCTGGGACATGTGGCAGATCGCGCGGACCGATGGCTCGACGGTGGTCGTCGCCGGGCGCAGCTACTGGTTCTTCCTCGGCACGCCGCGGTTCGACGATCCGGAATCGCGCCATGACGCCGCGCGTATCTACCTGACCAGCCACGGTTCCGACGGCTGGCGGCTGCATGGCCCCGCCTTCCCCGATGGCTTCACGCCGGGAAGCCGCGAATGGTCGGGGTCGGCTGTGCTGAGCGAGGACGGTGTCACGCTGACCATGTACTTCACCGCCGCCGGTCGCCGGGGCGAACCGCACAGCTTCGAACAGCGCCTGTTCGAGACGGTGGGCCGGTTCGCCGCCAATGGCACGGACGGCTGGTCGCCGCCGGTCGAGAGCGTCGTGGCCGACGGCGGCTGCTACCGCATCGCCGACGAAACCGTCGCCCCGCCCGGGGGGATCAAGGGATTCCGCGATCCCGGCTTCTTCCACGATCCCGCGACCGGGCACGACCACCTCCTGTTCGTCGGATCGGCGGCATGGACCGATGCTGCGCTCGACGGCGTCGTCGGCATCGCCAGTCGCGAAGGCGGCGATGCCCCGTGGCGGCTGGGATCGCCGCCGATCGATGCGATCGGGGTCAACAGCGAACTCGAACGCCCGCACATCATCCTGCGCGATGGCCGCTATTATCTGTTCTGGTCGACCCAGGCGAAGCGCTTCGCCGCCGGCCTGCCCGCCCCCACCGGGCTCTATGCGATGGTCGCCGACAGCATGAACGGACCGTGGCGCCCGGTGAACGGCAGCGGACTCGTCGCCGGTAACCCCGCGGCCGAGCCGACGCAAGCCTATTGCTGGTGGGTCACCGGCGAGGGGCAGGTGCTGGCGTTCATCGACTATGCCGGACTGGAAGGCGAGGACGCCACAGCGGACGTGAGCCTGCGCCGCGCCCGGTTCGGCGGCACGGCCGCGCCCTTCTTCCAGCTCGACTTCGCCGGCGACCGGGTGACGATCGCCGGTTCCGTCCGCGCTACAGGTTGAGCAGCGCGGGGTCGCCGCCCTTCGCCATGATGTTGATCGAGGTCGACCGCTCGGCCGCATAGCGCAGCAGCGCATCGGGGCCGCCCGCCTTGGGACCGGTGCCCGACAGCCCCTCACCGCCGAAGGGCTGCACCCCGACCACCGCGCCGATGATCGAGCGATTGACGTAGACGTTGCCGGCCGGGACCAGCGCGGCGACCTCCTCCGCGAAACGATCGATCCGGCTGTGGATGCCCAGCGTCAGGCCGTACCCGCGTGCCGCCAGCTTGCCCGCGACGCCGGCCAGGTCGGCCGGGTCGTAGCGATAGACGTGCAGCACGGGGCCGAAGACTTCGCGCTCGAGAAAGTCGGGGCTCGGCACCTCGGCGATGACCGGCGCGAAATAGGTGCCGCGTGCGTCGTGGCCGCGGGTGTCGCCGCGGAACAGGATCTTCGCCTCGCGCTCCAGCCGTTCGACATGCGCGTTCAGGGCGTTGCGCGCGTCGTCGTCGATCACCGGGCCGATATCGGTCGCCGGGTCCGCCGGATCGCCGATCACCATGCAGCCCGCCGCACCGACCAGCGTCTCGATCACCGCATCGGCGGTATCCTTCGGCAGGTAGAGCAGCCGCAGCGCCGAGCAGCGCTGCCCGGCCGAACCGAAGGCCGACAGGAGCACGTCGTCGACCACCTGTTCGCGCAGCGCGCTGGTGTCGACGAACAGGCCGTTCAGGCCGCCGGTCTCGGCGATGAACGGCAGGATCGGGCCGTTGCGGCTGGCGAGGCTGCGGTTGATCGCCCACGCGGTGTCGGTGCCGCCGGTAAAGGCGACGCCGGCGATCGCGGGATGCGCGACCAGCGCCGCGCCGACGTCCGCGCCTTCGCCGGGTAACAGCGCCAGCAGGTCGGGGTTCAGCCCGGCGGTGTGGAACAGGCGGACGGCCTCGGCGGCGACCAGCGGGGTCTGTTCGGCAGGCTTGGCGAGCACGGCATTGCCAGCGGCCAGCGCGGCGGCGACCTGTCCGGTGAAGATCGCGAGCGGGAAATTCCACGGCGAGATGCAGACGAAGACGCCGCGGCCGTGGAGTTCGATCTGGTTCACTTCACCCACCGGACCCGGCAGCACGGTCGGGCCGGCGAAGCGGGTTTCGGCCAACAATGCGTAATAGCGACAGAAATCGACCGCTTCCCGCACTTCGGCGACGGCGTCGTTCAGCGTCTTGCCGGCTTCGGCGGACAGGATCGCGATGAAGCGGTCCATCTGCGCATCAAGGGCGTCGGCCATGGCGCGCAGAACCCTGCCCCGCGCCACGCCGCCCATGGCGTTCCAGCCGGGCTGCGCAGCCCGCGCCAGATGGGCGGCGCGGTCGATGTCGGCCGGGGTGGCGGCGGTGACCGAGCCGATGGTGCGGGCGCGGTCGACCGGACTGGTCAGCGGCACCGCGCCGGCGCCGGACAGGCCCTGCCCGCCGACGATGGGGGCGGCATGGATGTTGGCGAAGGTGCTGCGGAACGAGCGGGCCTCGGCACGGACCGTGGCGATCGAATAGTCGCGGCCGAGGGGGTTGGCGCGGCCGGGATAGATGTCCGAAGGTGACGGCAGGCGCGGATGTTGGCGCGGCGCCGCCGCGACCGCCGTGACCGGATCGGCGACCAGCGTGGTCGCCGGCACCTCCTCGTCCAGCAGCGCGTTGACGAAGCTGCTGTTCGCACCGTTTTCGAGCAGGCGGCGCACCAGATAGGGCAGCAGTTCCTCATGCCCGCCGACCGGCGCATAGGCCCGCAGGATCAATGCGTTGCCGCCGATAGTTGACGCCGCGGCACGGTACAGCCCCTCACCCATGCCGTGCAGCCGCTGGTGTTCGATCCGCACCCCGGCCCGGTCGGCCATATGGCGCACCGCCATCAGGCTGTGGGCGTTGTGCGTCGCGAACTGTGGATAGAGCGCCGGTGCGGCGGCGATCAACTTGTGTGCGCACACGAGGTAGCTGAGGTCGGTCGCCGCCTTCGACGTGAATACCGGATAGCCCGGATGGCCGGCGATCTGCGCGCGCTTGACCTCGCTGTCCCAATACGCGCCCTTGACCAGCCGGACCATGATCCGCCGCCCGGTATCGCGCGCCAGCCGTTCCAGCCCGTCGATGACGCCGCGCGCACGCTTGCCATAGGCCTGCACCACGACGCCCAATCCGGTCCAGTCGCCCAGTTCGCCCGCGCGCGCCAGCCGGTCGATCAGCTTGAGCGACAGCGCGAGGCGGTCGGCCTCCTCCGCATCGATCGCGAGGTTCAGATCATGGTCGGCAGCGATCAGGGCAAGGCGCTTCATGCGCGGGTACAGGTCGGCGAAGACGTCGTCCTCGCGCACCGCTTCGTAGCGCGGGCACAGTGCCGACAGCTTGACCGAGACGCCATGCCCCTGTTCCGGGGTGCTGCCCGGTGCGCGGGCGCGACCGACCGCGTCGATCGCGGCGGCATAGATCGCTTCGTAACGGTCGGCATCGTGCGGGGTGCGCGCGCCTTCGCCGAGCATGTCGAACGAACAGAGATAGCCTTCCTTCGCCGCCCGCTTCAGCGCGGCGTCGATCGTCGCGCCCAGCACGAACTGGTCGCCCATGATGCCGACCGCGGCGGACAGCGCGCGGCGGATGACCGGTTCGCCCAGCCGCCCGGCAAGACGGCGGATCGTCTCGCCCACCCCGGCGGCCCCGCCCTCGCCCACCAGCTTGCCGGTCAGCGTCAGGCCGATGGTAGAGGCGTTGACGAACAGGCTGGACGACTGGCCAAGATGCGCCGCCCAGTCGGCCGCGCCGACCTTTTCGGCGATCAGCCGGTCGCGCGTCGCGGCATCGGGGGTGCGCAGCAGCGCCTCGGCAAGGCACATCAGCGCCAGCCCCTCCTGCGTACCCAGCGAGAATTGCTGGAGAAAGCCTTCGACCACGCCGGGTTTGGCCGCGGCGGCGCGGGTACGCTCGACCAGCGTCGCGGCGTTGTCGACGATGGCGGCGCGGTCGGCCTGCGTCAGCGGCACCTGCGCCAGCAGTTGCGGCAGCAGGACGCTTTCGTCGGTGAACTTGTCGGCGTCCAAGGCGTCCCAGTCGATCGCGGGCATTCTTCTCTCCAGTGTCGGTTCCTCGGTATATCGCGGGTTGCTACGAAGGTGCTTCGTATGTTGCGGAGTTTTGACGAAGGGATTAACTCTGCTTGGCCCTTTCGTAAGATATAATTCGGATCAGGCCGGAGGTAGCGATGGCGGAGCAGGGATCCAGGCTCTGATGACTTGAAACCTACCCGTTCGTGCTGAGTAGGGGCTGAGCTTGTCGAAGACCCGTATCGAAGCGCCTGTGACAGTCTTTCGATACGCCCCTTCGACAAGCTCAGTGGCTACTCAGGACGAACGGCTATTCCTGAAGTCATTATACTCTAGCGCTCGCGCAACGGAGGACAGGATGGACCATACCGACCGCAAGCTGCTGCGCGTGTTGCAGGCCGATGGCCGCATCACGAACCAGGCGCTGGCCGTGCAATGCGGCATCTCCCCCGCCGCCTGTTTCGAACGCGTCCGGCGGTTGCGCGAAGGTGGCGTGATCCGGGGCTACGCCGCGCTGCTCGATCCGGCGAAGCTCGACCGGTCGCTGCTGGTGTTCATCGAGGTGCTGCTCGACCGGACGACCGACGACGTTTTCACCGCATTCGCCAACCACGTCCGCGATCTGCCGGAAGTGCTGGAATGTCATATGGTTGCGGGCGGTTTCGACTATCTGTTGAAGGTTCGGATGGCCGATATGGACGCGTATCGCGCGTTCCTCGGCCGGACGCTGACCACCGTGCCCGGCGTGCGCGAGACGCGGACCTATGCCGTGCTGGAGGAAGTCAAGGCCACCACGGCGTTGCCGTTATGAGCCTGCGCGCCGTCAATCGCGATCGATCACCAGATAGACCATGGTCTGCGTCAGCAGCACGTACGCGATCTCGCCGAACGATACCGGCCCGGCGATGCCGGCGGTGTGGCGGCCTTCGAGGCCGGCATAGGTGTAGTTGAGGATGCAGTTGCAGCTGAAGGCGACTTCGCCGCGCGGCGTGCCGAGCCGGGCGGCGAATTCCCGTTCATAGTCGCCGATCGGTCGGGCGAAGCGATAGTCGATGCCGGGATGGACGGGGGCAAAGAAGCTCACCCGGCCGGTGTCCGCATCAATGTCCGCAGTCGCCACGTTGATGATCGCACCGTTGTAATCGGCGACCAGCGGCAGCCGCGTATCGACGCCGTTCGCGGCGATATGGTCGGCAAGGCGGGTGCGTACGCCGTCGATCGTCGCCCATTCGACCGCGAACCCCGCCGCATCGTCGCCATCGCCGAAATTCAGGACCGGACCGGCCGGATCGGGTTCGAACAGGTTGACGATATCGACCCGGGCATAGGCGGTGTCGGGCAGCGCGACGTGCAGCACGACCGCGTGATCGCCCGACGCCGTGCCGGTACGACCGTCGAACACCAGCGGCCGGTCGATGGCCGCCCGGTCGCCGGCGACGCCGGTCACCCAGCCGACCACCGGACGCTTGAACATGCCCCGCCAGTCCAGCCCGCCCAGCGCAAAGTCGCGATGGACGTCGCTCTGCCCGGGCATGATGACGATGGTATAGCCGTTGTCGGGGCCCAGCGCCGCCATCTCGGGCAGCGCGGCGCGATCGAGCAGCCCCAGCCACGCGACCGATGCGATCGTCGGCAGCGGCTGGACGAATATCCGTTCGCGCTCGCACGTGCCGCCCGCTTCGCTGGTCATGAAATAGGGGCTGGTCCCGCCGATCCACTCGCCGCGCGGCAGGCTGGCGAGCAGATGCCCCTCGCCCGCCAGCACCAGCGCGTCGCCGGCCGCCAGCATCGCCGTCACCTCAGCGACGGAGTAGAGCGAACGCTCCGGCTGATACGGGCTCGGGCCGGTCATCGTGCTGTTCCCTGGAAGATCGTCGCGAAATCGTCGCGCGCGAAACGGAAATTGTCGCGGAAGAAGGTGCGCAGTTCGTCGACCAGCGCGGTGCGATCGGCATCGGGGCGCTGATAGGCGTGGGTCAGGCGGATCATTAGGATGCGCAGCGCGAGGCATTTATAGGTCGGGCGCGCCTGTCCCGACAGCAATGCGTGCCAGCGTCCGTCCGCCGGCGATGGAATATCCGTCGCGCCTGTCATACCGATCGATCCTTTGCAGCGATCGCTATGTCCGATCATCCGTTAACATCGTGTATGCGATCCCTTCGCGCCTGACGGCGGCGGCGGGGCGCTTCGTCGCCGGGCGGACCGATCGCGCTTGCGCAGGGGCCGCGCTGTGTTAGCTTTCCGGTCGAAGCCCGAACCGGAGACGCGCCGATGGTCGCCCTAGCCAATCGTTACCCGGTCCTCGCCCTGACCGATGGCGCCCCGCCACCGGCGCTGGCGGAGGCGATCGAACGGTTGCGCGCGACGCTGCTGCCGCTGGGTCGCGGGACCGATGGCGATCGCAACATGCTCGGCGCGCGGATCGACCGCTTCGTGGGCGAATCGGACGGGCAGGTCATCCTGCTGGCGCATGGCGCGGGGTGCCGTGCGGCGGCATGGTGGGCGCGATTGTCCCCGAGCCATTATGTGCAGCGGGTGAAGGGGGCGATCCTGGTCGATCCGGTGATCGAACCGGCCAGCGACCGCTTCGCATCGCCGCCGACGCTGCTGCCGTTCCGGTCGATGACCGTCGATGGATCGGGACGGATCGAGGCGCTGGCCCGCGAATGGGGCAGCGAGATGCTGCCGGGCGACAGCGCGGTGCGCGGCGGCGGACTGCTCGGCCTGATCGAGCGGATGAGCGGCGCGGTGGTCGCGCACGACGTGCGCACGGCGGAGAAGCTGGCGCGGTTGCGGTAGGGACTGCTGGCTTCCCGGAACCGTAGTGGCGCAAGAGGTTCTCACACGGGTATCGCGTGATGGCATGCGGGAAAACCGTTCGTGCTGAGCAGGGACTGAGCCTGTCGAAGGCCCGTATCGAAATACCCGCCGCGAGCGGTCCTTTGATACGCCGCTTCGACAGGCTCAGCGGCTACTCAGGACGAACGGACCGAAACGGATAGGCCGGTCGTCGTTCCCGACGGAAGCTTCCCGACAGGCTCGAAGCTGCTTGGACCGGGCGGGTCTGGAGAACGCGACGTCACCCCCGCCGCCGCGGCATCAGCGCGTTGCGCATCGCGAAGCTCGAATTGATCCGCGTCACGCCGGGCAGGCGCGACAATATGTCGGTATGGAGCGCCTCGTACGCCGCCGCCGATTCGACCGCGGCACGCAGCCAGTAATCGGACTGGCCCGCCATCAACCAGCATTCCTGGATTTCGGGATGGCGGCGGACGGCGGCTTCGAAGCGGGAGAGATATTCCTCGGTCTGTCGCTCCAGCGTCACCTGTACGATGACGGTCGCGCCGTGATCGGCGGGGTCGGCGCGGGTGACGACGGTATAGCCGCGAATGACCCCGGCATCCTCGAGCAGCCGCACGCGGCGCAGGCAGGCCGATGGCGACAATCCGACCTCCGCCGCCAGCGCGTTGTTGGTGCGGCGCGCGTCGAGCCGCAACAGGTTGAGCAGTTTGCGGTCGATCGCATCCAGCGCCGTGTTCGTTGCGTTCATGGTGCAGAATGTTGCGCAGCCGGTCGAAATTGGCAAATCCTGCGGCGCAATCGCAGCTATTGTCGTTCGAACGGCGCTACGCTGGCCGGCACGGAGAGAGCATGAGCCTGTTGACGATCGACCTGAACGCACTGGTCGCCAATTACCGCACGATCGCGGCGACGGTCGCGCCGGCACGCGCCGCGGGGGTGGTGAAGGCTGATGGCTACGGGCTGGGCGCGCGCCCCGTCGCCGATGCGCTCTACGGCGCGGGATGCCGCGATTTCTTCGTCGCGCTGACCGGCGAGGCGAGCGCGCTGCGCCCCGCCCTGCCCGCCGATGCGCGCCTGTTCGTGCTGAACGGCATCGCGCCGGGCGAGGAGGTGCCGCTGATCGCGGCGGACGCGATCCCAGTGCTCAACGCTCCGGCGGATATCGCGCGCTGGCGCATGGCGGCGCGGCTGGCCGGGCGGCGGCTGCCCGCGGCGGTGCAGGTCGACAGCGGCATGTCGCGGCTGGGGCTGGCCCCGGCGGAGGTCGCGGCGATCGCCGCCGATCCGCTGCTGCTCGACGGGATCGAGGTCGTGCTGGTGATGAGCCATCTAGCCTGCGGCGACGAACCCGGTGCCGCCGCCAACGACGCGCAGCGGGCGCGGTTCGCGGAACTGGCGGCGATGCTGCCCGATGCGCCGCGCTCGCTGGCCAATTCGGGCGGGTCGTTTCTGGGCGGGGGATTCCATGGCGACCTCGTCCGGCCGGGCATCGCGCTCTATGGCGGGGCGCCGCAGGGGGCGGAGGGACCGGTGATGCGACCGGTCGTGGCGCTCGACGCGCGGATCGTGCAGGTCCGCGACGTTCCCGCGGGCATCGGCGTCGGCTATGGCCTGACCTGCGTCACGGACCATGACCGGCGGATCGCGACGCTGTCCTACGGCTACGCCGATGGCTGGCCGCGGATGCTGGGCAACCGGGGGGCGGCCTATGTCGCGGGGGTGCGCGCCCCCATCGCGGGGCGGGTGTCGATGGACAGCATCTGCATCGACGTCAGCGACGTGGCGCCCGATGTCCTTGCACGCACGCCCCATGCCGAGTTGATCGGCCCCAACCAGACGATCGACCGGGTCGCCGCGGATGCGGGCACGATCGCGTACGAAATTCTGACCGGCCTGCGCCACCGCCATGCGCGGCGGATCGTGGCGGTTCACGGACGGGAGGATGTCATATGCGGATCGTGATCGCGGGCGCGGGGGTGATCGGCGTCACCTCCGCATGGTATCTCGCACAGGCCGGGCACGAGGTCGTCGTGATCGACCGGCAGGCGGGACCGGCGCTGGAGACGAGCTTCGCCAATGCCGGCGAGATTTCGCCAGGCTATGCCTCGCCATGGGCGGCGCCCGGCATTCCGGCCAAGGCGATGAAATGGCTGTTCATGCAACACGCGCCGCTGATCCTGCGGCCGCAGCTGGACCTGGCGATGCTGCGCTGGCTGGTGGCGATGCTCGGCAACTGCAACGCGCGCGACTATGCGGTGAACAAGGGGCGGATGGTGCGGCTGGCCGAATATAGCCGTGACCGGCTGATCGAGCTGCGCGCCGCGACCGGCATCGCCTATGACGAACGGACGCAGGGTACGTTGCAGCTGTTCCGCGAGGAGCGGCAGCTGGCGGGAATCGACAAGGACATCGCGGTGCTCAAGGCCGACGGCGTCGCCTACGAGGTGCTCGACCGCGCCGGCTGCATCGCCGCCGAACCGGGACTGGCGGGCAGCAACATGGCGCTGGCCGGGGGCCTGCGGCTGCCGGGCGACGAGACGGGCGACTGTTTCAAGTTCACCAACCGCCTTGCCGAGATGGCGGCGGGGGCGGGTGTCGAGTTCCGCATGGGCACCACGATCCGGCGGCTGGTGCGGCAGGGCGACCGGGTGACCGGCGTGCAGACGGACACGGGCGTCGTCACCGGCGATGCGTATCTGGTGGCGGCGGGCAGTTTTTCGCCGCGGCTCGTGGCGCCGCTGGGCATCCGGCTGCCGGTGTATCCGGTCAAGGGCTATTCGATCACCGTGCCGATCGTCGACGAGGGCCGCGCGCCGGTGTCGACGCTGCTCGACGAAAGCTACAAGGTAGCGATCACGCGGCTGGGCGACCGTATCCGCGTGGGCGGCATGGCGGAGATTTCCGGGTTCAACAACGACCTGCCCGAAGCGCGCCGCGCGACGCTCGAATATTCGCTGGGCAGCCTGTTCCCCGGCGCCGGCGATGCGTCGCGGGCAAGCTATTGGAGCGGTTTGCGGCCGATGACGCCCGACAGCACGCCGGTGATCGGCGCGACGAAGCTCGGCAACCTGTTCCTCAACACCGGCCACGGGACGCTGGGCTGGACGATGGCGTGCGGATCGGCGGCGGTGATCGCCGACCTGATGTCGGGGCGGCAGGCGGCGATCGAGACGGCGGACCTGTCGATCGCACGGTATTGACGCCGGGCCGCGGCGCTACCCCAGCAGCGCCGCCAGCGCGGGCACCGTCAGCGGCTCGGCGCACAGGAACCCCTGGTACAGCTGGCATCCCTCGGTCGCCAGCGCGTCGCGCTGTTCGACGGTTTCGACCCCTTCGGCGATGACGGTCAGGTCGAGCGAGCGGGCCATGTCGATGACGCCGCGCACCACCACCCGGTCGCGGTGCGAACCGACGATGTCCTGCGTCAGCCGCCGGTCGAGCTTGAGGTAATCGAGCGGCAGCGCCTTGAGATAGGCGAGGCTGGAATAGCCGGTGCCGAAATCGTCGATCGCCACCCGGCATCCGGCGCGACGCAGCGTGGCGAGCAGCCCCGCCGCCTCGCCCAGTTCGGTGATGAGCCCGCTCTCGGTGATCTCAACGGTCAGCCGGTCGCGCGGAAACCCGCTGGCGGCGGCGGCGGCGAGCAGCGTTTCGGCGAAGTCGTGCTGCGCGACATCCTCGGCAGTCACGTTGATCGACAGGCGCAGGCGCGACAGCGGCGCGTCCCATGCCGCGGCGATACGCATCGCCAGTTGCTGGACATGCGCCGACAGCCGGGCCGACAGCCGCGCCTGTCCAGCCGCGGCGAAGAGCAGTTCGGCACCCAGTTCGCCGCGATCGGGATGCGCCCAGCGCGCCAGCGCCTCGACCCCGACGATCCGGCCGGACAACAGGTCGACCTGCGGCTGGAACAGGATCGCGATCTCGCCCCGGTCGATCGCGCGGCCGACCTCGCCCGACAGGCCGTCGGCGTCGCCGGCCGGCGCGCGCCGGGGACCGTCATCGGCCCGCCCGCCCGGCAGGCCGCCCTGCCCGCGCAGGATCAGCGCGGCGCCATCCTCGCCCGGTTCGGCCAGTACCACCGCCTGGCGCAGGCCCAGCGACACCACCGCGCTGCCCGCGACGAACGGACGCGCTAGCGCCTGCGCCACCGCCGCCTCCAGCCCGGCATCGGCACCGTGCGGCAGCAGCACCGCGAACGCGGTACCGCCCAGCCGCGCCAGCGTCGCGCGGGCGACCCCGGCATCGCGCACCGCCTGTTCGATCCGCCGCTCGACCGCGCGCAGCAGCATGTCGCCGACGACGCGCCCCTGCTGGCGGTTGATCGGGTCGACGCCGCTGACCGCCAGCACGCGCACCCCCGGCCGCTCGCCCGCCTCGATCCGGCGATCGAGCCAGCGCGCCGCACCGGCATGGTCGCGTACCGACCCCAGCGCCTCGCGCACCACTGCGCCGATATCGCCGACGCGCGCCAGCGGTTCGACCAGCGCATGCAGCCGCCCGCTATGCGCGTCGCGCGCGACATGCTGCACCACCCGGCCGAGCCCGGGCAGGTCATGGGCGAAGGCGGTGGCGGGCAGCTGTTCGGTCAGCCGGCGGATCGCGGCCAGCGCGGGTTGCCGCCCGTCGGGGCCCAGCGCGCGCAGCAACGTGCGCGGGTCGCTGGTCTCGGCGAAACCGGTCGCCTCGGCCAGCGCGGGCGTCAGTTGCAGCGAGCCGCGCTCCGCATCGTGGCGCCAGCCGAGCGGCGCGCCGGCCCCGGCCGCCGGATCGTGCCAGCCGCCGCCCATGCGCAGCACGTGCCGCTCGGCCGAGCGAACCGCCTGCAACAGCACCTCGCCCGCGATCGGGCTGACCACGAAATGCGTCGCCCCGGCATCGTGCAGCGCGCCCAGCCGGTCGACGTCGCCGCGCGACACCAGCACCAGCAGCGCATCGCCATG
Source organism: Bacillus sp. 2B10 (assembly GCA_003946805.1). Lineage (GTDB taxonomy): Bacteria > Pseudomonadota > Alphaproteobacteria > Sphingomonadales > Sphingomonadaceae > Sphingomonas. The sequence goes on along the minus strand of RPSH01000044.1, from coordinate 10,219 downwards.
CCCGGCGATCCGGGCCAGTTCGGCGGTGGCGGCGATGCCGTCGTCGATCGCGCCCCGCGCATCGACGATCGCGATCGCCGTACCGCTGGCGGCGACGCGCTGGCGCAGGCCGTCGGCACGCCGGGCGGCCACCACGCGCCAGCCGGCCCGCGACAGGACGGCGGCAAGCTCGTCGCGCTGCCGGAACGACAGGACGAACAGCGCGCGCTGCTGCTGCGCTGCATCATGGCCGTGCCAAATGGTCAGATCCCCCCCATCGCGCTCGACTGTATGGCGGCGGTTGCGGATCGGCAATGGACACCTTGGATGGTCGGTCGGCGGAGTTCGCAGGTCGTGCGGCAATGGTCGCGCTGCGATCGTGGCTGCCGGGTTCGAAAGGCTTTCCACCGTACCGCCGCGCAGAGGGCGCCAGATGCCGACGGGCATTCGCGGCGGCGGCATGGACGCGTACCCCCGCGCAGGCGGGGGTCCAGAGCGATATGCGCAGGCCGTTGTTCTGCCTGACCCTAGGCCCCCGCCTGCGCGGGGGTACGGCGCGGCGATGGGCCGGCGTCGAGGACGGGCAGACCGGACCCCGCCTGCGCCGGGATACGGCGAGAGCGTAGCGCGTGCGGTACTTTCGCAGAGGTGTTGATGACCTCCAGGGGGACCGCGGCACAGCGGACGGGCGACCGCGCGACCTTGTCCTGCCCCGCATTGCCTCCTACCTTGCGCTGCAATGTCCTGCGCCCCTTCCCTCATCGACGCGCATGGCCGCACCATCCGCTATCTGCGCATCTCGGTCACCGATCGCTGCGACCTGCGCTGCCGCTATTGCATGGCGGAGGCGATGTCGTTCCTGCCACGTGCGAAGGTGCTGAGCCTCGAGGAAATCGCCACGATCGCCGAACGCTTCGTGGCGCGCGGGATCGACAAGATTCGCCTGTCGGGTGGCGAACCGCTGGTCCGGCGCGGGGTGGCCGAATTGTGTACGCGGCTGGGACGGATGGTCGGCAACGGGCTCGACGAACTGACCATGACGACCAACGCCACGCGGCTGCGCGACCATGCGCCCGCGCTGGCCGCGGCGGGTATCCGGCGGATCAACGTCAGCCTCGACAGCCTCGACGCCGATATCTTTCGCTACGTTACCCGGCATGGCGACGTCGCGCAGGTGATCGACGGCATCGCCGCCGCGCGCGAGGCGGGGCTGGCGGTCAAGATCAACATGGTGGTGCTGAAAGGGCTGAACGAGGACCATGTCGGCGACATGCTCGACTGGTGCGGGCGCGAGGGGCACGACCTGTCGCTGATCGAGACGATGCCGCTGGGCGCGATCGACGAGGACCGCACCGACCGCTTCGTGCCGCTGACGCGGGTGTTCGACACGCTGTCGGACCGCTTCACCCTGACGCGCGACACCCACCGCACCGGCGGGCCGGCGCGATACTGGCGGGTCGGGGAGCATGGCAACCGCCTGGGCCTCATCTCGCCGCTGACCGCCAATTTCTGCGGCGGGTGTAACCGCGTCCGGCTGACGACCGAGGGCAAGCTGTACCTGTGCCTCGGCCATGACGACCATGTCGACCTGAAGGACGCATTGCGCACCGGCGGGATCGATGCGGTCGACGCCGCGCTGGACGAGGCGTTGCCGCGCAAGCCCGCCGCGCATGATTTCCGGATCGAGGCCGGGGCGGCGCCCGCCGTCGCGCGGCATATGAGCGTCACCGGCGGATGACCCGGCTTGCCCTGCTCGCCTCCCCCACCGCGCAGGCACGCGCGGCCGAGGAAACGCTGCGCGCGCGCTACGACTGGGTCGGGGTCGAGGACGCCGACCTGATCGTGGCGCTGGGTGGCGACGGGTTCCTGTTGCAGGTGCTGCACATGCTGCTGGAGCGGCGCAATACCGTGCCGGTATTCGGCATGAACCTCGGCACCGTCGGGTTCCTGATGAACGAATGGCGGATCGACGAGCTGGAACGGCGGCTGGGCCGGGCCAGGCCGTTCCGCGTGTCGCCGCTGACCATGACCGCGACGACGATGGACGGCGAGGTCCGCGTGCTGCCGGCAATCAATGAGGTGTCGCTGCTGCGTGAGACGCGGCAGACGGCGAAGCTGGAGGTCATGCTGAACGACCGGGTGGTGATGCCCGAGCTGGTGTGCGACGGCATCCTCGCCGCGACGCCCGCCGGGTCGACGGCGTACAACCTGTCCGCCAACGGGCCGATCCTGCCGATGGGATCGGGGATGCTGGCACTGACCCCGATCAGCCCGTTCCGCCCCCGCCGCTGGCGCGGCGCGATCCTGCCCGACAAGGCGCGGATCACGCTCAGGGTACTGGAGCCCGAGAAGCGCCCGGTATCGGCAGTCGCCGACCAGCGCGAGGTGCGCGATGTGGCGCAGGTCGACGTGGTGGTCGACCGGGTGCGTGACCTGACGCTGCTGTTCGATCCGGAACATGCGCTGGACGACCGGATCACGATGGAGCAGTTCGCCGGCTGACGCGGAAAAGTGAAATAAGGCGTTGCAAAGCTGAAATCGGCTGGTAAAGACGCGGCCTCGCAGTTGTTCCCTGATAGCTCAGCGGTAGAGCTCTCGACTGTTAATCGAGCGGCCGTAGGTTCGAATCCTACTCAGGGAGCCAGCGACACCATTGAAATCGACGGATATTCTTCCGACCCGATGGTTCAGGGCCGGTGCGGCATCCTGTCGCTTTGCGGGCGGCAGCCAAAGGCCTGGAACATGTCGGGCAGATCGTTCCGCCGCGGCGTACCGCGCAGCATCTCCCCTTCGATGATCGCGCAGCGCCGGTCGTTATGCCATGCCGATTGCCGCGCCTTGACGAATACCTGTCCTGCCGACAGCACCGTCATCACCGCTACCCCGACGAAAGCACCACGTGCGATCTGTCGCACCAGCACGCTGTCCGAACGGTGCGATCGTTCGAGCGTCAGAGCGATGAAGAAGGCGCACAGCCCGCATCGCGCCAGTTCCACCGCATCGGCATAGCGGATCAGCGGCGCGCTGAACCATGCGAGAGCCAGCAGGCCGATGCCATAGCCCCAATATCTCCGGCTGATATCCTCCTGTGCGCCGTCCGTCATGCTGCCCCCGATCTTCGCCGTCCGCAGCGTACCGCCGCACGGTTGCGAAGGCGACTATCCTTGCGGCATTTCGTCTGCAAAGCTGTATGCTTGGCGAACCGGTTGCCGTTCAGCCGCCGCTAATCTCGTTTGATGCACGTTCCGCCGGTCCGTACCACGGACCCGAACCGGCGACTGTTCGTTGCTATGGCATGGATAAGCGCCATGAGTCGGGAACCATGGCGGCATTGGAGAAACTGATGTTGCTGCACCCTACGTCCCGTGCCCGCCTTCGCGCGATCGGCACCACCCTTGTCGGGGCGCTGGCCCTGGCGGCCTGCGCGACGCCGACCCCCTATCAGCCCGCCTCGGGTTCGGGTTTCTATCGCAACGGCTATAGCGACCAGCAGATCGAACCCAATCGCTATCAGGTGAGCTTTGCCGGCAACAGCCTGACCTCGCGCGAGACGGTCGAGCGCTATCTGCTGTACCGTTCGGCGCAGCTGACGCTGGAGCGCGGCTATGACTATTTCCTCCTCGCCGACCGCGACACCAACCTGCGCAGCCGCACCTATTCGACGCCCGGCGTCGGCGGGTTCGGCGGCTGGGGCGGCGGCTTCGGCTGGGGCGGCTGGGGCCCGGCATGGCGCTATCGCAGCCCGGCGTTCGGCTGGCGCTCATGGGATCCGTTCTGGGGCGATCCGTTCTTCGGCAATACGATGGATATCCGCACCGTCGACAAGTACGAGGCGATGGCCGAAATCGTGCTGGGACGTGGGCCCAAGCCGTCGAACAACGTCCGCGCCTTCGACGCGCGCGCCGTGTTGCAGAGCCTCGGGCCGAGCGTGATGGAGCCCGAACCGCGGCGGTGATGCTGCGATAGGGCAGGAGACGGGAAGGCCGCCGTTCCCATGGGGGACGGCGGCCTTTTTTTGTCATCTATTCCGTCGCCTCAGCGCAGGCTGGGAGGACGGCAGTTGCAGCGCCTCGCAGTCGCAGGAGGAAACCGTATCCCCGCGCAAGCGGGGATCCAGAGCCCCGAGGCGCCGTGCTCCGTCACCCCGTATCCCGCCTGCGCGGGGATACGAGGGCATGTCGCCCGCCCCTACGCCACCAGCGCCCCGTGGCAATGCTTGTACTTGCGGCCCGACCCGCACGGGCACGGCGCATTGCGGCTGACGCGGCCCTCCCAGCTGGCCGGATCGTCGCCCAGGTCCTCGTCGGGCTGGGGCGCGGCCATCTGCAGCATCGGCACGCGGGTGGTGACGAGGCCGGGCGTACCCTCCCCGCCCCAGCTGTCGTCCTCGCCGGTCAGCGGGTCGATGTGCATCGTCAGGAAATCGGGCAGCTCGGGCAGTTCCGGCGGCGCCTGGAAGTTGAAATTGGCGTGCGCCATCGTCCGGGTCACGTCCTCGCGGATGCTGGCGAGCATCCGCTCGAACAGCGCGAACGCCTCCTGCTTGTACTCGTTGATCGGCGTCTTCTGCGCATAGGCGCGCAGGTGGATGACGGCGCGCAGCGCATCGAGCATCGCCAGATGCTCCTTCCAGTGATGGTCGAGCGTCTGGAGCAGGATCGACTTCTCGATCTGGGTCCAGCTTTCGGCATCCAGTTCGGCCGACTTCGCATCGACCAGCGCATCGGCGTCGTTGCGGATGCGCTCCTCGAGCGTCTCGGCGTCGAGCCCGTCCTCGTTCGCGATCCAGTCGGCGACCGGCGCGTCGACGCCCAGCAGTTCCTGCGCCCGCTCGCGCAGGCCCTCGACATTCCACTGCTCGGGATAGCTGTCGGGCGGCACGGCGTCGCCGACGACGGTGTTGACCGTCGCGTGGCGCATGTCGATCACCACGTCGCCGACCGTCTCGGCATCCATCACGTCGGCGCGCTGTTCGTAGATGACCTTGCGCTGGTCGTTCATCACGTCGTCATATTCGACGACCTGCTTGCGCACGTCGTAGTTGCGCGCCTCGACCTTCTTCTGCGCGGTTTCGATCGCGCGCGACAGCCACTTGCTGCCGATCGCCTCGCCGTCCTCGATGTTGTTGCGCATCATCTTCGCAAACAGCGTATCCGGCCCGAAAATCCGCAGCAGATCGTCGTCGAGGCACAGGTAGAAGCGCGACAGGCCCGGATCGCCCTGCCGCCCCGACCGGCCGCGCAACTGGTTGTCGATGCGACGGCTTTCGTGGCGTTCGGTGCCGAGGACGAACAGGCCGCCGGCTTCCAGCACCTTCGCCTTTTCCTCGATGATCTCGGCCCGGATGCGCGCCGCGACCGCGTCATATTCGCTCGTCCCCTCGACCAGGTCGGGATGTTCGTCGAGCATCCGGAACTCGAGATTGCCGCCAAGTTGAATATCCGTACCCCGACCAGCCATATTCGTGGCAATGGTCACCGCGCTCAGTCGACCCGCCTGCGCCACGATATGCGCTTCGGATTCATGGTAGCGCGCGTTCAGCACCTTGTGGTCGACGCCCTCCTGCGTCAGGAATTCCGACAGCATTTCCGACTTTTCGATCGAGACGGTGCCGACCAGCACCGGCTGGCCCTGCGACGCATGTTCGCGGATCTTGCGGGCGATGGCGCGGAACTTGTCGTCGAGCGTCTTGTAGAATTCGTCCTCCTCGTCGACGCGGCGGACGGCCACATTGGTCGGGATCGACACCACGTTCATCTTGTAGATGTCGAAGAATTCGGGCGCCTCGGTCGCGGCCGTGCCGGTCATGCCCGACAGTTTCGGGTACATGCGGAAATAATTCTGGAAGGTGATCGAGGCAAGCGTCTGGTTCTCAGGCTCGATCGTCACGCCTTCCTTCGCCTCGGTCGCCTGGTGCAGGCCGTCCGACCAGCGGCGGCCGTCCATCATGCGGCCGGTGAATTCGTCGATGATGACGACCTTGCCGTCCTTCACGATATAGTCGGTGTCGCGCTTGAACATGATGTTCGCACGCAGCGCCTGGTTCACATGGTGCACGACCTGCGTGTTTTCGAAGTCGTAGAGGTTCGCACCGATCAGCAGCCCGGCATCCTCCAGCATCCGCTCGACCTTTTCGGTGCCGTCCTCGGTCAGCACGATCGACTTCTGCTTCTCGTCCTTCTCGTAATCCTCGGCCGAGAGACGCTGCACGACCTCGTTCACCGAGCGGTAAAGGTCGGACTTGTCGTCGGTCGGGCCGGAAATGATGAGCGGGGTGCGCGCCTCGTCGATCAGGATCGAATCGACCTCGTCGACGATCGCGAAGTTGAACGGACGCTGGGTCATCGATCCGCGGTCGAACTTCATGTTGTCGCGCAGATAGTCGAAGCCGAATTCGTTGTTCGTGCCGTAGGTGATGTCCGCGCCATAGGCCTCGCGACGCTGATGATCGGCGAGGTTCGGCACGATCACGCCGGTCGTCAGGCCGAGGAAACCATAGATCTGCCCCATCTGCGCCGCGTCGCGTCGCGCCAGATAGTCGTTGACGGTGACGACATGGACGCCGTCCCCCGGCAGCGCGTTGAGGTAGCAGGCCAGCGTTGCGACCAGCGTCTTGCCCTCGCCCGTCCGCATCTCGGCGATCTCGCCGCGATGGAGGACGATGCCGCCGACCATCTGCACGTCGAAATGCCGCATGCCGAGCACGCGGCGCGCGGCTTCGCGCACGGTCGCGAACGCTTCGGGCAACAGCGCGTCGAGCTTGGCGCCGTTGGCAAGTTGCTCACGGAACTTCGGCGTCTGCCCGGCCAGCTCCTCGTCGGACATGGCGGTCAGCGCGGGTTCGAAGCCGTTGATCTTGTCGACGATCGACCCGAGCGACTTGACATAACGGTCGTTGGACGACCCGAACAGCGATTTGGCGAGGCCACTGAACATGGGCGTGGTTCCTTGGAAGTACGAGACGCGCGCCGCGATACATTCGCCGGCTGCGCTGGAATGAAGGGGTCGGAAAGGCGCGGTTGCGCGCTATTCGTGGGTGCGCAGCGTGCGTGCGCGGACCGCGACATGGGGCGCAGGCGTCAGGAACAACGGCCGCGGATCGCGCAGCAGGGGCTGCGTTAGGCGGGCCGTGGCCGCCGATGGTGCAGCGACGACCGCGACCGCGATCCGCCCGGCCACCACCTGCGCTGCCGCCACCTGCCGCGCATTCGCGACGCCCACGCCGGGAAGCAGGCCGGTCAGGCCCGTCAACAGCGCGGAGAGGAACAGCAGCAACCGCAAGCGAGTACGTCCGGACGTTATGGTTTTGCGACGGAATGCCCGGTCGCACACGCCGCTGACATAGGGAAGCGGCGGCCTCGCGTCCACCCGCCCGCAACAAAGCGTTGCAACGCGGGCGCCCATGGGTAGGAACCGTCCCACCTTCCCCCCTCCCTGCCCCAGGCAGGACCAGTCCGGACACCGTGCCCCATGTCGACTGCCGTCTCCCCGCTCGCCACGCCCTTCCCCGCGCTGCCGCCGATCGGGGGGGTGACGCTGCGCGTGGCGCGGGCGCACTACAAGACATGGGACCGGTGCGACCTGACCTTCGCGACGCTGGCCGAGGGGACGGCGGTGGCGGGGGTGCTGACCAGCAGCAAATGCCCCTCGCCCGAGGTCGAATGGTGCCGCCGGGCACTGGTGCTGGGCCGGGCGCGGGCGCTGGTGGTCAATGCGGGCAATTCCAACGCCTTCACCGGCGACCGAGGGCGCGCGGCAGTCGAGGCGATCGCGGCGCGTACCGCACAGGCAATGGCGTGCCAGCCGTCCGACGTGTTCGTGGCCTCGACCGGCGTGATAGGCGTGCCGCTGCCAATCGACAAGGCCGAAGCCGGGCTGGACGCCGCGTTCGTCGCCGATCCGTGCGACTGGGAAGCGGCGGCCGAGACGATCGGCACCACCGACACCTTTACCAAGGGCGCGTTCACGACCGCGAAGGTCGGCGACCGCACGGTCAAGCTGGCCGGGATCATCAAGGGATCGGGCATGATCGCGCCCGACATGGCGACGATGCTGGGCTTCATCTTCACCGACGCCGCGGTCGAGCCGGCGTTCCTGCAAAGCGCGCTGGAGGCGGCCAATCGCCAGACCTTTTCGTGCATCACGGTCGACGGCGACACCTCGACCAGCGACACGGTGCTGGCGTTCGCGACGGGGGCCGCCGGCGGCGAACCGATCGCATCGTTCGACGATGACGGTGCGGAGGCGTTCGCAGCCGCGCTGCACGACCTGTGCCGCCAGCTCGCGCATCTGGTGGTGCGCGACGGCGAGGGCGCGTCGAAGTTCATCGCGGTGACCGTCGAGGGTGCCGAAAGCGACGGCAGCGCGCACCGCATCGCGATGAGCATCGCCAACTCGCCGCTGGTCAAGACCGCGATCGCCGGCGAGGATGCGAACTGGGGCCGGGTGGTGATGGCGGTCGGCAAGGCCGGCGAATCCGCCGAGCGCGACAAGCTGGCGATCCGGTTCGGCACGACGCAGGTGGCGGAGGGCGGTGTAGCGGTCGCCGGCTATGACGAAGCGCCGGTCGCGGCGCATCTCAAGGGGCAGGAAGTCGAGATCGGGGTGGAACTGCACCTTGGCGAAGGGCGCGCCACGGTGTGGACCTGCGACCTGACGCACGGCTATATCTCGATCAACGCGGATTACCGGAGTTGATCCTGCAAGCCGAAAACGTCGCTCCCGGGAAGGCCGGGACATCAAGTGGCTCCTGCGGCGGGTCATCACCGGGAGATCCCAGACTTCGCCAGGATGACGTTCAGGGCTAACGAGGGCGCAGATCGCCCAGCGGTTCGATCGAAAGGATGCGGGTGACAATCACCTCGCCGTCGCTCATGCCCATATGGCCGAATCCGCAACGCTGACCGGGTGGTGCCTCGACCGAAGCCTTGCCAACGAAGCGGACGCGATATGCCTTGCCGAACTCGGTCTGAATCGACGGCAGATCGTTGAAGGCAGCGCGCTTACGGTCATCGAACCATATATTCCTCGCCCGCCATGGCAGCGTTGCGACCTCTGCCGTCCCTTCGAAAAAGCGCGAACCTTCGAAGTCGTTTGCCCAGATGCCGCGCCACTCGCGTTCCGCCGTGTAACGGATGGCATTTCGATCGCAGCCTGGTTCATCGCCGGGCGGCGGCGGAACCGGCAGCGGCGCCGCCTGTAACAGCAGCGCCGCCAGCAGCATCAGCCCAGTTCACCTTCCAGCCACGCCTTCAGCTGGCTCTTCGGCCGCGCGCCCAGCAGGTCGGCGACCGGCTGACCGTTCTTGAACAGCTTGAGCAGCGGGATCGACTGCACCCCCAGCGAGCCGGCGGTGTCGGGGTTGGCCATGATGTCGACCTTGGCGATCGTCACCTTGTCGCCCAGTTCGTCGGCGATTTCCTCGAGCGCGGGGGCGATCATCTTGCACGGACCGCACCAGTCCGCCCAGAAATCGACCAGCACCGGCTTGTCGGATTGCAGGACATCGGCGGAAAAGCTGGCGTCGGTAACGGTCTTGGTCGGCATGGGAATCTCCTTCTTGCCCGGATATCTATGGATGCGCGCCCGTCACCTCAAGCTTCGCGGGGCAAGCTTTGTTCCCCTGCCCCCAAGCCGGGCTTGTGCCGGTCGAGCAGGGTGTCGGGCAGGGCGAACAGCGTCGGCCCCGCGGTGTAGAGCAACGCCGCCTCGACCGCGCGACCGGGAAAGATGACGGCGAGCGCCGCGGCATAGGCCGCCATCTGTTTCAGGTGATAGACCGGAATGTCGTCGATGCCGGGCGGCACGCGGCGGCCGGTCTTGAAATCGATCACGCGCACCGTCGTCGCGCCGACGCACAGCCGGTCGACGGTGCCCGCCACCACCTGCGTACCGACGACGGCGGCGATCGGCGCTTCGGCCAGCGCATCGGGACCGAACAGCTCGGCAAAGGCGGGATCGTCGAGCACCGCCAGCGCATCGCGCGTTACCCGGCGACGCAGCGCGGCGTCCTCGACCCCCGCGGCCCCGGCCAGCCAGCGTTCGGCGGCGTCCGCCCGATCCGCGCGCGGCAGGTCGGGCAGGCGTTCGAACAGCTGGTGCAGCAACCGCCCGCGCTCGGCCGCCGCGCGCATCGTCGCGGTCGGCGGCGGGTCGGACACTTCGTCGTCGCCCAGCGCGGAAGGGGCGAGCGGGCGCGGCGGGCGGGCTTCGGCGGGCGCCGGCGCGCGGAGCCACGCGG
>RPSH01000043.1 GCA_003946805.1 Bacillus sp. 2B10 | reverse complement strand
ACGGACAGCGCATCCTGCCCCCCGCCCCCGCCGCACCGGTGCAGGTCGCCATCCCGGTGCCGGTTGAACATCGTCTGCCCAACGGCATGCGCGTCGTCGTAGTCGAGAAGCGCGGACTGCCGGTCGTCACCGCCGCGCTGGTCGCGGACGGCGGCGCGGCGCGGGACCCGAACGGACGTGCCGGCGTCGGCGAACTGACCGCCGGTCTGCTGACGCAGGGCACGAAGACCCGATCGGCGACCGAGATCGCGCGCGCGGTCGAATCGCTGGGCGGCAGCATCGGCAGCGGTGCCGGCTGGGATTCGCAGAACGTGACGCTGACCGTCGGATCGGCACAGGTGGCGCCGGCGCTCGCCATCCTCGCCGATGTCGCGCGCAACCCGGCGTTCGCGCAGGGCGAGATCGACCGGCTGCGCACGCGGACGATCGACGGGGTCAGCGTCGCGCTGACCGATCCGGGGAAGCTGTCCGCCCTGATCGCCGACAATGCCGTGTTCGGTCCGTATTCGGGCTATGGCCATCCCGCCAGCGGCACGCCGACCACGCTGAAGGCGATTACGCGCGACGACGTGACCGCCGCCTATCGCGCTGCATGGCAGCCCGGAAAGGCGACACTGGTGCTGGTCGGCGACCTGAGTGCCGATGCCGGCATGGCGCTGGCGCAACGGCTGTTCGGCGACTGGCAGTCGGGCGCGGCGGCACCCGCACCGATCTCGCCGCCCGGCGCACCGCCCTCGCCGCAGCTGAGCACCCGCGTGATCGTGGTCGACATGCCCGACGCCGGACAGGCCGGCGTCGTCGTCGCCCGCTCCGGCATCCGGCGCAGCGACAGCAGCTATTTCCCGGCGGCGGTCGCCAATGCGACGCTGGGCGTCGGCTTTTCGTCACGGCTGAACCAGGAAATCCGCATCAAGCGCGGCCTCGCCTATGGCGCGCGTTCGGAACTGGATGCACGTCGGGGCGGCGGGGTGGTAAGCGCCGCGACCCAGACGAAGAACCCGTCCGCGCCCGAAGTCGTAAAGATCATCACCGACGAGATGCGCCGCCTGGGGGCCGAGGCCGCGCCCGAAGCCGAACTGGCGACGCGGAAGGCGGTGCTGACCGGCAATTTCGGCCGGACGATCGAACGGACCAGCGGCATCGCCGGCACCATCGTCACCTATATTGCCGACGGCGTGCCGCTGGCGCGCATCGCCACCTTCCTGCCCTCGATCGAGGCGGTCGGTCCGGCGGCGGTGCAGCAGGCGGCAGCGCAGGTGATGGACCCCAAGGTGGCGAACATCGTCGTGGTCGGCGACGCGAAGCAGTTCCTCGAACCGCTGCGCGCGGCCTATCCGCAACTGGTGGTGATCCCGGCGGCGGCGGTGGATTTCGGCCGCGCGGACTTCGGGGCGAAGTAAATCCTCCCCGACGCCGGGGACCGCCGCAAACTGCGCTGGTCCCCGGTGCCGAAGAGGATTTCGGAAACCATTTCCGCTACACCCCGCCCGATGGCGATCCTCGCGAATCTCCCCCGGCGTACGCGCATCCTCGGCGGCGGCATCATGCTGCTGGTCGTCGGCGCATTCGGCGCGCGGGCCGGGATCGCGGCGCTCGACCAGCGTGCCCGGGCACCCGCGCCGCCAGCCGCCGCCACCGGCTATGAGGCCGACGATCATTTCCCCGGTGCTGCGCAGCTGCTGCTCGCCGCACCGGTGCGGCGCGGCGAGACCGGCACCGCACCGCTCCCCGCGCTGCCGGCCTATGCCGATGCCGGCGACTTGGGCGACGCGTCGATCCGTCCCGCCCGCCCGTTCGTGCTGCGCGGCACCCAGCTCGACCGTGCTCGCGCGCTGCAATGCCTGACCACCGCGATCTATTACGAGGCGGGCAACGAACCCGATGACGGCCAGCGTGCGGTGGCGCAGGTCGTGCTGAACCGCGTGCGCCACCCCGCCTTTCCCGCCAGCGTGTGCGGCGTGGTGTTTCAGGGATCGGACCGGCCGGTCTGCCAGTTCAGCTTCGCCTGCGACGGCGCGATGGCACGGGTACCGGCGCCGGCGGTCTGGCTGCGATCGCGCCGGGTCGCCGCGCGGGCGCTGGCCGGCGACGTGTTCGCGCCCGTCGGGCTGGCGACGCATTACCATACCTATGCCGTCACCCCGTCGTGGAACCGTTCGCTGGTGATGACCGGCGTGTTCGGCGCGCATTTCTTCCATCGGTGGAAAGGGTGGTGGGGAACCCCCGCTGCGTTCACCGATCGCTATACCGGCATCGAACCGCCCCCCGGCCCGCTGCGCGCCCTGCCCCCGCCGCCGCCGTTGCAGACGGTTCCGGTCGAAACGGTGCCGCTGGTGCCGCCGGCCGTCCTCACTCCTCCGACACCGATCGCAAGCGCCACGCCGTTGCCCGAAGAGAGTTCGAAGTTGCCCGCGGAATCGCAGGTGCTCGACCGGTGGAAGGATTCGGGCAAGCCGCTGCGCTAGGGCGGATCGCCATCGTGGCGACCCAAGGCATTTTCGTCATTCCCGCGCAGGCGGGAATCCATATCCGCCCACGTCCGGGCTGGATTCACGAGGTCAGCGCATATGGACTTCCGCCTGCGCGGGAGTGACGACCGGGGAATGTAACGACAGCCCTGTGTGCAGCGCACTGCATGCCGATCCTGACCCGACGTGACTTTCGCTCCCCGCCCCCCTACCTGATTGGCAATCAATCGGAGTGTACCTCATGTCGCTGACCGTCGCCGTCCAGATGGACCCCATTGCCGGTATCAACATCGCGGGCGATTCGACCTTCGCCCTGATGCTATCCGCACAGGCGCGGGGGCATCGGCTGTTCCATTACAGCCCCGAAGACCTGAATCAGTCGGGCGACCGGGTATGGACCCGAGCGCAGCCGGTGACGGTGCAGCGGATGATCGGCGACCATTTCGCATTCGGCGATCCCGTCAGCCTCGACCTCGGCGAGCAGGCCGATGTCGTGCTGATGCGGCAGGACCCGCCCTTCGACCTCGGCTACATCACCGCGACGCACCTGCTGGAGCGCATTTCGGATCGGACGCTGGTCGTCAACGATCCGGCATCGGTGCGCAACGCACCCGAAAAGCTGTTCGTGCTCGATTACCAGCGCTTCATGCCGCCGACGCTCATCACCCGCTCGGTCGACGAGGCGCGCGCGTTCCTGAACGAACACGGATCGATCGTGGTCAAGCCGCTGCACGGCAATGGCGGCAAGGCGATCTTCAAGATCGACGCCGATGCGCAGAACCTGTCGTCGCTGATCGAGGTGTTCAACACCGCCTATCGCGAACCGCATATGGTGCAGGCGTTCCTGCCGGCGGTCGCGAAGGGCGACAAGCGCATCGTGCTGGTCGACGGCGAGGTCGCGGGCGCGGTCAACCGCCTGCCGGGCGCGGGTGAAATCCGCTCCAACCTTGCCGTCGGCGGCACCGCGGCCAAGACCGAACTGACGCCGCGCGAGCGCGAAATCTGCGCCGCGCTCGGGCCGGAACTCAGGCGCCGCGGGCTGATCTTCGTCGGGATCGACGTGATCGGCGGCGAATGGCTGACCGAGATCAACGTGACCTCGCCGACCGGGATCGTCGCGATCGAGAAGTTCGACGGGACCGACGTGGCGGGCATGATCTGGGATGCGATCGAGGCGCGGGTGGCGGGACGGTAAGTCCTTCTGCCCACAAGCGTCACCCCAGCGCAGGCTGGGGTGACGCTTGTGGCAGGCTGAGACGGCGGCGACGCGGTCGCTCCACGGCACGAAACCCCGCTCCACACGTTCCCAAGCCCCATGACGACCTTCATCCTCGATGCCATCGCCCGTGGCGGCTATCTCGGCATCTTCCTGCTGATGGCGCTGGAAAACGTCATCCCGCCGATCCCGTCCGAGGTCATCATGGGACTTGGCGGGATGGCGGTGGCGCGCGGTGACATGGCGATGGTGCCGCTGTTGCTGTGGGGCACGGCGGGCACGACCGCAGGCAATTACTTCTGGTACGCGATCGGGCGGCGCTTCGGCTATCAGGGGTTGCGGCCGTTCGTCGATCGCTGGGGCCGATGGCTCACGGTCGAGTGGGAGGATGTGGAGAAGCTCCACCGCTTCTTCCGCAAACATGGCGGCAAGACGGTTTTCATCTTCCGCTTCATGCCGACGTTCCGGACGATGATCTCGCTGCCCGCCGGCATGGCGTGCATGCCGCGCTGGCGCTTCTTCCTCGCGACCTTCACCGGCAGCATCATCTGGAACGCGGTGCTCGCCTATGCCGGGCTCTGGCTGGGGTCGAATTTCGAACAGCTCGACCGCTATGTCGGGCCGGTGGCGATCGCGATGTCGGTCGCGATCGTGCTGGCCTATATCTACCGCGTCATCACGTGGAAGCCGCGCGCGCAGCGATAGTCGATCCGGAACCCAACAAACGTCACCCCTGCGAAGGCTGGGGTGACGTTTTTGGACAGGCTACTTGAGCCGCAGCGCCTTCAACACATCGCCCCACGACACGAACTTGAAGTTCTGCGTCTCCGGCGCGTTGTCGCCGTCCTGCGCCACCAACAGCCCCCTGGGAAAGCGTGGCCCGAAATTGCCGGGGATCAGCTCGATCCCGTCGGTTTCGCTGGTGCCGTCGATCGCGCCACCACCGATGCGGAAGCGTCCGGCATAGGTCACGGCGGGCAGGCGGTAGAGGGTATAGGCATTGTCACCCTGGCTGCTGACGACCAAATAGCCGCCGGTGCGGCCACGCGGTGCCAGCGCCAGCCCCTCGGCATCGGCGACCAGCGTCGTGCCGTCGACCTTCGCGATCGCCGTGCCGTCGACCGGGGCGGCGGGATCGGCGGCGAAGCGCCACAGCCCGACATCCTCCTCGGCGACGTATAGCGTACCGGTCCGGTCGTCGACGACGCAGCCCTCGGCCTGGGTACCGACCTTCATCGACCGCACGGTCCGCACCACCGGCGTCGCACCGGGCGTGGCATCGATCGACACCTGATCGATCCGCCCGTCCTTCATCACGACGAAGCCGAACAGCGCCCTGTCGCGCGCACGGGTCCACAGGCACATGCCATAGGCCTCGCCGGCACCGACCGGGTAACGCCCCATCGACACCAGCTTCCTCGCCACGGTGTCGAGCGTAAACAGCGCGACATGCGCCCGTGTCTCGTCCGCCCGGTCGCTCGCGGCGACGATGACCCGGTTGCCGATCTCGCGCAGGTCGACATTGTTCAGCCGCACTGCGGGCGTGAAGCTCAGCCGCTTGCCCGACAGGTCGTAGACATGGATGCCGGCCTTCTTGTCGGTGCCGATCACCAGACTTTCCGCGGGCACCCGCCGGTTGCGCCAAATGGCGGGATCGTCGGCAGCATCGGCGGCGGTATCGACCGGATCGGTCTCCGCCACCGCCGCGACGATCGGCACGACCGGGGGTGTCGCCGCCGGCCGGGGCGTCACTGCGCACCCGCCGAGCAGCACTGCGAGATATAGCGCCAGCCGCATCAGAAGTTCACCCGCACGCCGGCCTGATACCGGCGACCGAACGTCTCGTGCTCGATCGTGTAGCGGGTATCGCGAACGTAGCGGCGGCCCGGACCGTTCAGCAGGTTGCTGAAATTGCCGTAGAGTTCGACGTTGCGGGTGACGGCATAGCGGACCGACGCGTCGAGTTCATTATCCTTCGCCCAATAGAAATCGCCACCGTCGACCGGGCGGCTCAGCCCGTTGATGTCCTCGAACGCGCCGAGTTCGTCGAGCCAGCGCGACCGGTTCTGATACTGGACCCGCGCCGAGAAGCCGTATTTCTCGTAATAGAGCCCGACATTGTAGACCGCGTCCGACGCGCCCGGCAGCGGCACGCGGCGGCCGTCCGGCGTTTCGGCGCGGCTGCGGTTGAGGGTCGCGTTCAGCTGGACGCCGAACCCGCCTACCCAGTCGGGCAGGCCGAGATCGCCGACGAACGGATCGAGTTGTTGCTGGATCGCGCCCTCGATGCCGAGGATCGACCCGTTGCCGCCATTGTCGATCGTCGAAAAATCATATTGCGAACGGTCGGTGCCGCCGAAATTGAGGATGTTGCTGTTGAACGTGCGGCTGGTGTCGAACAGCACGTCGCGCAGCCGCTTGTAATAGGCGCCGAACGACAGGAACCCGGCCGGCGCGACGTAGTATTCGACATAGGCATCGACGCCCATCGCCTTTTCGGGCTTCGCATCGGGATTGCCGCCCGAAATCGTACCCTGCCCCTCGGCAAGGTCGACATAGGTCAGGTTCGGCCGCAGCTGGTCGTAATCGGGCCGCGCCGCGCCGGTATTGAACGATAGCCGCGCCTTCATCCGGTCGTTCACGTCGTAATTGATGTGCAGGCTGGGATAGACCAGCGTGATGTCGCGATCGACGGTCAGCGGGGTGGCGGCATTGCCGTTCAGGAACGCCGACGACCTGTTGCGGATATGCTCGATCCGCGCGCCGCCGATGACATTGCCCCAGCCGGTGGTGACGGTGGCCATGCCGTACGCGGAATAGATGCGCTCGTTCACGTCGTACAGATTGGCGGTCTGGTCGACATAGCGCCCGACCGTCCTGGCGCGGTCGACAAGGTCGAGGATCTTGTCGCGGCCGAAATACTGGAAGGTGTAGCCGAGCGGTATCTCGCCTTGGAAGCCGCCGGGGATCGCGATCTGCGCATAGCCGGTGGGAAATCCCGCCGTCGCGAGCTGGGTCGCGTTGAGTTCCAGCAGCCGTTCGTCGACCGACTTGGTCCGGTCGTCGAAGCGCAGTCCGGCGGCGAAGGTCGTCTTTTCGCCGAACAGGCCGTCGACGTCATGCTGCACGTCGACGCGCGCGGTATAGGCGTCGGTCGTGTCGGCCGCGATCAGCGAACGCAGTCGGCCGAGCGTGCGCGGGAAATCCTCGATCGCGGTGACGCGGGCACCGCGCGCCAGCGTGCCGTTGGCGTTGCGGATGGTGCGAAACAGCTCGATCCTCGCCAGCTGCGGATCGGTGAAGTCGTAACCGACGGTCAGGCGATTGGTGGCGTTGGTGCCGTTGGTGCCGAAGGATGGGCTGTCGTAGTTCAACTGCGCCGGCTGGGTCCGGTCGTCGATCGAGCGGGTATAGTTCGCCCGCCACGACACGCGCCATGCGTCGAGATCGTGGTCGCCGCCCAGCGTGTTGGTGAACACCGACTGCTTGTAGGCGCGCACGGTGAAGTTCGAATTCAGGTCGATGCCGTACACCGTGCCCTTCAGCGGGGTATTGCCGGTGCACACATCGGCATAGCCGGTCGTGCCCGCCGCGGGCGTCGCGTTGACGGTGCAGGCGGCGGTGCCGGTCGGAACGTTCGACTGCCGGTCGTCGAGATCGACGATGTAGTTGTTGCGCTGTTCGTCGTCCTGGAACGCCGAATAGATGGTTTCGGCGAAGATGCGGTGGCCGGGCGCGGGCTTCCAGTCGAGCCGGGTCGACAGCGCATAATTCTTGCGGACGAGGCGGTAGAGCTTGTTCTCGGTCTCGCGTGCCCAGATGCGGTCGATGAAGCCCGGGCGGCGGTCCTCGCCCACCGTTTCCCAGTCGGTCTCGAAATTGTCGGTCACCATGCCGCGCCGGTACAGGCTGGCCGAGGAGGCGATGGCGAATTCGCCGATACCGGTATCAAACCGGTCGGACACGACCAGCGATCCTTCGAATTCGCGGCGGTTGCCCAACTCGACGATGCCGTAGCCGGCCTTGCCCGCGACGTGGAAACCGTTCTGGTCGAACCCCGATCGGGTGATGATGTCGATATTGCCCGAGATCGTCTCGCCGACCATGTCGGGGGTCACCGCCTTGCGGACGATGATCTGGCTGGCGATCGCCGACGGGATCGAATCGAACCGGGCGGCGCGCCCTTCGGGGCTGACCACGTTGACGCCGTCGAACGACAGCGTCGTCCAGCGCTTGGGCGCACCGCGCAGGTTGACGTAGCGCGCCTGGCCCTGGTCGCGTTCGACCGCGACGCCGGGCAGGCGGCTGATCGCCTGCGCGACGTTCTGGTCGGGCAGGCGGCCGACCGCATCGGACGCGATGACCGACACCAGCGCCGGGCTGTTGCGCTGGATTTCGAGCGCGGCGGCTTCGGATTCGGCGATGGGGCGGCTGCCGCGCACCACGATTTCCGACACTTCCTCTTCGGGAACGGCCGCGGCGACCGGGACCACCTCCCCGTCCGGCACCGGCCCGGCGAACGCGCTGCCGGGCAGGATGGCGGCACCGCTCAACAGCGCGCGCACGACGACGGCCCGCGTGGACCGGGCAAAAATAGCAACCATGTGTCTTTCCCCTCGGAAGCTTGCCGCTTCCCGTGGGGTCCGCCCCTGCCCCGACCCCGTGGCAGGTTGGTTACACGTCCGTTACCGATCGGTGACGCCGCCCGGAGTGTGGCCAGATTGCCACAACACCTGTCCGATACAACGGAAATGGCAAACGATTGCAGAGAATGTTGCAATCGTTTGCAATCAGCGTAAAAGGCGAGTCGAGACGCCGGCAGGAGCCGGCCCGATACCCGTAAGGAGGGGACCATGAAGGCGTTCCATATTCTGCTCGCGTCGACCGCACTCGCGCTGCCGCTGCCCGCGCTCGCACAGGTCGCCGACACCCCCGCGCCCGAGGCGGTCCCCCCTGCCGACGACACCGCGCAGGCGGACGGGGACATTATCGTCACCGGCGTCGCCCGCGGCCAGAACCGGCTCGACAGCTCGGTATCGGTCAGTTCGCTCGACCAGGCGACGTTGCAGGCGACCGCACCGCGTTCGGTCGCCGAACTGTTCCGCAACATCCCCGGCGTCCGCTCGGAAAGCTCGGGCGGCGAAGGCAACGCCAACATCGCGGTGCGCGGCCTGCCCGTCGCATCGGGCGGGTCCAAGTTCCTGCAGTTGCAGGAAGACGGGCTGCCGATCCTCGAATATGGCGACATCACCTTCGGCAATGCCGACATCTTCCTGCGCGCCGACCTGAACGTCGCCCGCGTGGAGGCGATCCGCGGCGGTTCGGCCTCGACCTTCGCGTCGAACTCGCCCGGCGGCGTCATCAACCTGATCTCCGACACCGGCGAGCGCGAGGGCGGCGTGGTGCAGGGGTCGTTCGGCATCGACTATCGCGATTTCCGCACCGACTTCGCCTATAACAAGCGGCTCTCCGACAGCCTGCGCGTCCATGTCGGCGGCTTCTACCGCTTCGGCGAAGGCCCGCGCGAGGCCGGCTACGACGCCAATCGCGGCGGCCAGATCAAGCTGAACGTGACGAAGGAGTTCGCCGGCGGCTATGTCCGGCTGTACGGCAAGTATCTCGACGATCGCGCCATCGCCTATCTGCCCAACCCGATCCGGGTCAGCGGCACCAACGACGATCCGAAATACAGCGAGATCGCCGGTTTCTCGATCAACGGCGACACGCTGCATTCGCCGAACATCACCCGCAACCTGACGCTGGACGGCAACAACAATCCGGTCGTCAACGACATCCGCGACGGGCAGCATCCGCTGGTCAAGTCGGTCGGCTTCGAAACGCAGTTCGCGGTGGCCGACGGGTGGAACGTCACCAACCGCTTCCGCTATTCGGACATTTCCGGACGCTTCATCTCGAACTTCCCCGCCGCCGTCGATTCGGCCGCGACCATCGCCACCGCGCTGGCCGGGGCGGGCGCGACGCTGCGCTATGCGACGGGCCCCGATGCCGGCCGCGTGATCGCC
The DNA here is from genome assembly GCA_003946805.1 of Bacillus sp. 2B10. GTDB lineage: Bacteria > Pseudomonadota > Alphaproteobacteria > Sphingomonadales > Sphingomonadaceae > Sphingomonas. The sequence goes on along the minus strand of RPSH01000043.1, from coordinate 19,156 downwards.
AATCCGGCGGCGCTGAACGGCAACGGCCTGCTGGCGCAGATCGTGGTGTTCGACACGAAGCTCAACAGCCTCGACAACATCACCAACGATTTCCGCCTGACCCACGACATCGCGCTGGGCGGCGGGACGCTGGGCGTCACCGGCGGCTTCTACAAGTCGCGCCAGACGATCGATACCGACTGGCTGTGGACGTCGCTGCTGTCCGACGTGGTCGGCGGCGGCGATGCCGCGCTGGTCGACGTCCGCAACGCGGCCGGACAGGCGATCACCCAGAACGGCGTGTACGGCTATGCCGCCAGCTATTTCGGCGGATGCTGCCGCCGCAGCTACGACCTGAACTACGACACCAACGCCCCGTTCGCGTCGCTGAACTGGTCGGGCGGTGCGCTGACGCTCGACGGGTCGGTCCGCTATGATTTCGGTTCGGCCAAGGGCAGCGTTGCCGGCGCCGATCTGGGCGGTGGGCGCGTCGGTATCGTCACCCGCGACATCAATGGCGACGGCGTGATCTCCGACGCCGAACGCCGGGTCGCGGTGATCCCGCTGAACAGCGCGGCACCGGTCGACTACGACTTCGACTACTGGTCCTATTCGCTGGGTGCCAATTATCGGATCAGCCCCGACCTCGCGGTGTTCGGCCGCTACAGCCGTGGCGGGCGCGCCAATGCCGACCGCCTGCTGTTCGGCCCGGCGGTCAGCACCACCACCGGCGGCCTGCTCAACAGCGATGCGGCGGTCGACATCGTGCGCCAGGCCGAAGCGGGGGTGAAGTATCGCGCGAACGGCGTGTCGTTCTATGCCACCGGCTTCTGGGCGCGGACCGAGGAGCAGAATTTCGAGGCGACGACGCAGCGCTTCTTCGACCGCAACTACCGCGCCTACGGCGTCGAGCTGGAGGGCAGCGTGCGGCAGGGGCCGTTCAGCCTGACCGCGGGGGGTACGTGGACCGATGCGAAGATCGTCGGCGATGCGGTCAACCCCGACACGGTCGGCAACCGGCCGCGGCGGCAGGCGGCGTTCGTGTTCTCCGCCACGCCGCAGGTCGATTTCGACCGCTTCACGCTGGGCGCCAACGTCGTCGGGACCACCGACAGCTATGCGCAGGACAGCAACCAGCTGAAGCTGCCGGGCTATACGCAGGTCAACGCCATCGTCCAGTTCCGCCCGGCGGACCAGGTCCAGTTCTCGGTCAATGCGAACAACCTGTTCGACGTGATCGGGCTGACCGAGGCGGAGGAAGGCGCGATTCCCGCGAACGGCATCGTCCGTGCGCGATCGATCAACGGCCGCACCATTTCGGCGACCGCCCGCTTCAGCTTCTGACCTCTCTGGAGACTGCGCCGGTGCCGCGATCTGCGACACCGGCGTTTTTTGTGTGTCGTACCTACCCCCGCCGTTCGTGCCGAGTAGAGACTGAGCTTGTCGAAGGCTCGTATCGAAGCACCCTGGGCAGTCCTTCGACACGCCGCTTCGACAAGCTCAGCGGCTACGCAGGACGAACGGGAAGGCTGTGCGGCTTCAGAACCGCGCGCCCAGTTCCACGCCATAGAAGCGCGGCTCGCCCCGGATATATGTCGGCACGCCGAAGCCGCCGCCGGTATTGCCCGCATCGATCAGGTAACGCTTGTCGGTCAGGTTGCGCGCGAAGCCGCCGATGGTGAAGCGGTCGTTCAGCTCCACCCCGGCGCGCAGGTTGAACAGCGTATAGCCCGGCGTCGCGATCGCCTCGCGGTTCGGCAGTTCGAAGAACACCTTCGAACGATAGGTCAGGTTGGGCACGGCATAGAAGGTCGCCGACCCCATCGGCACGCGCAGGTTCGCACCGGCGGACGCGGTCATGTCGGGCTGCAAACGGAAGCGGTTGCCGGCGAACACGCCGTTGGCCGCGTCGTCGCCGATCCCGCCGTCGAGCCAGGCGAAGGTCCCGAACAGCGACAGCATCTGCCCCAACCGCAGATTGCCCTCCAGCTCGACGCCGAGATTGTCGGCCGTGCCCGCCGAACGCGTGGTGGCGACGCCGTTTTCGGTCACCGACACCTGAAACCCGTCATAGCGCTGGTAGAACACCGATGCCGCGCCGCTGAATGGCCCGACCCGGCCCTTGATGCCGCCTTCGTAGTTCCACACCAGTTCCTCGGGCACGATCTGCAGCGCGGGCACCACCGGCGCGGTCGCCGCGGCACCGGTGCGCGACGCCGCCAGCTGTACGACCGGCGAGCGGCGGCCCTTGCTGACCGTCGCATACAGGTTGACCGCTTCGGACAGCCGGAACAGCGCGTTGAAGCGCGGCAGCACGGCGGCGAAGCTGCGCTCCGCCTCGAACTTCGCTCCACCGGTGCTGGCGGTGCCGAGCAGGCTGGTGAACACCCCGGCGCCGGCGAGCAGGCGCGAGAAGGGCTGGATCGAGCTGTATTGCGACTGGCGGTCCTCGATCAGCATGCGTGCCCCCGCGGTCAGTTCGAGCCGGGTCGCCGGGATCCACGTGACGTCGGCGAACACCGAATAGGTATCGTTGTTGCCGTAGTTCGTGAATTCCGACGCATAGGGCAGTTCGGTCAGGCTCCCGCGCGACAGGATCGCGGTCGCGCGCGTGCCGGGCACGGTACCGTTTGCGGCGACGCAGTTGGGACCGGTCGGTACGCCCGCCTGATTGAGCAGCCCGCGCACCGACGCATAGGCGGCGTTCACCGAACAGGCGAGGTAGGTGCCTTCCTCGGTCGAGAACGGCACGCGCTGATAGCCGTTTTCGAAGAACGCGTTCCACCCGAACGAGGCGCGGGCGCGCTCACCGGTGAAGTTGAAGCGCCCTTCATGGCTCCACTGGTCGCCCTTCGCATCCTCGGCGAACTCCAGATACCATGCCGGGCCGCCATCGGCGTCGAACGTCTCGAGGCTGTTGAACCGGCGATAGCCGTTGACGGTGGTGAAGGTGACCCCGCCGCCCAGATCGACCGCGACCGTCAGGTTGGCGTCGTACACGTCGCGGTCGAGCCCCAGCTTGCGCTTGCCGAACACCTGTTCGCTATAGGGCGAGCCCGACAGTTCGGCGGTGCCATAGTCGCCGGTCTGCCCGCCGGTGGGGGCAAAGGCGCGGCTCTTGAACGCGGTGCCGGGATTGCGCTGTCCGTCATAGGTCAGCACGAGGTCGGCGGTGACCGCGTCGGTCGGCGTTCAGCGCAGCGATCCGCGCACGCCCCGCTGATCCTGCCCGTTCAGGTCGTCCTGATCGACGCGCCCCTGATTCTGGTTCGGCACGTCGGCGTCGCCCGCGATGTTGCGGACATAGCCGTCGCGATATTTGTAGGCGAAGGCGAGGCGCGCGGCGAGCGTGTCGTTCCCGGCATTCATCATGCCCGACACCTGCGTCCGGTTGAAATTGCCGTAGGACACAGCGACGTCGGCGGCGAAGCCGGGCTGCGGTTTCGCCGACAGGATCGACACCGCCCCGACCGCGGCGGCCGTGCCGAACAGCGTCGCCTGCGGCCCCTTCACCACCTCGATCCGCTCGAGGTCGAACAGGTCCTGATACGCCCCGCGCGACCGGCTGATATCGACGCCGTTGTAATAGAAGGTGACGCGCGCGCCCTGCTGCGCCGATCCCGAATCCGACGTGATGCCGCGGATGACGAAGCCGGGGTTGTTCGCGCTCTGCTCCTGCACGACCAGCCCGGGGATATATTGCGCGACATCGGCCAGCGTCGACACGCCCAGATCGGCCATCCGCTGTCCCGTGACCGCCGTCACGGTGACCGGCACGTCCTCGATCCGCTGCTCGACCTTTTGCGCGGTGACCACGATCTCGTCGGTTTCGTCCCCCGCCGGCTGGACATTGGCCTGCGCGAAGGCCGTGGTCGAACAGCCGAGCGCCAGCAGCGCGATCGTCGAACGCAAACACGATGTCATGCAATATCCCCCTGATGGTCGGCGGGCGTCTAGGGGCGGGGAATGACAGGTCGATGACGTCACGGACCTGTCGCATCGGTTGCATAGGGAGCGGCGAACCTCCTGTCGAAAGTCGTGAAATGACGCTCAACCGCCGCGACGCCCTTCGCCTGATGGGCAGCAGCGCCGCCCTCTCGCTGCCGACGATCGGCCATGCCGCCCCGGCCGCCGCGCAGTTCCTGCACGGCGTGGCGAGCGGCGATCCGGCGGCGGACGGCGCGGTGCTGTGGACCCGCGCGACCCCGGCAGCGGACGGCAGCGGCGACATCCCGCTCGACTGGCACGTCGCCGCCAGCAGCGGCGGCGCAGCCATCGCCACCGGCCGCACCACCGCGCGGGCGCCACGCGACTTCACCGCAAAGGTCGAGCCCACGGGACTGAAACCCGGCACCGACTACTGGTTCTGGTTCACCACCGCCGACGGCACCGCCTCGCCCAGGGGGCGGTTCCGCACCCTGCCGCGCGGGGCCACCGCCGACCTCGCGCTGGCGGTGGTGTCGTGCCAGCTCTACCCCGGCGGCTACTGGCACGCCTATACCGCGATCGCCGCCGAACCGCGCCTCGACGCGGTGCTGCATCTGGGCGATTACATCTACGAATATGGCGCACAGGGCTATGGCGCTGAGATCGGCCGCGCGCTGAACCGCCTGCCCGAACCCCGCCACGAGATCGTGACTCTCGCCGATTACCGGATGCGCCATGCGCAGACGAAGCGCGATCCGGCGATGCAGGCGGCCCATGCCCGCGCCGCGTTCATCTGCGTCTGGGACGACCATGAAAGCGCCAACGACGCATGGGTCGGCGGCGCCGAGAATCATGACGCAGCGACCGAAGGCGACTGGGCCACGCGCAAGGCGGCGGCAATGCAGGCCTATTTCGAATGGATGCCGATCCGCGATCCCAAGCCCGGCCAGCCTTGGGCGGCGATCAACCGCAGCTTCGATTTCGGCGACCTCGCGACACTGGTGATGGTCGAGACGCGGCTGCTCGCCCGCTCGGAACAGGCCGCGTCCAAGGGGGCGGGGATCGAGCCCGACGATTATGCGACGATGCTGGCGATCCGCGCACGGCCCGGCCGCGAGCTGCTGGGCGCCAGGCAACAGGCATGGGTCGAACGCGAGCTGGCGCGATCGGTCGCGGCGAAGCGGCCGTGGCAGTTGCTCGGCAATCAGGTCGTCATGGCGCGCGTTCCCGGCCCCGATCTGGCGAAGGAACTGGGCGAGGATCGCTATGCCGCGCTGCTCGCCCGCCTGCCCGCCGCCTATCGCCCGCGCATCGCCGCCGGGCAGCGCTCCTACCGCGCCGGACTGCCGTTCAATTTCGACAGCTGGGACGGCTATCCCCCGGCACGCGAGCGGCTCTACGCCGCGTTCCGCCGCGCGAAGTCGCGCCCGATCGTCCTGTCGGGCGACAGTCACGCCGGCTGGGCCAACGACCTGCACGACGATGCCGGGCGGCTGGTCGCCAACGAATTCGGCGCGACCGCGATTTCCAGCCCGTCCTATGGCGCGCTGCTGCCGGGGCTGGGCGCGGTGATCGAAAAGGGCGCGCCGGAGGTCCGCTACTGCGATCAGGATCGGAAAGGCTATCTGTTGCTGACGCTGACACCGGCGCATGCCGAGGCGCAGTTCCGCACCGTGTCGAGCGTGGTCGAGCCGGAGTTTACCACCGCGACGACGGCGCGGTGGCGCGTGGCGGCGGGGAAGCCGGGGCCGATGACGCAGGTTTAGCTAGTCGCTGCCTGGCGTACCCCCGCGCAGGCGGGGGTCCAGGGCCACGCAGGCCAGCGTCGCGTCCGTGACCCTGGATCCCCGCCTGCGCGGGGATACGCTGAGTCAGGGGCAGGCGGCTTTGCACCCGCACCCCCGCCACCCTACATTGCGTCGGGTGCGAACCCTTCCCGCCCCCCTTGCCGACTGGTTCGCCGCGCGCGGCTGGGCGCCACGCCGCCACCAGCGCGAGATGCTCGACGTCGCCGAAGCCGGCCGCCACGCGCTGCTGGTCGCCGCGACCGGTGCGGGCAAGACGCTGGCCGGGTTCCTGCCGACGCTGACCGAACTGATCGAAGCGCCCGTCGACGGTCTGCACACCCTCTATATCTCGCCGCTGAAGGCCCTGGCGGTCGACGTGCAGCGCAACCTGCTGACCCCCATCGCCGACATGGACCTGCCGATCCGGGTGGAGACGCGCACCGGCGACACCCCGTCCGACCGCAAGGCGCGCCAGCGCAGCAAGCCGCCGCATATCCTGCTGACCACGCCCGAATCCTTGAGCCTGTTGCTGTCCTATCCCGACGCCGACCGGCTGTTCGGCTCCCTGCGCACGATCATCGTCGACGAAGTCCACGCCTTCGCCACCGACAAGCGCGGCGATCTGCTGTCGCTGTGCATGACACGCCTGCAACGCTTCGCGCCGACGCTGCGGCGTGTCGCGCTGTCGGCGACGGTCGCCGATCCCGACGGCTATCGCGCATGGCTGGCCCCTGACGGCGATATCGATGCGGTGACACTGGTGCAGGGCGAGCCCGGCGCCGACCCCGATATCCGCATCCTGCTGCCCGAGGATCGCATCCCGTGGTCGGGCCATTCCGGCCGCTATGCTGCGCAGCAGGTCATGCGCGAGATCGAGCGCAACCGCACCACCATCGTCTTCTGCAACACCCGCAGCCTCGCCGAGCTGATCTTTCAGGACCTGTGGCTCGCCAACGACGCGAAGCTGCCGATCGGCGTTCATCACGGCAGCCTCGACCGCGAGGCGCGCCGCAAGGTCGAGGCGGCGATGGCCGACGGGCGGCTGCGCGCGCTGGTCGCGACCGCCAGCCTCGACCTCGGCGTCGACTGGGGCGATGTCGACTGCGTGATCCAGATGGGCGCGCCCAAGGGGTCGTCGCGCCTGCTCCAACGGATCGGTCGCGCCAACCACCGGCTGGACGAGGCGTCGAAGGCGTTGCTGGTGCCGGGCAACCGCTTCGAATTCCTCGAGGCGCAGGCCGCGCTCGACGCGGTCGATGCCGGCGAGCTCGACGCCGACATCTTCCGCCCCGGCGCGCTGGACGTGCTGGCGCAGCATCTGATGGCGTGCGCCTGTGCCGAACCCTTTGCCGCGCCTGAAATGCTCGACGAAGTGCGCGGGAGCCTGCCCTATTCGGCGCTCGACGGCGGCACGTTCGACCGCGTGCTGCACTATATCGCCGAGGGCGGCTATGCGCTGAAGGCCTATGACCGGTTCAAGCGGTTACGGCTGGACGCGGACGGGCGCTGGACCGTCACCAGGCCGGCCTTTGTTGCGCAGCATCGGCTGAACGCCGGGATCATCGTCGATGCGCCGACGCTCGACGTGCGGTTCAGGAACGGGCGGCGGCTGGGCACGGTCGAGGAATATTTCGCCTCCACCCTGTCGCCGGGCGACACCTTCTTCTTTTCGGGCATGAGTCTGGAGGTCGAGAAGATCGAGCTGACCGACCTCGTCGTCCGCGCCACCAGCAAGCCCGCGCGCATCCCCAAATATGGCGGCACGCGCATGGCGCTGTCCACCAACCTCGCCGACCGGGTCCGCGGGTTCCTCGCCGATCCGCAGCAATGGCATCGCTTTCCCGACGATGTCCGCGAATGGCTGGAAATCCAGTCGCGGCGCTCGGTCCTGCCGCGGCCGGGCGAGCTGCTGGTCGAAACCTTCCCGCATGACGGGCGGCATTACATGGTCGCCTACAGCTTCGAAGGGTGGAACGCGCACCAGTCGCTCGGCATGTTGATTACCCGCCGGATGGAAGCGCTGGGGCTGAACCCCATCGGCTTCGTGTCGAACGACTATGCGCTGTCCTGCTACGCGCTCGAACCGATCACCGATCCGCAGGCGCTGTTCTCGCCCGACATCCTCGAACATGAATTCGTCGACTGGGTACAGGGATCGGCGCTGCTCAAGCGCGCGTTCCGCGAGGTCGCGGTGATCGGCGGCCTCGTCGAGCGCCAGCATCCCGGCAAGCGCAAGACGGGGAAGCAGGTCACCTTCTCGACCGACCTGATCTACGACGTGCTGCGCAAATACGAGCCGGGCCACCTGCTGTTGCAGGCGGCGTGGGAGGATGCGCGGGCGCGGATGACCGATGTCGGACGGCTGGCGAAGCTGCTGGAGACGGCGCAGTCGCGCATCCGCCATGTCACGCTCGACCGGGTCAGCCCGCTGGCGGTGCCGGTGCTGGTACTGATCGGCCGCGAACGGGTGACGCAGGGGTCGGCCGACGATGCGCTGCTGATCGAGGCGGAGGCGCTGGCGGCAGAGGCGATGGCGCTGGATTGAGGGGCTTTCCGGCCCACCTCTGTCCCTGCCCCATTCTCCACACCCGTTTGCTTCGAGCGCAGGTTCGAGCTTGTCGAGAACCGAAGTCGAGAAGGGGGTGCCTCAAACGGGGAGTTCTCGACGGACGCTTCTCGACAAGCTCGAAGCTGCTCGAACCGGACGGGGTGGGTGGGGAATAATAGAAAGGAGGTAGGCCGGAGGTATCAGCCCCTTCCCCGTCCACACCGTACCTCGGCGGAGGCCGGGATCCAGTTGGGGGACGTCCGCGCTTCTATCGCCAGCGCACCGATGCTGGACCCCGGCCTCCGCCGGGGTACGGCGTGGGTGTGGACGACTCCCGCGCGTCCACTAACCGTATCCCCGCGTAGGCGGGGATCTAAGGTTAGGAAGCACAACGTCCTTGGCTCTGGATCCCCGCCTACGCGGGGATACGTCCTTTGCGGCTACGTTCCGCCAACCCCTCAAACGTCGAGATTCGCCACGTTCAGCGCATTTTCCTGAATGAAGTCGCGCCGTGGCTCCACGACATCGCCCATCAGCCGCGTGAAGATTTCGTCCGCCACGTCCGCCTGCTCGATCGCGACGCGCAGCATCGACCGGTTCGACGGGTCGAGCGTGGTTTCCCACAGCTGTTCGGCGTTCATCTCGCCCAGCCCCTTGTAGCGCTGGATCGACAGCCCCTTGCGCCCGGCGGCGAGGATCGCGTCGAGCAACTGGCTCGGCCGGGCGACCAGCGTCTCGCCTTTGGCCGCGACCGCGGGGATTTCGCCGTCCTCGACCTCGGGTTCGGCGAGGGGGTCGGCGGCGACGCTGCGCGCGCTGACCAGCTTCGACACGCCGGCATAGCTCGCCGCCTCTTCCGCGGCGAGGCCGTGGAGCTTGCGCCCCTCGGCCGACAGCAGGAACGCCGGTTCGATATTGTGCGTGTCGGTGACCCCGCGCCAGCGGCGCTGGAACTGCAACCCGCCATCCGCGGTCACGCGCGCGGTCCACTGCGCCTCGACATCGGTCCGCCCAATGCGCGACACCGCATCGTCCAGCCGCGTCTGCCGGTCGGCATCGTCGATCTGCGGATCGAGCACCCCGGCCAGCGCCAGCACCTCGACGATGCCCATGTCGTAGCGCCGGGGCACATAGCGCATCAGCGTGCGCATCCGCCGCGCATGGCTGAGCAGCGCCTTCAGGTCGTCGCCGCTGCGCGCGCCCGCCGGGCTTTCCAGCACATGTGCGTTGACGCCGGCCTCGACCAGATATTCGTCGAGCGCGTTGTCGTCCTTGAGGTACACCTCGGAGCGGCCCTTCGTCGCCTTATACAGCGGCGGCTGCGCGATATAGAGGTGCCCCGCCTCGATGATCTCGGGCATCTGGCGATAGAAGAAGGTCAGCAGCAGCGTGCGGATATGCGCGCCGTCGACATCGGCGTCGGTCATGATGACGATCTTGTGGTAGCGCAGCTTCGCCAGGTTGAAATCGTCGCGGATGCCGGTGCCCAGCGCCGTGATGATCGTCCCGATCTCGCGGCTGGCGAGCATCCGGTCGAACCGCGCACGCTCGACGTTCAGGATCTTGCCGCGCAGGGGAAGGATCGCCTGGAAATGGCGGTCGCGCCCCTGCTTGGCAGATCCGCCGGCCGAGTCACCCTCGACGAAGAACAGTTCGGACTTGGCCGGATCGCGCTCCTGGCAGTCGGCCAGCTTGCCGGGCAGCGACGCGATGTCCATCGCCCCCTTGCGCCGGGTCAGCTCGCGTGCCTTCTTCGCCGCCTCGCGCGCTGCCGCCGCGTCGATCACCTTCATGATGATCGCCTTCGCATTGGCGGGATTTTCCTGGAGGTAGTCGGCCAGCTTGTCGGCCATCAGCGCTTCCAGCGGCTGGCGCACTTCCGACGACACCAGCTTATCCTTGGTCTGCGACGAGAATTTCGGGTCGGGCAGCTTGACCGATACGATCGCGGTCAGCCCCTCGCGCATGTCGTCGCCGGTCAGCGACACCTTTTCCTTCTTCAACATGCCCGACTTGTCGGCATAGCTGTTGAGCGTACGCGTCAGCGCGGCGCGGAACGCCGCCATGTGCGTGCCGCCGTCGCGCTGGGGGATGTTGTTGGTGAAGGCGAGGACGTTCTCGTAATAGCTGTCGTTCCACTCCAGCGCGACATCGATGCCGACATCGTCGCGGAACCCGTGGATCGCGATCGGATCGGGCATCAGCGGCGTCTTGGTCCGGTCGAGATACTTCACGAACGCGGCGATCCCGCCCTCGTAGAACAGCTCGACCTCGCGCGGTTCCTCGTGCCGGGCATCGACCAGCACCAGCCGCACGCCCGAATTGAGGAACGCCAACTCGCGGAAGCGGTGTTCCAGCTTGTCGAAATCGAACTCAACGATCTTGAACGTGTCGGGCGACGGCAGGAAGGTCACGCGGGTGCCGCGCTTGTCCGACGGCCCCACCACCTTCAGCGGCGCCTCGGCATCGCCGCGGCGGAAGCGCATGAAATGCTCCTGCCCGTCGCGCCAGATCGTCAGATCGAGGAAATCGGACAGCGCGTTCACCACCGACACGCCGACGCCGTGCAGGCCGCCCGATACCTTGTAGGCATTGTCGTCGTTGGTGTTCTCGAACTTGCCCCCCGCATGCAGCTGGGTCATGATGACCTCGGCCGCCGACACGCCCTCTTCGCTGTGGATGCCGGTCGGAATCCCGCGGCCATTGTCCTCGACCGAGACCGAGCCGTCGGCGTTCAGCGTGATGAGGATGCGGTCGCAGTGCCCGGCCAGCGCCTCGTCGATCGCATTGTCGCTGACCTCGAACACCATATGGTGCAGGCCCGATCCGTCGTCGGTATCGCCGATATACATGCCGGGGCGCTTGCGGACCGCGTCCAGCCCCTTGAGCACCTTGATCGAGTCTGCGCCGTAGTCGTTCTGATTGGGGTTCGTTGCCATAGCGAGTATATAGGGTTTCGCGTGGCGGAACTAAAGCAAAACCCGCATCGGGCGCCCCCCCCCCCGGCGCGCGTCATTCCCGCGAAGGCGGCAATCCATGACCGCTGACGGCTCGGCCGGATTCGCGACGCCGGCGCATCCGGACTCCCGCCTCCGCGGGAGTGACGAACGGCCCCGACCGTTCCGCCAGAATAATGAACGGCAGCTAACAGGCGCATTCAGTATCGGCTCAAGCGAATCGGTGCATACCCCAAATCACAGACGGACTTCCCGACCGGAACCCGTCACTGGATTTTAGGGAGAAGACCCATGTTCAAGAAGCTGACGCTCGCTGCCGCCGCCCTTGCCACGGTCGCCACCGCCGCCGCCCCCACCGCCGCTTCGGCGCAGAGCTGGCGCGGGGACCGCTACGAGCGGGAATATCGTGGTGATCGCGGCTATCGCGAATATCGCGGCGACCGCGGCTACTACAACGACCGCGGCTACAACCGCCGTTCGAACCGCGGTTGCGAGAATGGCGATGGCGGCACGGTGATCGGTGCGATCGCCGGCGGCCTGCTCGGCAACACGGTGGCCGGGCGTGGCGACCGCCTGCTCGGCACGATCATCGGCGGTGGCGTCGGTGCGGTCGCCGGCCGGGCAATCGACAAGGCCGATGCGCCGCGCTACTGCCGCCGCTGACCGGTTTCCCGCGCCCCCGGTGGCGTAGCGGGGCGCGGGACACGGGGCCGGTCCTTCCGAAGGGAGGGGCCGGCCCTTTTCGTTGGAGGGAGAGGACAGCGGGCAAAACCGTTCGTGCTGAGTAGGGACTGAGCTTGTCGAAGGCCCGTATCGAAGCACTTGGGGCGGTCCTTCGATACGCCGCTTCGACTTCGCTCAGCGGCTACTCAGGACGAACGGTTCGATCCGATGCTATTCTGCCTTGGCGAACGCCTTGCCTTGGCCCGTTTCTGCCTCGCTTCGGTCCGAAACCGCCGCTACCCGTCCGCCGGCGATATCGGTGGAGGGCGGGAATGGCGGCATTCGGGCAGCGCGGATGGCGGATGGTGGCGGGCGCGGCGATCGTCCTGTCCCCGGCCCCGCTCCGCGCACAGGCCGATCCCGAACCGGCGAAGGACGAGGACGAGGTCGTCGTCACCGGCAAGCGCCCGCCGGGATCGGCGATCGGCGATGCGCAGCCGGTCGCGGTACTGGACGCCGCGGCGCTGCGGGCGCTGGGCGCGACCAGCATCGAACAGCTGCTGCGCCTCATCAAGCCGCTCACCACCGCGGCCAGCGGCGCCGACCCGGTGTTCCTGCTCAACGGCCGCCGCATCTCGGGCCATCGCGAGATCTGGACGCTCCCGCCCGAGGCGCTGGAGCGGACCGAGGTGCTGTCCGAACAGGACGCCGTCCGCTTCGGATTTCCGGCGACGGTGCGCGTCGTCAATTTCGTGCTGAAACAGCGGTTCCGCGCGCTGGTGGTCGACCAGGGCGCCGGCACCACCACCGAAGGCGGCGGCGAGACCGCGAAGCTCGAACTCGGATCGACCCGGATCGAGGGCAATCGCCGTACGCTGCTGACCATTAACTACGACCGGCAGAACGCGCTGCTCGCGAGCGAACGGCCCTACCGGGTCGATCGCGACAGCCCGTTCGACCGCATCGGCAACGTCCGCGCCCCGGACGGCGGCAGCATCGACCCCGCGCTCGACGCGCTTGCCGGCCGCCCGGTAACGGTCGCCGGCGTGCCGGCCGACCCCGCATCGCGCGGCACGCTGTCGGCGTACGCCGCCGACGCCGCCAACGCGACCGACCTGTCGCCCTTCCTGTCGCTGCGCAGCAAGGACCTGCTGAAGGTCGACGGCACCCACGCCATGCCGCTCGGCAAGACGATGACCGCGTCGCTCAACCTGACGATGGAGGCCGAGCGCGGCAGCGGACGCGCGGGGTTGCAGGGGGTGACGCTGGCGCTGCCTGCCGCCGCACCCTTTGCCCGCGGCGTCCTGCTCGACCGCTATCTCGACGAAGGACCGACGCTCAGCCAGCGCAACGACAACCTGACGCTGCATGCCGGCAGCACGGTACAGGGCGGGTTCGGCCGGTGGATGTGGACGGTGACCGGCGGCTACGACCGGGTCCGGGCGCGCGCCGCGGTCGATCGCGGCGTCGCGCCGGGCGGGTTGCAGGCGGCGGTCGATGCCGGCGCCGACCCGTTCGACCTGTCGCCGGTCCTCGCCGCGCAGCCGATGATCGTCACGCGCAGCCGCAGCGTCACCGGCACGCTGACCGGCAAGGCGACCGCGAACGGTCCGGTGCTGGACCTGCCCGCGGGTACGGCGCAGCTGACGCTGAACGCCGACTATGCCCGTTCGCAGGGCAGCGGGCTGCTGGCGGGCGACGATGGCCGCGCGACCGGGCTGACCCGCACCGTTCGCGGCGGCAGCGCCAGCCTCGACCTGCCGATCGCCTCGGCCGATCGCGGCGTGCTGTCCGCCATCGGATCGCTGTCCGCCAATGCCACGCTCGGGCTGGTCGGCGTGTCGGACTATGGCAGCCTCGCCAGCAGCAACTTCGCGCTGAACTGGACGCCGTGGCGCCCGATCCAGCTGACCGCGTCGATCAACACCGCGCGCACCCCGCCGGCGATCGCCACGCTGACCGCGCCGGTCGTCACCGTGCCCAACGTGCCGTTCTTCGACTTCGTCACCGGCACCAGCGCGCCGGTCACCGTCACCGGCGGCGGCAATACCGACCTCGCGCCCGAAACGCGCCGGATCAGCACGCTGGGCATCGCGTGGCAACCGGTCAAGAACAGGCAGCTGCGCGTCTCGCTCAACTATGTCGACACGCGCATCACCGACCAGCTGATCTATCCCGGCAGCGCGACCGCGGCGTTGCAGGCAGCCTTTCCCGAACGCTTTCCGCGCGATGCCGCCGGCCAGCTGCTCCGTGCCGACCTGCGCCCGGTGAACCTGTTCCGCGAGGTCGAGCGCAAGCTGCAGGCCGAAATGTCGTTCTTCGGCCCGGTCGGCCCCGCCCCTGCACCGCCCGCGCCACCCGCGGCGGGCGCGCCGCCGCCCCCGCCGCCCCGCGACCGGCCGATGGTGTGGAGCTTCCTGACCCTCACCGCGCGGCTGGCCGACCGGCTGACGCTCGGCCCCGGCCAACCGCAGCTCGACCTGCTCGACGGACAGACGCTCGACGGCAACAGCGGCCGCCCCCGGTTGGAGGCGCAGGGCAACATCGGCGGGTCGATCGGCCCGGTCCGCATGGGCGCCTATGGCAATTTCCGCCCGGCGACCCGTATCCGCAGCGACCTTGCCGCGTCCGACCTGCGCTTTTCGGAGTTGCTGTTCATCGGAGTGTATACGCAGCTCGACGCCGCGAAGTTCGCACCGCGCGCGACCTGGGCGAAGCGCATGTCGTTCCAGCTCGACGTGCAGAACCTGCTCAACGACCGCGTCGACGTCCGCGACCGCACCGGCACGATACCGTTTCGTTTCCAGCCATCGTTCCTCGACCCCTATGGCCGGATCGTGCGGCTGTCGGTGCGGAAACTGTTCTGATTGCAGGAGACGCCCACAACCGTTCGTCCTGAGTAGCCATTGAGCTTGTCGAAATGGCGTATCGAAGGACCGCCACGGATGCTTCGATACGGGTCTTCGACTTCGCTCAGCCCCTACTCAGCACGAACGGGAGAAGAAACGAACCCTACTCCACCCAGTCCAGCCCGATGTCCCGGTACAGCATCCGGTCCTCTTCCCAGTTCGGCTTGACCTTCACATGCAGGTACAGGTGCACCCGCACCCCCAGCAATTCCTGCAATTCCTTGCGGGCGGTCGCGCCGATTTCCTTGATCCGCTGCCCGCCCTTGCCCAGCACGATCGCGCGCTGCGTGTCGCGCGCGACATAAATCTGCTGGTGGATCTCGACCGATCCGTCGTCACGCTCCAGATAGCGTTCGGTGTCAACCGCGCTCGCATACGGCAGCTCCTCGTGCAGCTGGTGGTACAGCTGCTCGCGCGTGACCTCGGCCGCCAGCATCCGGTCGGTGGCGTCGCTGACCTGATCCTCGGGGAAATGCCACGGCCCCGCGGGCATCCGCTTCGCCAGCGCCGCCTTCATCTCCGCCAGCCCGTCGCCGGTCGTGGCGCTGACGAAGAACGTCTCCTCGAACGCCGCCATCTCGTGCAGCCGCGCGGCATGGTCCAGCAAGCGCGGCTTGTCGGCGATGTCGACCTTGTTCAGGATCAGCAGCTTCGGCTCCTTGCGGTCGCTAAGCGGCTCGACGATGGCGCGGACCTTCGGGCCGATCCCGCCCTTGCCGTCGACGACCACCGCGACCGCATCCGCGCCCGCCGTACCTTCCCACGCCGCCGACACCATCGCCCGGTCCAGCCGCCGCTTCGGCTCGAAGATGCCCGGCGTGTCGACCAGCAGCAGCTGCGTGTCCCCCTCGATCGCGATGCCCATCAACCGGGTGCGTGTCGTCTGCGCCTTGGGACTGGTGATCGCGACCTTCTGTCCGACCAGCGCATTGACCAGCGTCGACTTGCCCGCATTCGGAGCACCAAGGACCGCGACGAGGCCGCACGACTGGGGGGATGACGTCAAAAGCTTGCAACCTGCGATGATAGGGACGGAAGCCCCCTCTTACCCGCCCCGCCGCGTGCTGCAAAGCATCCCGATCCCGACTTGATCGGACGGAGAGGGAGCGCTACCAATAGTCAGACAATAAAGGAGGGGGATCGATCCCATGATGGGCCACACATCCATGCGCCACACGCTGCGCCGGCGCGCGCGCGCCATCGTGCTCGGCACCGCGTCGCTGCTCATCGCGGCGGGCGCGGTCGCGCAGACCACGCCGCCGCCGCAACCGGGCGAACCGGCGACGATCACCATTCGCGGGGATCAGGGCGGTCCGACCTATGACCGGCGCATCTTCACCCAGTTCGCCGAGCATCTCGGCACCGGCATCTATGGCGGGCTGTGGGTCGGCAACGACCGCAACATTCCCAACACCCGCGGCTTCCGCAACGACGTCGTCGCCGCGCTCAAGCGGCTGGGCGTACCCGCGATCCGCTGGCCCGGCGGCTGCTTCGCCGACGAATATCACTGGCGCGAGGGGATCGGCCCGCGCAACAAGCGCCCGGTCAAGATCAACACCCATTGGGGCGGCGTGACCGAGGACAATGCGGTCGGCACGCACGAATTCATGGACCTGACCGAACAGGTCGGTGCGGAAGCCTATATCTCGGGCAATGTCGGCAACGGCTCTCCCCGCGAAATGGCCGAATGGGTCGAATACATGACGCAACAGGCCGGGACGCTGGCCGACGAGCGGGCGAAGAACGGCCGCAAGGCGCCGTGGAAGATCCCCTATTTCGGCATCGGCAACGAGTTATGGGGCTGCGGCGGCAACATGCGCCCCGAATATGCCGCCGACGAGACGCGCCGCTTCGCGACCTTCATCAAGTCGCCCGAGGGCAGCCGCATCCTCAAGATCGCATCGGGCGCCAATTCCGAGGACTATAACTGGACCGAAGTGATGATGCGCGAGGCGATCGGCCAGATCGATGCCGTCTCGCTCCATTACTATACCGTCCCCGGCGGCACCTGGCCGCCCAAGGGTTCGCCGACGCAGTTCAACGAATCCGACTGGGCGGAAACGCTCGGCCGGACGTGGAAGATGGAGGAAATGGTCGCGAAGCACAGCGCGATCATGGACAAATACGATCCGAAGAAGCGCGTGTGGCTGGCCGTCGACGAATGGGGCACGTGGTATGCGCAGGATCCGGGCACCCATCCCGGCTTCCTGCGCCAGCAGAACACGATGCGCGACGCGCTGGTCGCGGCGATCAACCTCAACATCTTCGCGAAACATGCCGACCGGGTGAAGATGACCGCCATCGCGCAGATGGTGAACGTGTTGCAGGCGATGATCCTGACCGACGGGCCGAAGATGGTCCTGACGCCGACCTATCACGTGTTCGAGATGTACAAGCCGTATATGGACGGCATCGTCCTGCCGATCACGATCGACAGCCCGTGGTATTCGCGTGACAAATGGGCGATCCCGGCGGTGTCGGCTTCGGCGGTGCGCGGCAAGGACGGGGTGGTGCATATCGCCCTGTCGAACGCCGACCCCAACCGCCCCGCCCCGGTCACCGCGTCGCTGACCGGCATCGCCGGCGCGACCGTCACCGGCCGCGTGCTGACCGCACCGACGATGACCGCGCATAACGACTTCGCCAATCCGAACGCGGTGGTACCGGCGGCCTTCACCGGTGCGCAGGTGGCGAACGGCACGCTGTCGGTGACGCTGCCGGCGAAGTCGGTGGTGATGCTGGACATCAAATGAGGTGACGGGGCGGCGTGCGCGCGCCGCCCCGTCCACCGGAATACGTAGCCCGGCGAAGGCGAGACCTCGGCGAAAGTCTCGAACAGAGCCAGCTCCTCGCCGTACCCCGGCGAAGGCCGGGGTTTAGTCGGGAGAGGTTGCGACCAGGTCGCCAACGTCCGCTGACTGGGCCCGGCCTCCGCCGGGGTACGCCGTTTGCGGGGAATGCCACGCTCCACCCGCACTCTCCTTCCCCCCTGCCGTTTGCTTCGAGCGCAGGTTCGAGCCTGTCGAGAACCGAAGTGGAGAAGGCGTCACCCCAAACGACCCGTTCTCGACCGACGCTTCTCGACAAGCTCGAAGCTGCTCGAACCAAGCGGGTTGGATAAGGACGCGCGCCCAAAGGCCGTACCCCCTCGCCGGGGGTCCAGAGCGCCAATCGCAAACATCACCACATCCAGCCCCCCCCCCCATCTGCGCGGGGGCTGGATTGCGGCGGCGCATACGCCGACGCAATCCAGCTTTCCTACAACGAACCGTTCTGGTTACTCTCCATCTCCAACAGGAGGCGTACATGGACGTTACCCGATTGATCGACGACGTGATCGACCGCGAAGGCGGTTATGTCGACCACCCCGCCGACCGCGGCGGCCCGACCCGCTACGGCATCACGCAGGCCGTCGCCCGCGCCGAAGGTTATACGCAGGCGATGCGCGACCTGCCGCGTGCCCTTGCCGCACGCATCTATCGCCGCCGCTACTGGCAGCTTCCCGCGTTCGACCGCATCGCGACGCGCGCACCCGCGCTCGCCGCCGAACTGTTCGACACCGGCGTCAACATGGGGCCGGCGGTCGCCGCGACCTTCCTGCAACGCGTGCTCAACGCCCTCAACCGCCAGCAGCGCGACTGGCCCGACCTGACCGTCGACGCCAACATCGGCGCACGGACGCTTACGGCGCTCGACACCCTGCTCGCCACGCGCGGTCCCGCGGCGGAGGCGGTTTTGGTGAAGGCGATCAATGTCTTGCAGGGCGAACGCTATCTCCGCCTCGCCGAGACGCGGCCCGCCAACGAAGCCTTTCTCTATGGCTGGCTGGCGCAGCGCACGGGCTGATTTCGCGCAACTTCTGCCAACTTCCACGACAGGATGAACCCCATGCTCAACACCCTGATCGCGCCGATCGCGGCGCTGCTCGACAAGCTCATTCCCGACCCGAAGGCGCGCGACGCCGCCAAGCTGGAACTCCTGAAGCTCGAATCGACGGCCGATCTCGACCGGGTGAAGGCGCAGCTCTCGGCGATCGTCGCCGAGGCGCAGTCGACCGACCCATGGACCTCGCGCGCCCGGCCGGGTTTCCTCTATGTGATGTACGCGCTGCTGCTGTGGGCGATCCCGATGGGGCTGATCTCGGCGGTGCAGCCCGACATGGCCGCCGGCATCGCCCGCGGCATGACCGCGTACCTGCGCGGCATCCCCGAGGAACTCTACGCGCTCTTCGGCACCGGCTATCTCGGCTACACCGCCGCAAGGGCATGGGGGAAGGCCAAGGGCGTGGAGAAGTAAAAGGTCCTCCCCGGCACGGGGAGGGGGACCAGCGAAGCTGGGGGAAGGGGGTTTCGGCATATTTCGCGGCAGCACCCCGCCCCCTCCCCG
>RPSH01000042.1 GCA_003946805.1 Bacillus sp. 2B10 | reverse complement strand
CGCCTGCGCGTTTCGGGATCAGCGATGGTGCCACCACCATGCATGAGTGGCCCAGCTCAACGATCAGGCGATGCAATCCGTATCCTGTCGGCCCGGCTTCGTAGCAGCAATGCACCACGTCATATTTCGCAGCGATCCGTTGCAGGACGCGCTTCATCGCATCAGGCGATGCGTCGACTTCGCCGATGAAGCGTACCTCGCCGCCACGCCCGCCATCAGCTACCGCTATCGCATTGCGCGCCTTTGCCACATCGATTCCGATGAAAATTTCTGTAGGATCTCCCACGGTTCGTCCTCCTCGTGTGAGGATAGGCTCGGCCCACCCGAGCAACCCTCGGATCACGACTGTAGGGCGAACCAACCCGGCCAACGACACGGACATACGGTCTTACGAAGCCTCAGAATTGGAGTTGCCGAGAAGATCAGACCGGTGGGGGCTCGCCCTTGCCTCCGGCGCGATGAGCCCGCGTTACCCGCTCGTCAGTGGCAGGAAATATTGCGTGAGCAAGTCTGTACAGGTCATGCCAGGTAAGGTTGGTACGATCGCCATCGTCGCTCCAAGCGGACGGGTGAGCCGTCTGAGCTCCTCAACAATCGTCTCTCTTGCAGGACCGGGCTCCCGGTAAAGAGAGCCAATGATCTTTGTTGATTGGGCGTCCATGTCGGGAGCAAGCAGCCGCATATTCTGCCTGTGAAAGCCAAAGCCGAGAAAAACCAAGTGCTCGGCCTGCTGAACAGCGTTTCGCATAGCCGTCAGCTCGTCGCCATCAGCCAACTGCTCCGTAAAGGTGCGGAGTTGTGGAGCGATCAATTCGAGCCGATCGCGCGCGACCCATCCGTAGGGTATGCCGCCATCGACGCCGAGATCCCACGATAAACGGCCGACCTGCCCATAGGGATGGAAGATGCGCACCCGCTGCGAGATTGCGACCGCGTCGGCATGGTCCAGTCCGTAGGCGGCGACTAGCAATGTTGGCAAATAAGCCTCAATCGAGCGATCGTAGTTGAAGGTGATGATTGTGAGTTGGTCGAAAATACTTTCGACCCGGCTTTTTCGTATATCAGTCGTGAGCATCTGGCCGAGGGGTAGAAGCCAAGTGTCTCGCAAATTCTGCAAGTCGAAAATTCCGGGCTGCTCAGGTGCTTCCGAAAGCTTGCTTTCGGCCTCGGCGGTCAACAGGCGGTAAGCGATGGCTAGCTTGCCGACCATTTCCACAAGGGGATCGTCGTCGTTCTGATCGATGACATTGTCGATTGAGCGAGCGATGTCCGCGGCGGATCGGACCCGTGCAGCTGCGTCGTAGAAGGGATCCGATGGGTTGATGCGCGACTGACCCGTAAGTCTGGCGTACGCGAGCCCGATGTCGAGCGCCGCGCTGGAGCCATTCACGTGATCGAACTGGCTGCCGAACTGCAGCAGTTCCGAGATGTCGCGCAGGAGCCCCGGACCTGTCGGAAAGTCGAGTTCGGCGCTAGCGCCAGCGCCGATCACAAACGTCGTCGGAACACGGATCATCGATGCCTCGGGAACAATGTCGCTTTCAGATCAGCGGCCTGCTTCATAACGGTTCATTGCAATGAGCGACTTTAGCAGACATTGTCGTGGTGCCAATCGGTCTGCGGGTGCAGCGCTTGGGATCGAAGCTGGCGAAGGCAGATCACCAACGTTTACCGACCGCCGCATTCGGTATGGCACGGCACGCATCGCCGCCTGCCTGCGCACCCCAACTCTTGAGTAGCGCGCGATAATCGCTGCCGAATTAGTGCTTACGTGTTCACGGGCCTGCATTCGGCCGATTTGCAAGGATTTGCAGCTGCCTCCGAGCGACGAGGCGCTCGCAACGAGATTGCCGGCGGTGAGGGGAAGCATTAGGCATAGCCTTCGTGGTGTTCACCTCTCTTGGCAGGCAGCGGCTCTCCAGTTCGATGAAAGCCAGGATTAAGCCAGCGATCCCCGTTGGGGCCTGCCAATAACGCAGAAGAGACGCAGGCTTACCGATGTCCGACTTCTTCACCGATCGCGAATATGGCCCGACACCCCGGCACACAGAGACGATCGGCGAGCCGCTTTGGCTCGCGATCCAGAGCATGATCGAGCTCAAGATCGACGCGGGTTGGTTCGGCTACCGGTTTCCGGCACTGTGTAGCGATTCAGGTCGGCAGCCATATGGGTGCGACGAGCGGGCGTTCGGCGCCACCTTGGTCGCCGAGATACCGTGGCTGGAGTGGCCGTTGCGTCGCAACGAACTTCCGCAGACGCCGACCATCCTCGACTTGCTCGAATTCTGCGCGATGGCGGTCGGCGAGAAGCGCGAGCGCAGTTGGCATGACTTTATGGGCCATTATCACGTTGCCTGGGACCACGATGCGGGCTTGCGCGCCTTTGCGGTCGAGGTGAACCGACTGCTTGCCCGCAACGGCATCGCGTACGAGATGTCGTCAGCCGGGAAGATCCGGCGGATCCTTCCTGATCCTCTGGCGCAGGCAATCGCCCATGCCCGGTTCGCGACAGGCGATGCCGAAACCGATCGTCTTCTGGAAGCCGCGCGGATCAAGATCCTCGCGCCGAAGCATGACGATCGCAGCGACGGGTTGGAGAAGCTTTGGGATGCCTTTGAGCGGATCAAGACGCTCGATGGCAGCGATAAGAGGTTGGGCGCAGCGAGCCTGCTTGATCGCGCTGCCCGGCCCGGCAGCAAGTTGCGGATCGCGATCGAGGAAGAGGCAATGGCCCTGACCCGCCTCGGCAACGCACACCGGATTCGCCATTCGGAAGTGGGGCAGGAGCCGCTCGAGACAGCGCTTCAGATCGACTTTCTGTTTACGCGTCTTTTTGCCTTCATCCATCTCCTGCTCAAGGCGAGTGATCGCGCGGCGTGACGTCGCGG
Organism: Bacillus sp. 2B10; assembly: GCA_003946805.1. Classification (GTDB taxonomy): domain Bacteria; phylum Pseudomonadota; class Alphaproteobacteria; order Sphingomonadales; family Sphingomonadaceae; genus Sphingomonas. Next base: position 27,848 of record RPSH01000042.1, on the reverse strand, counting down.
CCTGAGCGAGACCGGGGGGGGGGGCTGCTGATCGCCTTTATCGCAGGGCTGGATGGTGGGTGGGTGCCCAATCTTTGAAATGCTGGGGCGCGACGTAAAGATCTTTCAGCGGCCAAGGCGTCACGACCACCTCCATTGTGCGATTGAGCTCGTCGGACAAACCCACATCGCCAAATTGCGCGACCAGCAGCGATGCACACGCTCCAACTGCCGAGAGTGCATTCAAGAGGGTCGCGCGCGCGAACTGCCCGCCCCGGTCATGCTTGACCGCATTATAGGCGTCGTACCACGCCAAAGATTGGGTGGATGCCTGACTGTCCCAATCTGAGAACGGCATAATTGACCCGATATCCGGATAGCGATGAAAGCACACTGAGAAATCGCGAAGTCTCAACGGATCGGCGAGTTTGACATAGGACGATGACAGTTAATTAGGAAACGGACTGGCTGGCTTTCATGGGCGAGGCATGTCAGCGTTCATACCCTGCCACGCATACCAACCAGCAAATTGGTTCAACCGAGCCCTACAAGGACGTGATGACAAGCTCCCCCGCCATCGGATGGTTCATGTTGTCGGAGGCCGACCGCGACGCCGCCCAGCGATTTCTCTCGAAGCTGGCTTCCGATGGTACGCGGGACGAGCTCGGCTTCGCCCCGATCCACTTCGCCTTCGCAGACCGCTTCTTTCCCGGCACCTCTGTCCAGCATCAGCAGCTTCGCTACGTTTTCTTCGTCGCGTGGGCATATCAGGAGTTGGCGGCGGAAAGCGTCGGCGGCCGTTTCGACCGTGAGCGGCTGTTCGAGGTCGAGCGGCGCTACTCGCGGCGTCTCATGGCCGGGGTCCCGAAGCTTCCGAACTCCGGCATCTCGGGCTGGATGAAGTACCAGGCGAAGGAGCGTCCGGTCGTGCGCGCGAGCACGATTTACTGGAGCGCGTTACGTGCATGGCGCATCGCCAACCCCGTCGCCGGCATCACGGACCCTCCGACAGAATCGCAGCTCCAATCATTTTGGCCCCGCCTGCTCTCACGGGACGACAGTGATGCGCTGCGGACGTCCGTGGTCGAGCTCTTCGACGGCATCCCACGTGCGCCCGACGGGTGGAACCGTGCGTCCGGTCAACTCGACTTCGAGTTGCGCGACGTTGAGGCCGACTACATCCGCAGGAAGTGGCGCCACGCCGGTCTGGGTGGCACCCGCCCTTTGCTCAGCCGTCTGGCCGAAGACGGCGTGACGACGAAGTCGCTCTGGTCGCGCAAGGTCCGGGACGCGGCTTCGGCGGAGGAACGCGAACTGCTCGACCTTGCCCGGCGGGCAGCATCGGTCGCCTGCATCGCGCGGGCGGCGTATGCCACGCTCGTAGAGGCGAAGCGTAACAAAGACTTGGCGCGCGAGGACCGGGTCCATGCGGACGCTCTGCCAAGGGTCATCGCCGAGCATCGCGAAGCGGCACTCGAGACGGACGTAGAGGCGCTGCGAGCAGCCACGCGCATGGACGCGAACCTGACCCGGTTCGTGCGCGAGGTGATCGCCTGGGCGAAGTCCGATGGCACCATCGATGACATCGCACGCGTTCTCGAGGCCCGGGAGCGAGAGTTGAAGTTCGAGCGGGCCTATCTACTGAACGCCCGGCGGCGAGCCGATTGGAAGAAGGATATCGCGGAGCCTCTCGACTATCGTTGGCCGATGGTGCGGCGGATGATTATCCGCGTCGGGGCGGCTGCGTGAGCTTCTCGCCAAACGACCGAATCTCCATCTTCGGTGCATTGCGGCCAGGCTCCGGGCAGTCGGTCACGCGTGCCGTGGTTGCAACCTACTCGTTGGATCTGGTCGCGCTGCTCGGCCTCGTCCTGACGCTGGGCGGGAATCCCGAGGCCGAGTTTGAGAACTCCCCCCTTAGCCTCGTGAAGGCGTTCGACGGTATCCGGGGCCGGCTCCGCGTCCTTCACCAGGTCGGGCGGATCGTGGCGCCGAGGGCGCACCGCTCGATCCTGCCCCTCCTCGACACGATGGTGGAAGCGGTTCCGGCGAACGAGCGCACCCAGAGCTGGCACCCCAAGGTAGCCCTCGTTCGCTACGAGGGCGAAGGCGTCGAGTGGCGGTTCTGGATCGGCAGTCGCAACCTGACCGGCTCGCGCGACCTCGACGCCGGGCTTCTGCTCGTGACGTCTCGGGACAAGGCCGCGCGGCCGGTCACGGATGTCGGGCAACTGGCGCGCGGTCTTCTGGTGGAAGGCGGCTTCTCCTCGTCGGAACTTGACGAGCTGGACAGCGCGCGCTGGCTGGCTCCGCCGGGCGTCTCGGTCCGGCGCCTGCTGTGGCGCCGCCCCGGTGGGACGACGTCCTTCATCGGTTCGCCGCTTCTCGAGCGCGCGGAGGCCGCGAGCGCGGTCAGCCCCTTCATCGACCGGACCGGACTGAAGGAGGTGCTGCGCGCCGGGTCGCCGTCGGTCACGCTGCTGACGACGGACATGGCGGCCGGCAAGTGCGCACCGCTGGCCGGCATCGCGTTCAGGACGGGAACTTCGCCCGAACCGGAGGCCACTGTCTCCGTTGCCCAGCAGACCGAGGACAAGGCGGCTGAGTTCATCGAACCCCCGCCGGCGGGGGTCCATGCTAAGCTGATCGCCCTGACCAAGGGCAGGAAGTCGGCGGTTATGATCGGCAGCGCCAACCTGACCACTCGCGGCCTGCTCGGCCCCAACGCGGAGGCGGTCGCGATACTCGACGTGGTCGATGAGACGCTCGCCGGATCGCTGCACGAGTTCGTGCAGTCCGGCTTCGAGTTCGAGCCCGCCCGGGTGAACGAGGCGGCGGCGGAGCGGGAGGAGAGCCAGCGGCAGCTCGACGAGCGGATCGCCCTCCTTATCGAATGCGACCTGATGCTGGAATACGCGGATGACGGCCTATTCCTGATTATCGGCGAGGGCGCTGGCGCTGCACTTGCCGCCGCGCGCTTCGAGGCGGCACCGTTCGTGGAAGCGGATGCCTGGCTTGTGCTCGAGAAGAGTGCCCGCCGGCTTCAACTCCTCCGCGGCAGCGTCGTCCCAAGCGAGCAGACCTCCCTCGTGACCTTCCGGGCGACCAGCCTGGCCGACCCGAACATCCAGCGCACCTGGGTGCTGTCGCTGCCGGTTTCCGGCCTGGATCCCGACCGTCGCGACCGCGCGCTGCTGACGCGTTACGTCGGGGCAAGCAGGTTCCGCGATTGGCTCCGCTCCCAACTGGACGGTCTCGACGCCACTGCCGGCCAGAGGTGGTCCGACGCACCGTCGGGACGCGTCGCGGACGGCACCTCGAGCGTCCCGGACATGTTCACGCTCGAGACGATGCTGTCGGCCTGGGCCCGCGATCCGGCTGGGTTCGAGCGGCGCACGTCGGGCATGATGGCGATGCTTGACTCGTTCCGCGAGGCTTTCGAGGAACTGCCGGAGGAGGATGAACGGGACGCCGCGCTGGCGGATCTCGTCGAGGTCCGACCTTTCCTGCAGGCGGTCCACGACGCCATCCATGGAGGCGCGTGATGGAACTGGCGCCCTTTCAATCCGACACGGTCGAGGTCGCCTGCGAGGTCCTGAACGCGGCGGGTCCCCGCCGCTTCCTGGTGGCCGACGAGGTTGGTCTCGGCAAGACCGTCATTGCCCGCACGATCGCCCAGCGGCTCCGCGAAGGGCGGCGGCGGCTGAACGTCATGTACCTCTGCCCGAGCCTGGAGATCGCCGGCCAGAACAGACCCAAGTTCGTGTCGCTCACCAAGGCCGATCCGGAGGAGTATGAGCCCGGGGGCGACCGGCTCGCGCTGGTCCCCGGCTGCCCGCCGGACGAGGGAGAGGGTTACAAGGTCTTCACGTTCACTCCGGAGACCAGCCTGCCTGGCTGGAAGCCGGGACCGCGGACTGGCCGCAAGGCGGAGCGGGAGCTGATCAGATCCGCACTCGACCGGTATCCGGAGCTGTGGGAGTTGGTGAAGCGTCTCGATCGCAAGCGGGCTGCCAAGGGCGTCCTGTTTCAGGACCGCGGCGACCTGACGGGCTTCACCGCGATCGGGATCGAGCGGGCGATGGGGGACATCTTCGACTGCGAGACGGGCAGCGTGGAGAAGGCAGTCATCGCATGGCTCGAGCGCGAGGATGTCGACGTGCTCGAGTTCGTCGGTCGATTCCGCTCTGTCCTCGCGCTGGCGGCCTTGCGTCTCAAGGCGGTGAAGCCGGACTTGGTCGTGCTCGACGAGTTCCACCGCTACGCTGACCTGATCGTCCCGAAGGCCGAACTGTCGAACGTCCCGCTAAAGCAGGAGCGCGCTAGGGTCCACCGGCTGCTAGTCGAGGCGCTACTTGGCGGTGATGAGCGGCCGGCGGTGCTCCTCCTCTCGGCGACCCCATATCGGTTGCGGCGCCTCGATGGCGGCGAGATCCACGAGCTCGACCACTACCGTTCGCTGATCGACCTTGCCGGCTTTCTTGCCGACGACGACGTCCGGAAAACCGCCGTCGAAAATGCGATGCGTGACTACCACCGTGCGCTTAGGACGACGGGAAGCAAGGATGTGATCCGGAACTGCGTGCTGGCGGCGAAGGATCGACTGGAGGCGCTCCTCAAGCCGCTCATGGCGCGGACCGAACGAGCCTTGGTCCACAAGAAGGATTTGTTCGAGCGTCGTAGCCCGCAGGTATCCGTCGAGACCCAGGACCTCGTCGTCTTCCGGCACTTCGCTCAGACCGCGGGTCCCGAGTTCGCCGGCTGGGCGCCGGCGATGTGGACCTCGATCCCATATCCCTCTCAGACGATGCATGGCTACAAGGTCTGGAAGGGCCTGAAGGCGGCCAGACCGGCACCGATCGAGGCCGGCAGTGGCAAGGGCAGCCTGGCGCATCCGCAACTCCGCCATCTCGCGCAGATGGTCGGCGAACCGGGCAACCTCTCCCTCCCGTGGCAACCGCCGACCGTCGCCTGGTGGCGGTTGGAGGGCCCTTGGTCGGGCAGACGGCCGCTTCCAGGCAAGACCCTTCTGTTCAGCAGGTGGCGCGGAGCTCCCACGGCGATCTCCGCGCTGCTCTCCATCAACCTGTCGGGCGGTCTCCGGAAGCCCAAGGAGAAGGCGCCGGTCCCGCTGCTCAGGCCAGGCGGCAGCGAGACTGGCGCGCTTGTGGGGCTGTTCATGCCGTGGCCGAACCTGCCGCTTGCGGTGGAGCCGCTCAGATCGGCTGCAGCCACGCTCATCGGCGTGCGGCGCGACGCCCGTCGTCAGCTTGAGGATTACTTGCGGAGGCAGCGCATCCGGATCGACGGTGAGGAAAAGCGGCCCACCTGGGTCGTCGCCGCTGGCCTCGAGCGACAGATCAATGGGATCACCTACCAGCGGGTGTCGTCGCTCGCCGCGAAGGCGTCGAAGGGTGCCAAGGCCCGGAACTGGGCCACGCTGCCCAAGGTCGATCGGATTTCGCCCGCCGAGCTCAAGGCCTTGAGCGAGCACCTGCTGTCCTCGCCGGGCTCCATCCTCGCGCGCTGCCTCGTTCGCCACTCGGTCCCCCAGGAGCGTCCAGTCGATCGGCGACGCACGTTCGCCTTCGCGTGGGAGAGCCTCCGGCCCTATCTCGGGCACAGGGCCTTCGCGGAGTTGATCCAATCGACCTCCAAGCGGAAGCGCTATCCGGACGCGCTTGCCGAAGCGATGCTGAAGGGCGGCTTCGAGGCCGTACTCGACGAGCAGATGTCGCTACTGTCGAAATTGGGTGACGCGAAAGGCATCGGCATCGTCGAGCAGCTTTCCGCGAGCCTGCTCGATCGCCCCGGTCTCGTGCAGTTCCGGCGCGGGCGGACCAACCACCGCGTGCCGGTGCAGGCCGTGGCGCCTTTCGCCGGCGGCGAGCAGAGCCGGGGCGGCGGCAAGAAGGGCAAGCGTTTCCGCACCGATACGCTGCGGCGCGCGTTCAACTCACCGTTCTGGCCGCACATGCTCTGCACCACCTCGATCGGCCAAGAGGGTCTCGACTTCCACCTCTGGTGCAGCCGGATCGTGCACTGGGATTTACCAGGCGACCCCGTCGACTTCGAGCAGCGCGAGGGCCGCATCTCGAGGTATGGCAGCCTAGCGGTCCGCCGTTCCCTGGCGCAGGCGCACGGAGCGCAGGCACTCGCGGCGCCCCGCGCATCGAGCCCATTCTGCGAGCTCATTTCGCTTGCAAAGCCAGTCAAGGACGACACGACGGGGCTCGAGCGGTGGTGGCTTCCCGCCAGCGGGCGTCCGATCAGCGTCAGCTTCGATTGGCGTTTCAGCCAGCGGGCTGTCCGCCGCGAACGGATGCTTGAGGACCTACTTTACTACCGTCTGGCGCTCGGGCAGCCCGATCCTGAGGCGTTCGTAACGATGCTCAGGCGCGTCGGGGCCGATGAAGCCGGCGGCCGCGAACTCGCGATCGATCTGTCGGCTATATCAAGGCGCTTGCGAAGAACGACGTCAGGACGCGGTACTTCATCTGATCCGCGGCCAAACCGGGAATGACCGGGACGGGCAGCTGGCCCTCGAGTCTCAAACTGTCGCCATCGGGCCCGCGCACACGCACGTCGCAGATCGCGGCGGGGTTGGAGTGCATGCGGGCGAAGATTGGCGGGCCGTTGGGGATCGGAAACGGAAGCTCGACATCGACTTCGCAGTGGTTGATCTCGACTCGTTGCATCTCGATGGATGGCGTGAGACCGAACTGGTGATCGACAAGTCCTTCAATCGAGGCATTGGGGTCGAAGTTGATCGACCCCGTGATCTCCTTTGCGTCGACGCCCAAGCTGTCCCGGAGCAGTGCCTTGGTGACGGTAAAGTCCCGACTGAACTGACGCACGGTAGCTTCCATCCAGCCGATCAGGGCAGCGCCATCGTGCGCGTCGGCCCCGCGCATGGTGAAGCTGATCGCATATTTGTGAAGCTCCTCTTAGCTGACGCCGTCGCGGTGCACCTCGCGGACCCGCTTAAGCGTCCGTGTCATCAACATAGCCCACCAGTGGACCACATGGAATTGAACGGGCTAGCCTGCCGGAGCGCTCACGATAACGACGAAGCAGGGATTGTTGGACCGGGTGAAGACGAGCGCATTGCTTAGCTTCATCGTGGCCCTGAGATTGCCGTAGCGCAGTCGCGTTTTGGTCAGGACGAAGCAGGCTGGGAGCGCCGTGGCGAGATCGGCGGGCAGTCCGCGCCGCGGCCGGCGGTCGAATTCTACAACATGGTCCCAGCCATGCTCGTCTTCTTCGCTAGCGTTGCACGTAGCACCGGGCTCATAGTCCGAGACGAGCGCCGCAAACGTCCCTTACCTCAATTTTCCAACTTTTCGGGCCATCGGTTCCATATAGGGCGCGATCCGCCGGCACGCGAACTTGCAGAAATTTACGCTAGGGACTAATTAATCTCGGTGCCCCAACCAGGGTGACGGAATTGGTGTTACTCTAATTCGGGCCTGAGCCGTTCGCGGTGGAAGCCCACTGGTCCGAGGGTTCGTCCCAAGGGCCATGTTGTCGAGGGCCATTCGAGCCCATGGAAACCGGGTAGCCTTTGCCATCGAGCCGGGGGACTTTGGGGACCGTGCAGTTGGTACGCCAACTGGTCGGTGGAAAATGAAGGTAACGCATGCGTGTATCGGGCGGGCAGCAATGTCCGCCCCTTACTTTTAGCCTTGGGTTCCCGTCACCACGTCGCTGGGAAACACATTGACATGGTCCCCGCTGAAGGGGACCTGCCCCTTGGTCACGCAGTCGAATGGCTCGCTGTTGAACGGTACGTTCTTTTCGCGTTGGGCGTCATGCTGAAAGCCGTCGGGCATAAGTGGCGTACCGAGCCGGTAGCGGGACTCGAGCGCGCGCTGCAGCAACGCCGCGCCGATGGGGGCATCGGTCGGGATCTCGTGAACGCCACCATCCTGCCCGTGATTGGCCTTGGCGAAGACGATGTCACGGGCGTCGATCGCGAACTTCTTCCGGGTTCCACCCATCCGCTTATAGAAGTTGCTGAGCCGCTCGAAGGCGAAGCGTTCGATGCGAACGCCCGCCTCGATGTCGGGAACGTCCAGATGGCCATTCATGAAGCCGCGGAACCGCTCGACGAGTCGGTGCTCCGCATCGAGATGGAAGTTGCGGCCCGGCAATAGTAAGGGATCGTCTGATCGGTGGGCCTCAAGCCGCAGACGAAACGCTTCCGCGGAGTCAGCCTCGGCCTGCGCGATCGCGCGCCTGACCAGGAGATTCACAATCTCGATATCGTGTCGCCAGTGACGGCCCTTTGGCCAATCCCAGTCGGGATGGCGGAGCGGCGTCGGCAGCACCGCATGCCCGAAGACATCCCAAAGATTCTCGAACCCGGCAACATCGACATAGGCGACCGCGATCCTGCTCGGCGTCGGTATCCCTTCGTCATCCCGCTTTCCTGCCATCGCGAATGCGCAGGCGAGCCGGCCAAGCTCGACGTTCGCCTTCGAATCTCCGTAGAATCCGGCATCCTGATTGGGGAAGGCAGCCGCGACCGCACGCCAGCGCGTGTCGCGATCGTTGTTGATCGTCGCCGCTGCAGGCTCGGCGGTGACCTTGGGCAGTCCGGCGAGCACCAGAAGCGGCGTAGGACCAGGCGGCCCTCGCTTCTCGGGCCGGGATGCCTCGGCCATGCCTTGCTTCCAGTTACCCGCCATCGGTCAGGAATGCTTGAGCAGGATCTGGGCGATGTCGGCGGGGATGATCAGGCGAGGAATGATATCGGCGGGCTGGGCCGCGATCAGGCGGGCGAGCGCCGTCGTTGCCTCGCCTTGCTGGAAGGTGTTGGGATCGATGCCCGTGGCTTCCGCCCAGCTGATAAAATTGCGCCAGAGGGCCTCGCGTTCGGTGACCGAGGCTGTACGCAGCGTCAGTCCCGGTCGACGATACTCGTCGCCGATGATCCGCTGGGTGGGACGAATCAACTCGGGGGTCGTGACCTTAGTGAACCGGAAGGGGCGGACGGTGTCGATCGCGACCTGTTCGCCGGCTTCAGTCCGCACGCAAAAGGCGAGCTTCACCGCAGCTGGCAGGCAGTCGAACAGGTTGGCGTCGCGTCGTTGACTGGCGGTGTCGGTCTGGATCTTCTGCTGTAGCGTCGTGGCGATCGAGGCCGGCGCCACGGCTTCGCGTCCGCTGGTCGCATCAACGACCCGGATATTGTCCTCGCCCGCCGCGCGTACCGCCGCCATCAGCGATCCGAACTCCACCTTGAGGTCGGCCAGTAGCGGCTTGTTCTTCTGCCCGAAGCTCGACAGCAGCAGCGGCGTTGCATTGGGGGCATCGTAGTGGGCTTGAACCGCCGCGATCAGCCGTTCCAGTGCGGTGTCGGCCACCCGATAGATCCTCTCAAAACCTCAGCTACAAACCCAGCCTAGGTCACCGCTTGGATAGTGTCCATGCGGGTGGCGTCCGCGCGATTGCTACCGTTCGGCATCAACCCGACTTGTGTTGCGCCATGGCGTGATCGAGATGGGATATCGCCGAGATCGCACGGCGGAAGGTCCGATCAAAGGAACTCGCCGGAGCGATCGGCATCACCGAGTCGAACCTGTCCTTGCTCAAGTCGGGTCGGGTAAGAGGTATGCGGTTCAGAACACTGGCCGCCATCTGCCATTAATTGAAGTGCGGACCTGACGATATCTCGGGCTACGAACGATCTCACGAAGATGCGCGGGGCAACCATGACTGACCGCCGGAATGCGGCGGCATTGCTCTTTTGACTGCATGAACGGGTTGAAGACGCCCGGTCTTTTCCCGATCCTCGATCCCAGTCTGAAACCGGCGGCTGTCTTGATCGGCGTCCCCGAGCGCTGTTGGCAGCGACGGGAGCGGGCGCGTCGTTATGGTTTTGACGCATTCGCCATCTGCGGCGGGATCATCAGCGTGCGTGCGAAGAAGCGGATCACATCGTCCCGGTAATAGGCACCGGCGCTACCTTCCGGATCATGCCCTGGCTGAGGTTGAGCGAGGTCTCGCGGGCTTCCTTGCCGCGATCGAGGATGGTCTTTATCTTCCTGCCATGAAAGCACGGATGACGTATCTCGACGCCGAGGGCGTCAGGTTACGTGCCGGGATACGAGTCGCATCGACGATGGCGGATGCCGAGCAGGATGCGGCGCTGCGCCACCGCGCCGCATTGGGTCAGCTGATCGAGCGGGTCGCTGCCGGAAGGGCAGGGGACGACGACATCATCCGCCTACGCGACCTGTTCGGTCCGATCGCCTTGCTGCCGACCGGCGAACGCGGCGCATGTCGGCTGGTCGAGGTCGGTAAGCTGGCAGCATCTGATCGACAGACTCTCTACCCCACCGGCATCGGTTTCTCGACTTGCTAGTGGTTACCTGTGACCGCGCTCTTCAAGTGCAACAACGAACTGATTTTTCCGCAAAGCGCACATCCATCGTAGAGCCAGAACGTCCCAGCGCATCCACAGCAAAACGGGGGTACCAAAGGGGGTATCGACACTCGATATCGGAATAAAATGCAGCTGTTTCAGTGCCATAGACATGGCTGGAAGGTCCCTGTGGGTACTGTCCCCGCAACCAAAACTAACTAGAAAAACCCCGCCATCTCAACAAGATCGCGGGGTTTTTCTTTGTCATGAGCCTAGTGATAACACGCACGCTCTGGCGCAAACCCGCAACCAATATCACTCGTAAATAACTCAATCACTTACCTGCACCAGTATTGATAAGCGCCGGCGCAGTATAGCACGGGAGACGGATAGAGGCTGAGGTTGAGACTCGGGTCGATCAGCACCTTCGGCTTAAAGACCAGCGCGCCGCCGCCGCGAGCGCTTCCATATGCCTGCCACATCGACAGGCGTCCGATCTAATCGACGTGGTCGTGCTCGCACGACGGGGTCATGAAGGTCATCTCGCGCGCGTAGTGCGCGTTGTCGAAGTAACGTGCGCGGATCGTATCGAGATGCCGTCGTGCACATTGTCGATAGCGTGCCACAGGCGCTTTCCCACCGGCGCACCCAGCGTCCTTCCGATGATCACCTAGCCGGGCTCGATCTCCGAATGGTCGTTCATGACGGCGGCGTTGCGCAGCCAGACGGACTTTACCGCCATGATGTTGAGCGCGTTTTCGGCGGTCGTGTAGTGGGCGAACTTCAGACCTTCCGCCTTCACCTGGGCGAGTCGAGCATCACTGTGGCGGTAGATTACTGGGCGGATTCAACCGGTCGTCGCAACGCTTCGAAACTGGAGGCTGACGGTGGATATCAAGAAGCGGCGTTCGGACCGGTGTACACGGTCACAGTTGCGGTTTCCGGGACGGCCGCCAGTCGCCAATCGGGAAGAGCGTGAGATGTTCTGGCGGTATGTAGCTGCCGGGATGAGCAGCGAGGCGGCAGCGGTGAAGGCAGGAGCGTCACAACCGGTTGGCAGCCGCTGGTTTCGGGAGGCGGGCGGGATGCCACCGGCCGTGTTCAGGCCATCGGCGAAGCCCTTGTCGGGCAGATACCTGTAGCTGGCAGAACGCGAGGAGATCGCGCTGTTGCTGGTCCAAGGGCATGACGTGTGTGAGATCGCCCGCCGGCTCGGCCGTGCGGCATCGACCATCTCGCGCGAGATCCGGCGCAATGCCGCAACGCGCAGTGGCAGTTTCGACTATCGTGCGACAACGGCCCAGTGGCATGCCGAGCGGGCCGCACGCCGCCCCAAGATTGCGAGGCTTGCGGCCAACGACATGCTACGACGCTGGGTGGAGGATCGGTTGAGTGGTGCCGTTGCCAGCCCCGGTAGCCCGTCTGTCATCGGTCCATCGGTATCATCATGGAAAGGGCGACGGCATGGGCCGCGTCAGAACCGGCGCTGGTCAAAAGCCTGGAGCCCGGAGCAGATTGCCGGGCGTCTGCCCATCGACTTTCCGGACGACGACAGCATGCGCATCAGCCACGAAGCCATCTACCAAGCGCTGTTCGTGCAAGGACGTGGCGCCCTGCGTCGTGAGCTCACCGCATGCCTACGCAGTGGACGGATATTACGCGTACCGCGGGCGCGGGTCGGCCAGCGTGGCAAGAGTTTCGTATCGCCCGAGATCATGATCAGCGAGCGCCCTGCCGAAGCCAACGACCGCGCCGTCCCAGGTTATTGGAAAGGCGACCTCATCCTAGGACTCGGCAGTTCGGCGATCGGCACGCTGGTAGAGCGCACCACGCGGTTCACGATGCTGCTGCATTTGCCGTGCATGGAAGGTCACGGGGATGCGCGGGGGAACGTCAGGAACAGGCAGGCGCTGGCCGGACATGGTGCCGAGGCGGTTCGGGACGCCATCGCGCGCACCGTCACCACCTTGCCGGAAGAGCTGCGCCGCTCGCTCACCTGGGATCAGGGCGCGGAGATGGTGCAGCACGCGCGACTGAAGATCGATGCCGGCGTTGAGGTCTATTTCTGCGATCCGCAAAGCCCCTGGCAGCGCGGCACCAATGAAAACACAAACGGGCTGCTGCGCCAGTACTTCCCCAAGGGCACCGACCTCAGCTCGCATAGCGCCGAGGCCCTCGCGGCTGTAGCCGCGACCCTCAATGGCAGACCCCGAAAAACGCTGGGCTGGAAAACACCGGCAGAGGCGCTTGACCAATGCCTCGCCTCAATCAACAAACAGCCCGTTGCGACGACCGGTTGAATCCGCCGGCTGCGCGGCCGGATTCTCGTCGCATCGACGGTCGCGGATGCAGAGCAGGCGGCGGGGCAGCGGTATCGTGCCGCGTTGAGCCAACTGGTCGACCGGGCGGCTGCCGGTCGGACAACGGACGATGACGCTGTCCGTTTACGCGATCTGTTTGGCCCGATCGCGCTTTTACCGACCGGCGAGCGCCGCGCATGCCGTCTGGTCTATGTCGGCAAGCCCCATGGCTCCTGATCGGCGCATCTCCCACCAAGCCCTGACCGCTCGCCGTCTCTCTGTACTGCCGACCAGCCGTACATCTTTCCTTCCTGACTTGAATCAGCGTCAGGCAATCCTTTCATCAGGCGGGCAAAACGCCCAATGGTTCGATGGCGGCTAGGATCGACAGGACTAGGGAGAAGCACGATGGGCGAGAGAGAACGGAGAAGCGAAACCGGCGGCGCTGACCGGGGCGGGAGCCGAGTAGCTATGCCGCGAGGGCAACGGAATGTGGCAAGTGCCGATCCACGAGCAATATTACGGACCGACGATCTGGATTGCCTTCTCGAGCAGTTGACGCCGGAGACATTCCCCGAGCCAATCGACTATGGCCGTCCAGTAGGATGAGAGGTGTGGTAGGCTTTCTGTGCCGAGGCAGGAGATCCGGAAGCTTCGCTATTCACAGCAAAAGCGGTGCTGATTTATTACGTTATGAATCAAAGGGATGAAGTCATATGCACGCCGAAAGCAATTGTCGGTCTCGGTTTAATCGCCTCCCCGCAACCAATATCTTGGAACTACACACGCCGCCCTTCGGGGCGGCGTTGTCGTTTGTGGCCCAGCCCGCCAGATCGAACACCTTCGCCACCATCTCGGCCTCCGGGTCATTGGATTATTGCCAGAGAGGTGGGGGATGGTAGTTTGGTGGAATGGCCATGCGTCGGGTAACTATTGCCATCTGGGTGCTGACGATCGTTGCGTATCTGGCGCGGCCTTGGTCGTGCCTGGCAGCGTTGCTGCTGGAGGAGCGGCCACCGGAGAATCCGTATCATAGCGTCGATCCGCATGGCTTCGGTGTGCTCGGTGCCATCGTCATCGCGCTGGCGATGATGGGTCCGGTGTTGTGGCTCCTGCTCCAGCGCCGCCCGGCCGATGTCGTATCCGTCGCGCCGGTTGGGCGGATCGCTGCCGTGATGGCGGCGCTGGCGACGCCGATGCTGCTGCAGATCACCTATCTGCGCCTGCCGCTGCAATGGTGCTGGCCGGTCGTCGCCGCGTCGATCGTCTGGGCGCTGGTCGTACTGGCGTCGTGCCTGCGTACCGCGCCGGGATCATGGTCGGCGCTCGCGGCATTCGACCGGCATCCCCGGATTGCGTGGACGCTGGTCGCGACGATCGGACTGTCCAAGGCCGGAATCATCGTCGCCGCGATCGCCTGACCGATGATCGCCACCCCCTTCACAGTCCGGAGCCGACGCCCGATGACAAGAACCGCTTTCGCGATCGGTTGCGTCCTTGCCCTTGTCGGTTGCGGCGGCCGCGACGCAGCGTCACCCGTGCCGCAGCTCGACGCGTTTGCGAGCGACGACGAACTGCGCGCCTTCGTGGCAGGACGCCTGGCATACCGGCGGCAGCATCCCCGGCCGGGCGCGGACTATGCAAGTCTGCCCGCAGATACGCCGATGCCGCCGCCAGTGGTCGCGGCACCGGCACCTGCCGAGGCAGCGGAACGTGCCGAACCGAGCATCACCAACACGCGGAAGGCGTCGTGCGTCGACTGGTACGGGAACGCCCGGCCGATCTTCCTCCGCGGTCGCATCTTCGCGTTGATGGGCTATGAACTGGTGGAGGGCCGGTTGCAGGCCGGTCGCATCGCCGAAGTCGCCCGGACCGATTTCGCACCGCCGGCCGGGGTGCGGTAACCCCGTCCTTCATGGTATCGACCCGTCCGTATCTGCCATCCTGAGAAAGCGGTGCGAGCCGTGGAGAATGCACGCGATGAAACGGCCCATCATCTTCGTAGCGATCGTCACGCTGGTTTCGGCATTTTGCGCGTTCGTTCTGGCCATGCTGACGGCGGGTGCGATCAACCCGCCCAACCCGGTGCCGATCGGAATGGCGCTGGGGTTCGCGGTGGGCCTTATCTATCTCCTGCTCGCCAACAATCGAAACGTCGCGGTAGCCGCGCCCGATGTTCGACAGGCTGCACTGGACGCGCCGCCACCGACCGACGGTACCGCGCGCCTGATCGTCGTGCGGCAAAGCCGGATGGGTATGATGGTCGGCGTCGACATATCGATCGATGGCACCACCATAACGCAGCTGAAGAGTCCGCGGTTTGCGATCCTGTCGATCGCGCCGGGGCGTCGCGAAGTGGTGGCGGCGGCGCAGGGGAAGCCTTCGAAACCGCAAACCGTCGAAGTGGCGGCGGGTGAAATCGTCGTGCTGCGCGTTGCGACGGGGTTCGCTGGCGTGAAGATCACCCCCGAAGCCGACGGGCCGCAGTTACGCAGCGCGCTCGCGCGCGTGCCGATGGTAGCGCCAACGCGGACCTGAGCGCGGCCCGGCCCGCAGGGATGTAGATGTCGTTCAATCGGGGAAACGATATGCGTTCGACTGGCCGACCGCCAAATTATAGTGCGTCAGCACACGATCGCGGGCGGTTCGATCGCCGTTCCTGTAGTCGGAGAACAGTCCCTGCATCTCGGTGAGCCGTTCGATGACATTGCGGTAGCTATGTTCGTTGCCGGCGATCTTCTGAATTTTGCTTTCGTTGGCACGCATCTGGTCGAGTGCGGTACCGACCACCTGCGACTGCCGGGCAGCGGCGTCCATGTCGCCCTTCGTATAGGCGGCGATCATCGTTTCCGCGGCGGCCATCGCACGGAGGAGGCTGGCTTCGGCCACGTGACCCGCAGCGTTCAGGTCGGCGATACGCTGCGTATTCCGGCTGCGTTGATACACCGACAGCGCGTCGCCGAGCCGGGTGAAAGCCGACAGGGCGTTCGCATGGGCCGATTTCAGTGGACCGTCGGCTGCCTTGCCCCTGGCCAGATTGTCGTCCCGATACGCTCGCGCGGAATAATATGGCGCCAGTTCGCGTTCGATCCGGACGATCTCTTCCAACGGAGGGATGAGCGCGTCGACGGCCTTGTCGAGCGGGGCGGTCCGCTCGGTACCTGGTTCGGCACGCGCCTTCTTCAGATCCTCGACGATCCGGACGAGGGAATCCGTCGTGAAGGTCATGTCGAGCGTGTTGGCGGGGGTGGCGGTCGGGATCCGGTAGCTGGCATAGGCCTCTAACTTCTGCGCAAGGAAATCGTTCTGGGCCAGCGCGTTGAACGCCGATACATAACCCGACTGCTTGACGTCGTCCTGCTGCGCCCGATCGGCCTTCGCGGTCGCTCCTCCCGTTGCGGCCTGTCCATTTCCCGACGCACCGTCCGGCGAATTGCACCCGGACAATGCGGTGGTCGACAGCGCGACCGTCAGCGCAACGGCGATCATTCTCTGCATCCGACCGAGCCTCCGTTTCCCGAAACGTCGCGTTCCACGATTCGCACCGCTCAACGACGCGGTTTCTGTCGTGTTCCCTGCCGCAGCGCCGGCGATACCGCTTCGCCGACCCCGTAATCGCAAGGTTCCAGCCCGATCGAAACGCTTCCGGAACCAGTTGGGCGGCGGCGTGGTTTATGGCCGGGCCAGACAAGCGTGGCTGGCGTGCAACGGAGCATCGTTCCCATGAAATCGAGACTTTGCATGATCGCGGTCGCCGCGTCGCTGATCGGATCCACCGCCGGTGCGCAGAGCCTGAAGCTGAAGCAGCTGTTCGCGGCCGACCGGACCAAGGTCGCCGAGGAAGCGAAGGAAGCGTCCGACGCCTGTGGGACGCCGATCAGTTTCCAGATGAACTATGCTACTTATTCGGGTGCGCTGGACGATGTGAACAACCAGTCGCCATGGGCCTATGCGGCCAACGTGTCCGACGCGCTCAAGCGCGTGTGCAGCAGCGACGATGGCAAGGCCGCGGTGCGCGAAAAGATCCGGACCGTCACGGTTTCCCATGGGGATCAGGAGAGCATGTCGCTGTCCAACGGGACGTTCGCCTATGCCGTTCCATATAGCGGCCACAGTCCGGCGAGCATCGTCCGCTGGCTGGAAAATAACCTCTGATCCGGACCTGGCGGGCGGGCTGTCTGCCCGCCGGGGACGTTGCCGCAGTCGGTAGGCGACGATTTCGGCAAGTCGCCATGCGAACGGATGACGTCGGGACATCGCAACGACACCCGTGCTGCGCGTTCATCGGTCACGTCTTTGCAACCACGTCGTAAAGCGTTCGGTATGCCCGGGCCTGAGCATCCGAACGATAGCTGCCGATGCGCGTCTGCGCGGCGCGGCCGAGCGCGCGTTGCAGGTCGGTCGAGTCCATCAACCGTTCGATCGAGTCCGCAAGGCGTGACGGGTTGCGGCGGGGAACCAGCAGGCCGGCCGCGCCGACGAGTGCGGGTACGCCGCCGACGGCGGATGCGATAACCGGCAGGCCGCTGGCCATGGCCTCGATCAGCGCGACCGGCGTGCCTTCATGGTCGGACGGCAGCACGAACGCATCCAGCCGGCGCAGATAGCCCGGAATATCGGCGACCGCGCCGAGCATCGTCACATCGAGTCCCGTGCTGCGCGCCCGGATGCGGGCAGCGGCGGGACCTTCGCCGGCGATCAGCAACCGGCAATGACGATCGCGTCGCTGGAGCAGGTGCAGGGCCGCCAGCAGATCGCAATGCCGTTTGACCGGATGCAGCCGCGCGGCGATCCCCAGCGTGAACGGCCGTTCCGTCGCCCGCTGCGTACCACAGAAGCGGGCGAGGTCGATTCCCGGCGGGATCACCTCGATCGGTCGCCGGATCCAGCGGAAGCGTCGCGCAAGGTCGTCCGAAACGGCGGTGATCGCGCAACTGCGCCGCAGCCCCGACGCGATGGCAGGCAACCAGCGCCAGCCCTTGCCCAGCGCGACATGCAGCGTCGTCACCACCGGCACGTCGAGTTCGGGTAGCAGCGCAGCGGAGACATGACCCTGCGCATGGACCACATCGATCCGCCGTGCGTCGATGGTCGACCGCATCTGTTTGGCGAAATCCCGGTCCGAGCGGTCCAGCGCGACGATGGGTGCGTGCGGATCCAGCGCCACGCCGTCGGCACGATCGAACGTGATGACGAGCGGCGCGATACCATGTTCCGCCGAACTGCGACAAAGGTCGGCGACGATCCGCTCCCGCCCGCCCACCGCCATGCTCGGCAGCAGGTGCGCGACGCGGATCACGTCCCGGCGAGCCGTTCCATCGCGTCGCGGCGATACTTCCGGAACGACGGTGCGTGCTTCTCGACGCGAGACCCCGCCTCGCAATGACAATTCGGGCAGTTGAGCTGAAACGCGTCGCGCGCCGCCTGATGATGTTGCGGGGTGTAGAGGATGTCGGCCAGCCGCTGCTCATGCAGGTTGCCGAGCGGGAATGTCACATAGCATAGCATTACCGACCCGTCGGCCCCGACCCATAGCAGCTTGCGCGCATCGCAGGGAATCCGCATCCCCTGTTGCTCCATCGCCCAATCGGCGAAGGCGGCCAGCGCCGGCGCGGATTCCGTCAGCAGGTCGGGCTCCGCCGCCTTGAGCTTCAGCAGGTGATTGATGACGCGGTCGATGGCGGGCCTGTCCTCCGGACGGAATTGCAGCTCGCGTTCGGGGCCTTCCTGAAAATAGGGCAGCGAATAATGGACGACGTCGACGTGAACCTTCGCATCGAACCGGCGGGCGAAGGCGATCATCTCGTCGACGGCCGCGATGTTCGCGGAACGCCGGCTGAGCAGGAAATTGATCTGGATGTCGAGTTCGTCCGGACCGAACAGCGCACGCGTATTCTCCAGGCTTTCGACCAGTCGCGCGTAGCGGCCCGGCCGCTGGACATATTCGTCGAACGCCCCGTCCTGACCGTAATAGCCGATCGTGACCTTTCGCAGGCCCGCCGCGTGGAGTGCTGCGATCTTGCGGTCGAGGATCAGTGCGTTGGTCGTCATGTAGCAGCCGACCCCGAGCCTGTTCGCGGCCTCCACCATCCGGACGACGTCGGGATGCAGCAGCGGTTCGCCCCCGTACAGGCGAACCGCCGGCACATTCGCCGCCGCCGCGTCCTCGAGCAGCTGTTCGACGATCTCGAACGGCAGTTGCGCTCCGGGCATGAAGTCGCGCCCGTATTTGCACCCCTGGCAGCGGAGATTGCAGTGGGCGGTGATCGCGATCGTGATCTTTTCGGTTCGCGCCCTGATCGTCTGCGGCCATCGCGACGCGATCGTCGAACGCGTGCGCTCGGTCACGCGGTATCCCGCCTTCAACGTCGGCGCGATCGCCGGAACGGTCCTGGCCAGCGAGCGGGCGAGTTTTTCGATTGGCATGATCGCGATCCCCTGTTCCGACTGGCCGGATATTCCGGGATGGCCGGGGAAATGTCCATGACCGGGAACGGCGTGTCGGTCGGGGATCGTTTCGTTTCTGGATTCGGTATGATCCGGCCTCAGGCCAAGGCAAGGCGGAGTGCCGGAACGAGTGCCGGGCGGCGCCAGCGGTCGGCGGCGCCCGCGACGATGGCGGCCAGCGCGAGGGTGCCGCCGAGTGTCGCGAGCGCCGCGCCCTCCGCACCCGTGCCCATCGCCTGCAGCCGGGCGATGATCGCGTAGCCGATCACCGCGTGCAGCAAGTAGAACGGGTAGGAAACCGCCCCCAGCCACAGCAGCGCCGGATGCGCCAGCCACGCGGCACGGTGGTACACGACGAACGCGAACAGCGCGGCGAGGCCCATGACCAGCAGCGTCGCGTGCCCGTCGCCGGTCAGCGCGGTGACGGCGATCACCACCGCGACCAGCGCGAGCGCTTCGCCGTCCAGCGCCCGGCCTGACCATTGCCGGGCGGCGATCAGCCCGATCGCGAAATAGGGCGCATGTTCGATCAGCAGCAGTTGCTGGACCCATGCCGGCACCGGCAGCAGCCAGCATGACAGGCGCAGCGCCATCCATCCCGCCACCAGCCGGTCGATGCGCTGCGTCAGCCCCGCGCGCCACGCGAGCGCGATCAGGGAATAGAACAGGATTTCGACGTTCAGCGTCCAGTAGACGCCGTCGACCATCGCGACGCCGGTCCATGGCTGAAGCAGCGGCAGGTTCGCCAGCCAGCTCCGCGGGTCGACCTGCAACCGCGCCGGCCCCAGCGCCCATGCGATGCCGCCGGTCAGCGCCATCGCCACCCAATATTCGGGCAGCAAGCGCCGCGCCCGCGCCCATGCGAAATCGCGAAGGCCGGGCGTCCGCTCGAGCGTGACGAGGATCGCGAAGGCGGAGATCGCGAAGAACAGCTTCACCCCGTCGCATCCCCATGGCAGCTGCAACGCCGGCAAGGCGGTGCCGGGCAGGATGAACGGGACGAAACAGGTGTAGTGATAGAGTGCCACCGCCAGCGCGGCGAGCCCGCGCAACCCGTCGAGTTCGCGCAGCCGGGGCGGGGTCGGGGGGATCGGCGGGTGCGGCACCCCCATGATGTGCGGCGCGCGGGGTCAAGGCCGCGTTAACGGGCCCTGGAGCGGTTTCCGACCAGGTTGAACCGCCGTCATCGCCCTTCGGGCGCCTGCTTTGCAGCGGGGCGCTTTCGATCCGGGGCCGCGTTGCTCGTCGGTCACGATGCTGCAGCATCGCTCCCTCCTCGCGCCTTGCCCCGCACCGAAATCACCGCCGTGCCGGCGATCCAGCCTGATCGGAAACCGCTCTAATCCTCCTCGACCATCGACCGCACCTTCTGCCGGCCGAGGCGGTGCTCGCGCCATACGATGAACAGGCCGCTGGCGATGATGATCGGCGCGCCCACCCACGTCATCGGCGTCGGCAGCACGCCGAACAGGAGGAAGCCGTAGATGGTCGCCCACAGCAGCCCGGAATAGTCCATCGGCACGACGGCCGCGACCGGTGCGGCGCGCGACGCGGCGGTCAGCGCGATCTGTCCCATGCCGCCGACCACGCCGATCGCGACGAGGTTCGCCCAGGTCAGCCAGTCGTGCGAGCGGATGTCGAAGGCATAGGCGGTGGCGATGAACGGCAGCGTTAGCGTCGAGAACCAGAACACCGTCGTCCCCGCCGGTTCGTCGCGCAACTGGCGCAGCGCGATGGCGACCAGCGCGACGAACAGCGCGGCCATCAACCCGACGAACGCGCCGAATAGGGGCACGTGGCTGCTGCCCGGCTGCGCGACGACCAGCACGCCGACGAAGCCGAGCAGTACCGCGCTCCAGCGTTGCCATCCGGTCGGTTCGCGCAGCACCAGCGCGCCGAGCAGCGTGGCGAAGATCGGCACGGTGAACTGGAACGTCGTCGCCTCCGCCAGCGGCAGCAACAGCACCGCACCGAAGGTGAACACCATGCCGACCAGCCCGATCATCGACCGGGTAAGATGCCCCTTGATCCGGGTGGTGCGCAGCGAACGCAGGCCGGGTCCGGCTGCGACGAAGGCGAGCACGATCGGCAGCGCGCATGCCTGGCGATAGAACATCGTCTCCGGCAGCGAGGCGCCACGCGTCTCCGCCAGCTTCACCAGCGCGGACATGGTGGACAGGAAGAAGATCGCGAGCAGGCGGAGCGCCAACCCCCGAAGGATACGGTCGCCGGGCATGTGCGGGCTCCTATAGACTGCGTGCCCGCGAAGCCACCCCGGCTTCGCATAGTGCGAACGCGATGTCGCAGCGCGCGTCAGGAAATCGCTAACCATGACCGTGCCGGGGGCGCCGCTGGCTGTACGCAAGACGGCAGGACCGCGATCGAGCATCCCGCCTTTCCCGCGCTCCACGTCGCCGCCGCGTCAGCGGTTCGACAAGAAAGCGATGTCAGAACAACGGGATGAAGGGCGGTTTGCGGAAGGCAGGATGAAGTACGACAAGGACATGCACCACCCGCGCCGTTTCGACGTCGTGACACTCGATGCTGGCGGCAACGTTGCGGATGGCAGCGTCCCCCGCTGGCGTCCCCGCCGAACGTTGCTGTGCTGGGGGTTGCTGGGCGCGATACCGTGGATCGTGATCGCGATCCTGCTGTATCGCTAGCTGGTTCGGGGACTCATCGCCGCTTGGCGAACCGCCCCGTTTGCCGCTATCGCGCGCCCATGAAGCACGCTCTCAACGTCACGCGCGGACAGGATTTCGCCGCCTGGTATCAAGCCGTCATCGCCGAGGCCGATCTGGCCGAGGAATCCGGGGTGCGCGGGTGCATGGTCATCCGGCCATGGGGCTATGGCATCTGGGAGCGGATCCAGCGGCTGCTCGACGACCGGATCAAGGCGACGGGGCACGAGAATTGCTATTTCCCGCTGTTCATCCCGCTCTCCTATTTCGAGAAGGAGGCCGAGCATGTCGACGGCTTCGCCAAGGAGATGGCGGTCGTCACGCATCACCGGTTGATCGCGGACGGCAAGGGCGGGCTGACGCCCGACCCCGAGGCGAAGCTGGAGGAGCCGCTGGTCGTGCGGCCGACCAGCGAGACGGTGATCGGCACCGCCTTTTCGCGCTGGGTCCAGTCGTGGCGCGACCTGCCGGTGCTCATCAACCAGTGGGCGAACGTCGTCCGCTGGGAAATGCGCACCCGCATGTTCCTGCGCACCGCCGAGTTCCTGTGGCAGGAGGGGCATACCGCCCATGCCACGGCGCAGGAGGCGCGCGACGAGACGCTGAAAATGCTCGAAGTCTATCGCGAGTTCGCCGAAACCTGTCTCGGCCTGCACGTGATCGCGGGCGAGAAGCCCGAGAACGAGCGCTTCCCCGGCGCGGTCGCGACCTACAGCATCGAAGCGATGATGCAGGACGGCAAGGCGTTGCAGGCGGGCACATCGCACTTCCTCGGCACCAATTTCGCGCATGCGCAGAACATCCGGTTTCAGAATGCCGAAGGGCAGTTCGAACATGCCAACACGACCAGCTGGGGCGTATCGACCCGCATGATCGGCGGCGTCATCATGGTCCATGGCGACGATGACGGGCTGCGCGTGCCGCCGGCGATCGCGCCGTGGCAGGTGGTGATCGTGCCGATGCTGCGCGACGCGCCCGAGGACGAGCCGCTGATCGCCTATTGCCGCGAGTTGCAGGCGTCGCTGGCGAAGCAGACGGCGCTGGGCGAACCGGTCCGCGCGCTGCTCGACCTGAAGCCCGCCAAGGCGGCGACCAAGCGCTGGGGCTGGGTCAAGAAGGGTGCGCCGGTGATCGTGGAGGTCGGCGGGCGTGACATGGCGGGCGGCAACGTGTCGGTCGTGCGCCGCGACCGGCTGTACCGGGAAGACGGCAAGCTCGACAGCGCGGTGGTGGCGAAGGACGCGTTCGTCAGCGCGGTTGCCGAGACGCTGGCCGATATCCAGGCGACGTTGCTGTCGCAGTCGACCGAGAAGCTGCGCGCGCAGATCGTGCCGGTTGACGACTGGGCCGGCGTCGAGGCGCATTTCGCGGCGGGCGTGAAGAACCCCGGCTGGATCGATGTGCGCTGGTCAAAGCCGACCGGCGATGCGCTGGAAGCGGTGGTGCAGCGGTTGAAGGGGTTGAAGCTGACCATCCGCAACGCGCCGCTGGGGCAGACGGGGTGCGACGATGGCCCGTGCGTATTCACCGGCGAACCGGCGGTGGAACGGGTGCTGATCGGGCGGGCGTACTGACGCCGGTTTGCGGTGGCGGTCGCCCCGGGGTTCGACCCGGAGTCCCGCTTTCGTTTCCGCGGGTGAGGAGAAGCGGGACCCCGGGTCAAGTCGAGACCTCTGCGAAAATCTCGAACAGAGCCAACTATTCGCCAAGGTACGGGTTGAGGGCTTTCGCAGAGGTCTCGGGCAGGCCGGCGTGACGAAGGGTAAGCGGTTCGGGCTGGTAATGGGGGCGTGACCGGTATCCCCGCGCAGGCGGCGATGCGGAGCAATCAATGTCGTCGCCCTATACCCTGGACCCCCGCCTGCGCGGGGGTACGGTTCGGGTGGTGCTGCGAGCCCGCTCAATCCTTCAGATTGCCCGGAACCTGTCCACCGGCCTTGCCGAGTTCCTGCAACACCGTCTTGTGCAGCCAGATGTTCATCTCCGCGCTGCCGTCCCTGGCGCCGGTATAGCCCAGTTCGGTCGCCAGTTCCTTGCGGTTGTCGAGGCTGGAATCGAGGTCGAGCAGCTTCATCAGATCGACAATCGACGTGCGCCAGTTGAGCGGCGGGTTGCCCTTCTGCCCGGCGATGCGTTCGATCGCGGTCATCGGGTCGACCGGCTGCGGCGCTGCGGGGGGTGCGGGCGCGGGTGTCGGAGCGGCGGGGGCGGCCGATGCGGGCGCAGGCTGCCGGGACGGCGCGGGCGCCGGCGCGAGCTGGGAGGCCGGGGCGTCCTTCTTCTGCCCGAAATAATTGTCGCCGAACGGTCCGCCGTCCTTGCCGAAAATCTGTGTCTTGATGCGGTCGAAGATACCCATGGTCGTTTCCCGTAGAAAAGAGTGCGCCCGGGCCAACGGTCGGCGCGGCACTTCGGCTCCTCCGACGATACGCCATTGGTCTGACGCGCGGGGCGTCCTATGTCGTGGACGATGGTACGCACCAAAACGCCGCCCGGCCTGCCCACCCGCGAGCAGATCCTAGAGTTCATCCAGTCGTCGGAAACCCCGGCGGGCAAGCGCGAGATCGCGCGCGCCTTTGCCCTGTCGGCACAGCAGAAGATCACGCTGAAGGCATTGTTGAAGGACATGGCCGACGAAGGGCTGATCGACAGCGCGCCCGGTCGCGCGTTCCACAAGATGGGCGGGCTGCCGAAGGTGACGGTGCTGCGCGTCGCCGAGGTCGATGACGGCGGCAACGTCTGGGCGGTGCCCGAACGCTGGGAGGCGGAAACGCCCGCGCCCAAGGTCCGGGTGCGCGAACGCGGACGGCGCAGCGCGCTGGGCATCGGCGACCGCATCCTCGCGCGGACCGAGGAGGCGGGCGCCGGCTGGGCGGCGTATCCGATGAAGAAGCTCGACCGCGCGGCCGACGCGGTGCTGGGCGTGCTGCGCGCCGAGGGCGACCGGCTGTGGTTGCAGGGTGTCGACAAGAAGGAACGGCGCGAGGTGCCCGTGTCCGATGCGGGGGATGCCGCGCCGGGCGACCTCGTGCTGGCCGCGCTGGGCGGACGCCCGCCTCGGATCACCGCACGGGTGGTCGAACGGCTGGGCGATCCGTTCGAGGCGCGCAGCTTCTCGCTGATCGCGATCCACAAGCACGGGATTCCCGATGTGTTCGCGGAGGACGTGCTGGCGGAGGCGCGCAAGGTGGCCGGCTATCCTCTGGGCAACGATCGCGAGGATCTGCGCCACCTGCCGATCGTCGCGATCGACCCGATCGACGCGCGCGACCATGACGATGCCGTGTGGGCGAGTGCCGACGACGATCCCGCCAACCCCGGCGGCTGGCGCGCGATCGTGGCGATCGCCGACGTGTCCTTCTATGTCCGCCCCGGCTGCGACCTCGACAAGTCGGCGCGGTCGCGCGGCAACAGCGTCTATTTCCCCGACCGGGTCGTGCCGATGCTGCCCGAGATATTGTCGGCGGACGTGTGTTCGCTGAAAGCCGGGCAGGACCGCGCGGCGCTGGCCTGTCACCTGACCATCGCGAAGGACGGCAAGCTCACGGCATGGCGTTTCACCCGCGCGGTCATCCGCGTCGCCGCCAATATCGCCTACGAACATGCGCAGGCGGCGATCGATGGCGTGGCGGATGCGCCGGTGCCGCGCGATCTGATCGACGGTGCGCTCGGACCGCTATGGGCGTGCTGGGGCGCGCTGGCGAAGGCCCGCGCCGCGCGCGAGCCGCTCGACCTCGACCTGCCCGAACGGCGGATCGTGCTGGACGACAAGGGGCGCATCCTGTCGGTCGCGCCGCGCGAACGGCTGGATTCGATGCGGCTGATCGAGGATTTCATGATCGCCGCCAACGTCGCGGCGGCCAGGGCGCTGGAGGCGAAGAAGGCGCCGGTGATGTACCGCGTCCACGAACCGCCGACGCGCGAGAAGCTGGTGGCGCTCAAGGACTATCTCGAGACGTTCGACGTTCCCTTCGCGCTGGGGCAGGTGATCCGCCCGGCGACGTTCAACCATGTCCTTGCCCGGATCGGCGATGCCGATTTCAGGCCGCAGGTGATGGAGCAGGTGCTGCGCACCCAGACCCAGGCGTTCTATGGCCCGCAGAACCATGGCCATTTCGGCCTGAGCCTCGGCAGCTACGCGCACTTCACCTCGCCGATCCGCCGCTATGCCGATCTGCTGGTCCATCGCTCGCTGGTTGGCAGCTACGGACTGGGCGAGGGCGCGTTGCCTGCCGAGGATGCCGCGAACATGGAACGCGTCGGCGAGGCGATCAGCGGCCTCGAACGTCGCGCGATGGAGGCGGAGCGCGAGACTGTCGACCGCTATGTCGCCGCCTATCTGGCGGAACATGTCGGCACGGTGATGGAGGCGCGGATCACCGGCGTCGCCAGCTTCGGCTTCTTCGCGACGGTCGAGGGGGTGGGCGGTGACGGGCTGGTCCCGGCCCGCGACCTCGGCACCGAATATTTCCGCTTCGACGAAGGATCGCAGTCGCTGATCGGCGACCATAGCGGCGAAACCTTCGCCGCCGGGCAGCGGCTGCAACTGCGGCTGGCCGAAGCGAACCCGGTATCGGGCGCGCTGCGCTTCGAACTGCCCGACGGCAAGGGTTCGGCGGGCGGTGGCGACCGGCGCAAGGGGCCGCCGCCGCGCGTGCTCAAGCGGCGGGGGCGGCCGGCGAACATCCGGCATCAGGGACGCAAGCGGTAACGCGAGGGCGGGGTCGCCATCCGGATCGGCGATTTACGCGGTGAACCGAGCGGAAAACAGCGCTTGTAACGCAGGTGTCACGCCCGGTTAGCCCGCGGTTTACCGTCGCTACCTATCGCCGGGGCATGGCTTCGCAACCCTGCCTCGATCCCGCCGTGCCGGCCGATCCCCTGACCATCGGCCAGGACGCGACGCTGCGCGAGGTCGTCGACCGGTTCCGCCAGCATCACGACCTGCGGCTGCTGGCGGTGCTCGATCGGCAGCAATGGCCGGTGGGGGTGTTGCGCGAGGTCGATGTGCGCGACCTGCTGTTCAATCCGTTCGGCCATGCGCTGCTGCGCAATCCCGGTTTCGGCGACGGCGTGGGGCAACTGGTCCGCCCGGTCACGGTCGCCGATCACGACACGCCGCTGCCCGCGTTGCTGGCGATGCACGGCGACAATGGCGTGGCGCTGGTGCGGCGGGGGGTGTTCGTCACGCTGCTCGATCCGGTGCAGTTGCTGCGGATGGCGACGACATGGCATAGCGACGCGACGGCGCTGGCCGAGGCGCGAGCCCAGCGCATTCATATCGCCGCCAGCGCGTTCGACGCCGGTATCCGCGCGCTGGCAGACGATATCGGCGACGCCTGCACCGCCATCGGGCAGGTCGCGGCCGACCTCGACCAGCGCGCCGCGGCGACGCGCGGCGGGGCAATGTCGGTCGCCGCGGCGGCGCACCAGACCGCGATCGGCATGGTCGATATCGAGCAGCGCGGGCGGGCGCTCGCCGCCTCGTTCGAACGGATCACGCGCGATACCGATCAGGCCGACCGGCTGCGCCACGATGCGGACGGGGTGGTCGATCGCAATCGCGGCCATGTCCAGTCGCTGTCCGACGTCACGACCACCGTGGAGGCGATGCTCGAGCTGATCCGGGGGTTGGCGCGGCAGACCAATCTGCTCGCGCTGAACGCCGGGATCGAGGCGGCCCGCGCCGGGGAGGCGGGGCGGGGCTTTGCCGTCGTCGCGGGCGAGGTGAAGTCGCTGGCGCGGCAGACCGACATCGCGGCGGGGGATATCGCCCGCCGGGTCGATACCGCGCGCGCGTTGCTGGGCGACGTCGCCGACGGGCAGCACGCGGTCCAGTCGGCCATCGCCGCGATCGGTGCGATCACGACGACGATCGCCACCGCCGTCGCCGCCGAACGCGATACGACGCAGGCGATCGCTGTCCGCGTCGAGGAAGCGCGTGATGCAGGGGACGATATCGACGCACGGGCAAGCGCGATCGCGACGGCGTCGGACGGGATCGGCGCGCAGGCGGGGATGTTGACCGGGCTGGTCGAGGGGCTGTCGGGGCTCAGCCGGCAGTTGCAGGGG
>RPSH01000041.1 GCA_003946805.1 Bacillus sp. 2B10 | reverse complement strand
CATGACCCCCGACCCCGCAGTCTCCCCCGCACCCGCGGGGATCATCCCGCGCGGAACGCATCGGTCGTACCGTCGCCAAGGTCTCCCCCGCACCCGCGGGGATCATCCCGACGTCCAGCCGCAGCACGCCCATCAGCAGCAGTCTCCCCCGCACCCGCGGGGATCATCCCGATGAGCGCGGCGCTTATGGGACGCTGCACATGCCTCCCCCGCACCCGCGGGGATCATCCCAACACCCATTCCGGGTACCAGGGCGGCGACGAGCCTCCCCCGCACCCGCGGGGATCATCCCCGTTTCGTCGCTGTCGTTCACCCGGTCGTGATGCCTCCCCCGCACCCGCGGGGATCATCCCCATCAATGGGAGACGACCACATGCAGACGATCGCCTCCCCCGCACCCGCGGGGATCATCCCGCCGGAGAGCGATGGCCGGGAATGAGTCCACAGCCTCCCCCGCACCCGCGGGGATCATCCCTAGTCCCCAGTAGTCCCCAGCCTCCCCAATCGGCCTCCCCCGCACCCGCGGGGATCATCCCGACGTTCGCCGCTAACAGGGGGTCGTGAACCGGTCTCCCCCGCACCCGCGGGGATCATCCCATGCCCATGCCGGCCGCCGTTTTATTCATCGTGTCTCCCCCGCACCCGCGGGGATCATCCCCGCGCAGGCGAGGCGATGCCCGCCAAACTTCAGTCTCCCCCGCACCCGCGGGGATCATCCCTGGGCGCATGGGTGCGGCAGGGGGCGGATGGCGTCTCCCCCGCACCCGCGGGGATCATCCCATGGCTGGAGCGGCTTCACCCTCACGATGCGCGCCTCCCCCGCACCCGCGGGAAACATCCTTGAGCAGAACCCCAGCCTCAGCCGTCGGGCGGCAGGCTGACGAACAGCCCGCTCGCCACGATCGTGCGCATCGCGGGCATCAGCCACAGCGTTTCCAGCACAGCGGACGCACTTTCTACCCCCGCCCCCGGGCGCAGGCCGAAGACCAGCATCACGCCAACCGGCGACACCATCGGCGATCGCCCCGTCCGTCCACTCGCGCGATACCCCGCCCCGCCGCTGACCCTGGCGGGGCGGCACCGGTTACTCCGCAGCCTCCGCGACTGGCGCAACGCTTTCCTTCCACGCCAGCACGGGTTTACGTGCCGCCAGCGTCTCGTCGAGGCGGCGGCGCGGCGCGAAGTGCGGTGCCGACTTCAGCGCCTGATCGCCCGCCTTGGCGCGTTCGCCGACTGATTTCAGCGCACCGATGAACTGGTCGAGCGCCGCCTTGCTCTCCGTCTCTGTAGGCTCCACCAGCATCGCGCCGTGGACGACCAGCGGGAAATACACCGTCATCGGGTGATAGCCCTCGTCGATCAGCCCCTTGGCGACATCAAGGGTCGAGAAACCCTCAGCAAGGTTCGCATCGCTGAACAGCGCCTCGTGCATGCACGGCCCGCTGTTACCGAACGGCGCGTCGAGCGTATCGTCGAGGCTGCGCAAGATGTAGTTCGCGTTCAACACCGCGTCTTCCGACACCTGCTTCAACCCGTCCGCGCCGTGGCTGAGAATGTACGACAGCGCGCGGGTGAACATGCCCATCTGGCCATGGAACGCGACCATCCGGCCGAAGCTGTCGGCGTGATGCTCGCCCGCCGTCTCTTCCTCGACCAGCACGAACCTGCCGTCCTGCTGCTCGACGAAGGGCAGCGGCGCGAACGGGGTCAGCGCCTTCGAGAACACCACCGGCCCCGACCCCGGACCGCCGCCGCCATGCGGGGTCGAGAAGGTCTTGTGCAGGTTGATGTGCATCGCATCGACGCCGAGGTCGCCCGGCCGCACCCGGCCGACGATCGCGTTGAAGTTCGCGCCGTCGCAATAGACGTATCCGCCCGCCGCATGGACCGCGTCGGAGATTTCCTTCAGGTCGCGTTCGAACAGCCCGCAGGTGTTCGGGTTGGTAATCATCACCCCGGCGACGTCCGGCCCCAGCCGGTCCTTGAGCGCCTGCGTATCGATGCGACCCTCGGCGGTGGCGGGGATCGCCTTCACCGTGAAGCCGGCGAACGCCGCCGTCGCCGGGTTGGTGCCGTGCGCCGATTCAGGAACGAGGATCGTCTTGCGATGCCCCTCGCCGCGTTTTTCCAATGCCGCCTTGATCGCGAGGATGCCGCACAGTTCGCCATGCGCGCCGGCCTTCGGGCTCATCGCGACCGAATCCATGTTGGTGAGCGTCACCAGCCAGTGCGCGAGCTGGTGGATCACCTCCAGCGCGCCCTGCACCGTGTCGACTGGGCCCAGCGGGTGGAGATCGGCGAAGCCGGGCAGCCGCGCCATCCGCTCGTTCAGGCGCGGGTTGTGCTTCATCGTGCACGAACCCAGCGGGAACAGGCCGAGGTCGATCGCATAATTCTGACGGCTCAGTCGCGTATAGTGGCGCACCGCTTCCGGCTCCGACAGACCGGGCAGGCCGATCGCGCCCTTGCGGGCATGGCTGCCGAGCCGCGATGCGACCTTGGGCGCCTCGTCGATATCGACGCCGGTGGTTTCGCTCGAGCCGATCTCGAAGATCAGCGCCTCTTCCAGCATCAGCGCGCGATTGCCGGTGAAGGTCGCCTGTGCCTGTGCCGAAGCCTCGCCCATTTCCGGGCGCCAGCCGCTCTGGTTCACACTCATGCCAATACCTCCGTGAGCGCCGTCGCCAGCGCCTCGATATCGTCCTCGGTCACGGTTTCGGTGACCGCCACGACCAGCCCGTTGGCCAGCCCTTCGTCGTTCGGATAGAGCCGCCCCAGCGACACGCCGGCCAGCACGCCGCGATCAGCAAGTTCGCGCACCACCGGCCGCGCTTCGACCGGCAGCTTGAGCGTGAATTCGTTGAAGAAGCTGTCGTTGATCAGCGCGACGCCCGACACCTGCGCCAGCCGGTCGGCTGCGGCACAGGCCTTGGCATGGTTGACCTCGGCCAACTGCCGCAGCCCCTTTTCCCCGAGCAGCGTCAGGTGGATCGAGAAGGCGAGCGCACACAGGCCGGAGTTGGTGCAGATGTTCGACGTCGCCTTTTCACGGCGGATATGCTGTTCGCGGGTCGACAGCGTCAGCACGAACCCGCGCTTGCCCTCGGCATCGACCGTCTCGCCGCACAGCCGGCCCGGCATCTGCCGCACCAGCTTTTCCGAACAGGCGAACAGGCCGACATAGGGGCCGCCGAACTGCAGCCCTACGCCCAGCGATTGTCCCTCTCCCACCACGATGTCGGCGCCCAGATTGCCCGGCGCCTCGATCGCGCCCAGCGCCACCGGCTCGGTCACGACCGCGATCAGCAGCGCCTTGGCGGCATGTGCCGCGTCGGCGATGCGCTGCAGGTCGGGAATGCGGCCGAGGATGTCGGGATATTGCACGACGACGCACGACGTGTCGGCGTCGATCGATGCGATGATCGCGTCATCGTCGGTCGCGGCATCCAGCACCGGCAGCGATGTCGCCAGCACATCGCCGGTGTACTTCGCCATCGTTTTCGCGACCGAGACGTAATGCGGATGCACCCCGCCCGAAAACACCGCCTTCGCCTTGCGCGTCACGCGCCGCGCCATCGTCACCGCTTCCCAGCAGGCGGTCGAGCCGTCGTACATCGACGCGTTGGCGACATCGCAGCCGAGCAGCCGGGCGACCTGGCTCTGGAACTCGAACAGCATCTGCAACGTACCCTGCGCGATTTCCGGCTGGTAGGGCGTATACGCCGTCAGATACTCGCCGCGCTGGATCAGGTGATCAACGCTGGCCGGCACATGGTGGCGATACGCGCCGCAGCCGAGGAAGAACGGCACCGACCCCGCCGCGACGTTCTTCGCCGCCAGCGCCGACAGATGCCGTTCGACCGCCAGCTCGCTGGCATGGTTCGGCAGGCCGGGCACCGGCCCGTCGAGCCGGGCGGATTCGGGAACGTCGACGAACAGGTCGTCGATGCTGTCGGCACCGATCACGGACAGCATGTCCGCGCGGTCGGTCGGGGTCAGGGGAAGATAGCGCATGATGGTCCTTGTTGGTCCGCCCGGGGGCGGCCTCATTCGTCATTCCGGCGAAAGCCGGAATCCACAGATACGGGCGTCATCGATTCAAAACGCGCCGGCCCGTGACCATGGATCCCGGCCTGCGCCGGGATGACGCAGGCCGGCGGACAGATCGGTTCGCTTACAGCCGCGCGATGTACGCGGCGTATTTCTCTTCATCCATCAGCTCGCCCAGCTCGCTGTCGTCGCGTAAGCTCAGCTTGAAGAACCAGCCGTCGCCTTCCGGGTCTTCGTTCACCAGTGCCGGGTTGTCGGTCAGCGCGGCATTGCCCTCGATCACCGTGCCCGATGCCGGGGTGTAGACGTCCGACGCGGCCTTCACCGATTCGACCACGGCAGCATCGTCGCCCTTGGTCAGTTCGCGGCCGTCGGCCGGCACGTCGACGAACACGATGTCGCCCAGCTGCCCGGCGGCATATTCGGTGATGCCGACCGTCGCGACTTCACCGTCGACTTCGATCCACTCATGTTCCTGCGTGAAAAAACGGCTCATCGGGGCAACTCCCTCTTAACGGACGTAACGATGGGGGACGAACGGCATCGGCACGACGCGCGCCGGATGCAGCTTGCCGCGCTGGCGCAGGGTGACTACCCCGCCTTCCGCCAGCGCCGGCGGGCAATAGGCCATGGCGATCGGCGCCTGCACGCTGGGCGCGAACCCGCCCGAGGTGACGTGGCCGACGACATTGCCGTCGGCGTCGACCACCTCGGCACCCTCGCGCACCGGCTGACGCCCCTCGACGATCAGCCCGATCCGCTTCAGCTGCGGTCCGCCAGCGCGTTCGGCGAGGATACGCTCGGCACCGGGGAAGCCACCTTCCTCGCGGCGACGCTTCGACAGCGCGAAGCCCAGATCGGCCGCGACCGGCGTCGTGTCGGGCGAAAGGTCATGGCCGTAGAGCGGCAACCCGGCTTCGAGGCGCAGCGAGTCGCGCGCGCCAAGCCCGATCGGCTTTACTTCCGGTTCGGCGCAGATCGCATCGGCGAAGGCGGTGGCGGCATCCTCGGGCAGCGAAATCTCGAACCCGTCCTCGCCGGTATAGCCCGAGCGGCTGACCCACAGCGCATGGCCGTTCCAGTCGAACCCGCCCGCGGTCATGAACGTCAGCGCGGCGACGCCCGGCAGGATGCGATCCAGCGCATCGACCGCCTTCGGCCCCTGCAACGCCAGCAACGCCCGGTCGTCGAGATGGTTGAGCGTGATCTCGTCGGCGAGATACTCGCGGAGGTGCCCGATATCGTCATACTTGGTCGCGCCATTGACGACCATGTAGAACGCCTCATCGCCCTCGACCTCGCCGAACGGCTGCGCATCGCCCAGCCGCGTGACCATCAGGTCGTCGAGGATGCCGCCCTGTTCGTCGAGCAGCAGCGAATAGCGCATCTTCGCGGGCTTCAGGATGCGCAGGTCGCCCGGCAGCAGCGCCTCGAGCGCGGCGGTCGTATCCCGCCCATGGATCAGCAACTGGCCCATATGGCTGACATCGAACAGCCCGGCGCTCTCGCGCGTCCACAGATGCTCGGCCATGATGCCTTCATACTGGACCGGCATCGTATAGCCCGCGAACGGGACCATGCGCCCGCCCTTGCCGCGGTGCCACGCATCGAGCGGCAGGACCTGCGGCGGCAGTTCCTCGACCGGATCGGTGCCGTCGGCGCGCAGTTCGTGGGCGGGTTCGGGGGCAATGTCGCTCATGGGCCGCGTCCTTCGTGCATGGGTCAAACGACGGACGCACGGGCACCTGCCCGCTTGCGACCATCGCCCCCTCTGTCACGGAACCTGAGAGCTTTCGCGAGGGCCGCGGCCCTGCTTACCCCTTCGGTGGTCCGACCGGTTCGGCCGCGACGCTTTCCAGAGTATCTTGTGCCACAAGCGCGGTCCCTGTTGCCTGAGAGATTCCGGGGCGGTTGCTCCTTCGGCGGCGGATCGCTCCGCACTCTCCCGCGCATGGCGTCGGCTGGAAGCCTTCGATGCGCGAAGCTCTGGCTCGGGGGCCGGGATTAGTCAATCGGGAAAGCGGTCCCGGTAGCGGATGGAGGGGCAACGCGACGACGTTCGTCATCCCGGCGCAGGCCGGGATCCATGAACAGGCGACGTAGCGGATCCATCGAAGCTGCCCGTATCCATGGATCCCGGCCTGCGCCGGGATGACGAAAGGGCGCGCGCCATATGTTCGCGATTACCGCGTGACGTTGTACCGCAGCTGCTCGTCGGTCAGCTGGAAGCCGACCAGCGCCTCGAACGTCGCCGACAATACCGCCTGCCGCACCGCCGGATCGGACAGCGGGTCGATCGCCGCGTCCTGGTCGCCGGGCTTGCGGCGGCGATTGATCTGGTTGCGGGTTTCCTGCGGCAGCGTCGCGGCGGCGCGGTCGACGATCGCGGTACCCTGCCCCTGCGCCGACGCCCGCGCCGCCCCCGCAGCGAAGTTCAGCGTGATCTGTCCCACCCGCTTCGACACAACCTGCGTGCCGCCGCGCACGACCGACACGAAATAGGGCAGCGTCACCGTCCGCGCGGCGTCGGTGCTGATGCGCCGCGCCTGCACGTCGAAGCTGAGTGCGCTGTTGATCGTGTCCGCCCCCTCGACACAGGTGGCGCGCACGTTGGTCAGCGTCGCGACGACGTCGATCGCCTTCGCATCGCGGCTGGCGGGCGGGTCGAACAGCGTGATGTCGCCGGTCCCCGCCGGCACGCCCGCGACCGGACAGGCCGATCGCACGGCCGAGATGCCGACGCCCTGCGTCACGTCCAGTTCGCCGGTGCGCTTGCACCCCGACAGTGCGGCCACAGCGAGCACGGGGGCAAGGGTGGCGACGGCGGCGGTTTTGCGGAGGGTCACGGAAATCTGTACCTTATGCACGGGTGCGGCGATGCCGCGCCTCCTGATCGTCACGCTTCATAGGAACCGCCTTTCGCGCGTGCAAGCAATCGCGTGTTTCGCGGACGGTGCCAGCCACACCTTGGCCTGCTCCCAAACAAGCTGTAAGCGCATGGGCCATGACCGACGCCCGACGCCCCGCCATCGAACTCCTGATCGCTGCCCCGCGCGGATTTTGCGCCGGGGTCGACCGCGCCATCCAGATCGTCGAGCTGGCGATCCAGAAGCACGGCGCGCCGGTCTATGTCCGGCACGAGATCGTCCACAACAAGTTCGTGGTCGACTCGCTGCGCGCAAAGGGGGCGATCTTCGTCGAGGAACTGGACCAGGTGCCCGATGGCGTGCCGGTGGTGTTCTCGGCGCACGGCGTGCCCAAGTCGGTGCCCGCCGCGGCCAGCGAGCGTGGCCTCGAATATCTCGACGCCACCTGCCCGCTGGTGTCGAAGGTCCATCGCCAGGCAGAACGGCTGGTCGCATCGGGCCGCCACATCCTGTTCGTCGGCCATGCCGGCCATCCCGAAGTCATCGGCACGTTCGGACAGGTGCCCGTCGGCCAGATGACGCTGATCGAAACGGTCGAGGACGTCGCGAACCTGACCCCCGCCGATCCCGACAACCTCGCCTTCCTGACGCAGACGACGCTGTCGGTCGACGATACCCGTGCCATCGTCGAGGCGACGATCGCCCGCTTCCCGACGATCGTCGCGCCCAAGGCCGACGACATCTGCTATGCGACGTCCAACCGCCAGAATGCGGTGAAGGCGATCGCGCAGAGCTGCGACATGATGCTGGTGATCGGCGCGCCCAATTCGTCGAACTCGGTGCGGCTGGTCGAGGTGGCGGAGCGCGAGGGGACATCGGCCAAGCTGATCCAGCGCGCCGCGGAACTCGACTTCGCATGGCTCGACGGCATCGGCACGCTCGGCATCACGGCGGGTGCCTCGGCTCCCGAAGTCCTCGTGCGCGAACTGGTCGACCGCATCGCCACCCGCTTCGACGTGACCGAGCGCGAGGTCGAGATGACCCGCGAGACCATCGCCTTCAAGCTGCCGCGCGGCCTCGAAGCCGCCTGATGGCCGTCTATACGCAGGTGTCGGCGGAGGCGCTCGCGCGCTTCCTGTCTGGCTACGACCATGGCGAACTGGTCTCGGCCAAGGGGATCGCCGAAGGGGTCGAGAACAGCAACTATCTGGTCGACACCACCACCGGCCGCTTCATCCTGACGCTGTACGAAAAGCGCGTCGACCTTGCCGACCTGCCCTTCTTCTTTGCGATGACCGATGCACTGGCGGATGCCGGCAATCCGGTGCCGCGCGCGCTGCCCGACCGGGCGGGACAGGTGATCCAGACGCTGGAGGGCCGGCCCGCCTGCCTGATCGAGTTCCTGTCGGGCGTGTCGGTGAGCCATCCGACGCCCGGACAGGCCCATGCCGCGGGCGCCGCACTGGGCGCGCTGCACCGCAGCCTCGCCGGGTTCGCGCCGGTGCGCGCCAATTCGATGGGCGTCGCGGCGTGGCCGAAACTGTTCGCCGACTGCGCCGCCGATCTCGACACGATCCGGCCCGGCCTGCATGACCGGGTCGGGGACGCGCTCGACGCGGTGCTCGCCGACTGGCCGCGCGACCTGCCGACCGGTACGATCCATGCCGACCTGTTCCCCGACAACGTCCTGATGCTGGGCGACAGGGTCACCGGGCTGATCGATTTCTATTTCGCCTGCACCGACATCACGGCCTATGACGTCGCGATCACCCATTCGGCGTGGAGCTTCGATGCGACGGGCCGGCCGCTCGATCCCGCGATCGGCCGCGCGCTGCTGACGGGCTATGCCACGCAGGCGACGCTGTCGACGGCCGAGGTCGCCGCGCTGCCATTGCTGGCGAAGGGCGCCTGCCTGCGCTTCCTGCTGACGCGTGCATGGGACTGGATCAACACGCCCGCCGACGCGCTGGTGACGCGCAAGGACCCGCTCGCCTATCTGCGCCGGCTCGACTGGTACGACGCCACCGCCGACGCCTTCGCATGACCGAAACCCCCGAACTCCCCCGCGTCGAGATCGCAACCGATGGCGCGTGCAAGGGCAATCCCGGGCGCGGCGGCTGGGGCGCCGTGCTGCGCGCCGCCGACGGGCGCGAACGCGAATTGTCGGGCGGCGAGCCCGACACCACCAACAACCGCATGGAATTGATGGCGGCGATCGAGGGGCTGAACGCGCTGAAGCGTCCGTGCCGCGTGATCCTGTCGACCGACAGTCGCTATGTGATGGACGGCCTGACCAAGTGGATCAAGGGCTGGCAGAAGAACGGCTGGAAGACCGCCGCGCGCCAGCCGGTCAAGAATGCCGAACTGTGGCAGGACCTGCTGGCCGCCGCCAAGCCGCACCGCATCGAATGGGTGTGGGTGAAGGGCCATGCCGGTCACCCCGACAACGAACGCGCTGACAAGCTGGCCAGCGACGCCGCGGTGGCGCAGCGATGATCCCGCGCGTCCTGATCGACACCGCGCAAGTGCCCGGTGACAATGTCGAATTGCGCCTTGTCCAGCGCGGCGACGATTTCATGATCGTCCTCGACCGCAACGAATTGATGAGCAGCCGCATGTCGGCGTCGGAGGAGGCGCTGGCCGATCTCGGCTGCGCGCACCTGACGGCACGGAAGGGTGCGCAGGTGCTGATCGGCGGGCTGGGCATGGGCTTCACCCTGCGTCGCGCGCTGAAGATACTGCCCGCCGATGCCGAGGTCGTCGTCGCCGAACTGGTGCCCAAGATCGTCGAATGGGCACGCGGGCCGCTGGCGCACATCTTCGACGGGTGCCTCGACGACCCGCGGGTGCGGATCGCGGTTGGCGACGTGGCGTGGGCGATCGAGGATGGCGGCTGGGACGCGGTGTTGCTCGACGTCGACAACGGCCCCGACGGGCTGACCCATGCCGGCAACGACAAGCTGTATTCGACGCGCGGGTTGCAGGTGACCAAGCGCGCGCTGCGGGACGGCGGCGTGCTGGCGATCTGGTCGGCCTATGCCGATGCCGCGTTCACCAGACGGCTGCGCGACTGCGGCTATGCGGTCGACGAACAGGTGGTGCGGGCACGCGGGACCAAGGGCGCGCGGCATGTGATCTGGCTCGCCGGGCGACGGTAGGGGCCCTTTCTTGCTCCTTTCCTACCCTTCCCGTCGAGTTCGAGCTTGTCGAGAACGCGGCTCCGCTGGAACGAGGGAAGAGGTCGCATACCGCCCTCGCCTCCGTTCGGTTCGAGCCTGTCGAGAACCTTCCTGCCCCAAACACGTTCTCGACGGACGCTTCTCGACAGGCTCGAAGCTGCTCGAACCGAACCGGGTGGGTTAGGATAAGCAAGGAGGCCGACCCAGCCGTTCGTGCTGAGTAGGGCCGAGCGAAGTTGAAGGCCCGTATCGAAGCACAATCCCGAACCCCAACCGTCGTTCGATACGCTCTTTCGACATCACCGATGCACCGAAGCCGGCGACCGATCAACGCGAACAGGTCGTTAGATCGGTCCGGCATCGGCTACACCGCTTTGCGGGCCATGGCACGCTGATCAAGCCACGCATAAACACGGACTTGTCGCAGCGGGGACAGCGAATCAGTAGCGAGCGCATGCCGCCGACCAGCACTCAGGCCAACCCGAGCGGTATCAAAACCACGGCCGTCAAATTCGGGCGCAAACCGACCAATGAAAAAACAAACGGAGCGCCCCAAACAATCGTGAACATCGCCACAATCGTCCAAAGCATGTGCCTTACTCCGACGTCATAAACGCTGTCGCGCTGCTTGTCGTGCATACCGATGCGTATAGCGCGCACTGTATACAGCTAAAAGCTTATTCGCTGCAGTTTCAGTATCGCGCACCTTTGATGAGCACCTACTCATCCGTCCGCATCTTCACCTTGTTCGGCAGGTCCTTTCCCTTGGTCCGCCGCGACGGCAGTTGCACCGGGTTCTTCTTCTTCCAGTCGCCCCAGCGCTTCGGCCCTTCCGGGGTATCGATGATCGTGTCGTCGTCCATGACCTGTATCCAAAACGAAAAGGGGCGGCGGATCAACGACCCGCCGCCCCCTTCTTTCCCATCGGGAACGATCAGCCGAGCGTCCAAGCCCCATCGATCCGCGCCAGCGCACCCTGCTGGTTGCCTTCGCGCAGCGCTTCGGGCAGCAGCGCTTCCGGAAAATCCTGATACGATACCGGCCGCAGGAAACGGTCGATGGCGAGCGTCCCGACCGAGGTCGTGCGCCCGTCCGAGGTTGCTGGGAACGGCCCGCCATGGACCATCGCGTGCCCGACTTCGACGCCGGTCGGCCAGCCGTTGCACAGGATGCGGCCGACGGTGCGTTCCAGCACCGGGATCAGCTTGCGCGCGTCCGCATAATCGCCCTCGTCGATCTGCAGCGTCGCGGTCAGCTGGCCTTCGAGCTTGCCCAGCACCTCGACCAGCTCGTCCGCGCTCGCGCACTTCACCACGACCGAGGTCATGCCGAACACTTCGTGCGCATGGGCGGGATCGGCGATGAAGTCCTTGCCCGACACGGCGAAGATCGCCGCGCGGCCGCGGGTCGGGCCATCGGGTTCCTGGCCTTCGCCGACCAGCGTGACCGCCGGGCTCGACGCCAGCTTGGAACGGCCTTCCTCATATGCCTTGTGGATGCCGTCGGTCAGCATGACCTGCGCCGGTGTACCCGTCAGCGCGTCGCCCGCCGTGTCGAGGAACGCGTCCAGCTCCGGACCGGCGATGCCGAGCACGAGGCCGGGGTTGGTGCAGAACTGCCCCGCGCCCATGCTGAGCGACCCGACATAGGCCTTGGCCAGCGCTTCGCCACGGTTCTTCAGCGCCTCGGGCATCAGCACGACCGGGTTGATCGACGACATTTCGGCATAGACCGGGATCGGCTGCGCACGGTCCTGCGCGACCTTCATCAGCGCGGTGCCGCCGCTGCGCGAGCCGGTGAAGCCGACCGCCTGGACCCGCGGATCGGCGACCAGCGCGGTGCCGATCGTCTGGCCCGCGCCCGACACCATCGAGAACACGCCGTCGGGCATGCCGGTCCGCTCCGCCGCCTTGATGATCGCCGA
Source organism: Bacillus sp. 2B10 (assembly GCA_003946805.1). GTDB lineage: Bacteria > Pseudomonadota > Alphaproteobacteria > Sphingomonadales > Sphingomonadaceae > Sphingomonas. The sequence goes on along the minus strand of RPSH01000041.1, from coordinate 19,371 downwards.
GGCGACCAGTTCGGCAGTGCCCGGATGCGCCTGATGCGCCTTCACGATCACGGTGCAGCCCGCCGCCAGCGCCGACGCGGTGTCGCCACCGGCGGTCGAGAAGGCGAGCGGGAAGTTCGACGCGCCGAACACCACCACCGGGCCGACCGGGATCGTACGCAGCCGCAGGTCGGGCTTCGGCACCGGCGCGCGTGCCGGATCGGCATGGTCGATGCGCAGCTGCTGCCACGCGCCGTCGCGCACTTCCTTGGCGAACAGGCGCAGCTGGCCGCAGGTGCGGCCGCGCTCGCCGGTCAGGCGCGCGATCGGCAGGCCGGTTTCGCGGCTGCCGCGTTCGATCAGCGCATCGCCCAGCGCCTCGATCTCGTCGGCGATCGCGTCGAGGAATCCGGCACGCTGCTCCAGCGGCAGCGCGGCATAGATCGGGAACGCCTCGGCCGCGCGCGCGCAGGCCGCTTCGGCGTCTTCCTTCGTGCCCTTCGAAAATTGCTCACCGAACAGCGTGCCGGTGGCGGGATCATAGGCCTGGAACAGGTCGTCGCGGGCAATCCGCTTGGACCCCAGGAACAGTTCACCGGTGATCGTCATATGCATCCTCTTGGGCTGATGGCGTTGGCGTTCAGATAGGGACTGATAGCGCTAACGTAAATGGCGACTCGAATTACTCCGACAATCTATGCGGCGAATAGGCGGCCGGGTCGACCCCTTGCGGTTCGTCGCCGCGCCCCAGCAGCGCCGCGCACAACCGTGCGGCGGCCGGCGCGGTCTGGATACCGAAGCCGCCCTGCCCCGCGCACCAGAAGAGACCGGGCACGTAGCGGTCGAAGCCATAGACCGGCAGCCGGTCGGGCGCGAAGCTGCGCAGGCCCGCCCAGCGCCGCTCGACCGCCACGACCCGCCAGTCGACCGCCGCCTCGAACCGGTCGATCGCCAGCGCCACGTCGATCTCCTCGGCGGCGACGTCGTGCGCACGGTCGGGCGTCTCGTCATGCGGCGACAGCCACAGCCGCCCGCCGGGCTCGGGCTTGAAATAAAACCCGCCCGCAGCATCGATCACCAGCGGCAGGTCGGCCGGTGCCGGCGGATCGACGCGTACCTGCACCACGGTCCGGCGATAGGGTGCGATGCCCGGCGGCGCGGCGCCCAGCAGCTGCGCCACCGCATCCGCCCACGCGCCCGCCGCGTTCACGACGATATCGGCAACGACGGTATCGCCCGCCGCGGTGGTCAGCCGCCATTCCCCGCCGCCCCGCCGCGCCCCGGTCAACCGCGCGTCGCAGCGCAGCTCGACCCCGCCGCGCCGCGCCCGGGCCAGATAGGCGGCATGGAGTGCGGCGACATCGATATCGGCGCAACCCGGCGACCATAGCGCATGCCATTCGCCGCGCAGCCCCGTCACCACGCCCTGCGGATCGCGCCACGCGATCGGCACGCCGGTAGCGGCGAAATCGGCGGCCAGTCGCTCCAGCACCGTCCGGTCGCGCGCGAGCAGCAACTCGCCCCGCGTACGCAGAAACCCCTGTTCGGCGAAACCGGCGGGCGGGGTGTGGAGCAACGGCCCCGATGCGGTCGTCAGCGGCTGGACCAGCGGCCCGCCATAGGTTTCGGACCAGAACGCCGCCGACCGGCCGGTCGCGTGGAAGCCCGGCTGCGCCTCAGCCTCCAGCAGCACGACGCTATCGGTCGCGGCCAGTTCGGCGGCAAGGCTCGCCCCCGCCATCCCCGCCCCGACGATCGCCACCCGCCGACGGGTCATGCGTGGGTCCGCTGCGGCACGGGTGCGCGGGCGTCGAGGAACGCGTCGATCGCGGCGATGGCGCGGGTGCGCACCGGATCGGCCTCTCGCAGGATCTCGTGCGCCGATTCCGGGCCGAAGCGCAGCAGCTCGACATCGGGCAACCGCCCGGCGACCTCGATCGCGGCGCGAGGATCGACCAGCGCGTCGTTCTCCGCCACCAGCATCTGCACCGGCACGCGCGTATCGGCCAGCGCCGGGTCGGCCCGCAACTCCCGCGTCGAGCGGAACGCATCGGTCACCCAGCGCCAGCTGGGCGGGCCGGTGCGCAACATCGCGTCGGTGCCGTGCCACCAGACCTCGTCGGCATAGCGCGCCGGGTCGTGGGTCAGCATCGCCTCGCGCGGTTTCAGCGCATGCGGCCGCTCATTGCCCTTCCACGCCGCGCGCAGCGGGCTGCCCATCGCCGCCAGCACCTGCGCCATGCGCTCGCCGAAGCGCGGGCCGATCGGCGCGCGCAGCCCCAGCATCGGCGCGACCAGCACGCACGCCGCCGGATCGATCCGCCGCTCGACCACCCCGCGCAGCGCCAGATGCCCGCCCATCGAATGGCCGATGATCGCGCGCGGCCCGGCGGCATCCCATTGTTCCCAGAAGGCGGCGAGGTCGTCGAGATAGGTCTCGAACCGTTCGATATGCCCGCAATCGCCCGCCGGCGTGCAGCGCCCCGACCCGCCCTGCCCGCGCCAGTCGAACGCGGTGATGCGCCAGCCCCGGACGTGCCAGTGGGCGAAGGCTTCCAGATACTTCTCGAACACGTCGCCGCGCCCGGTCTGGAACAGCAGGCTGCCGCGCGGGCGGACATTGGCGGGCGCGGGCCAGTCGAACCGGCGATGCGACCAGCCGTCGGGCGCCTGCCAGCGGGTGATGGCGGCGGCGGCGGGAATCGCACGGCGGTACAGGGCGTGGGCGGCCATGGGTCCGGTTACGGTTTGGAAACCCCTTGCGTCTAGAGGTTAACGACATGGGGGGTACGGTCGTTCCTTGGCTGGCGTTCGCGCTGGTCGTGCTGCTGGCGATTGCCGGGATCGAGGACGCGCGTACCCGCGAAATCGCGAACTGGAAGAATGCGGCGATCGCGCTGCTGGCGCCCGCGTGGTGGTGGGCCAACGGCCTGTCGGGCATCGACATGGGCTGGCAGCTGGGCATCGCGCTGATCGTCTTCGCGCTGTTCTTCGCGGCATTCGTCGCCGGCCAGATGGGCGGCGGCGACGTCAAGATGATCGGCGCGCTGGCGCTGTGGCTGCCGCCCGGTGCCGTGCTGTCGATGCTGGTGGTGATGTCGCTGCTGGGCGGCGTGCTGACGCTGCTGTTCCTCGCCGATCGCTGGCGGCGGCGGGCACAGCAGATGCCGGAGATTCCGTACGGGATCGCCATCGCCATCGCGGGCATGCTCGCGATCGCGAACCCGATCTTAACCCATTTCGGTGATGCTTAACGGCGAATCAACCGGCCAGGCGAATTGAAAGGCCTTTCGACGTCATGGACTCTCGCAAACTGTTCCTGCTGATCGGCGCCCTGGTGGTCGCTGGCATCACCGCGTTCATGGCGCGCAGCCTGATGGCCGGCGCCTCCACGCCGATCGCCGCGGCCTCGACCGCCGAAGCGCCGATCGACGGCCCGCGCGTGATGGTCGCCACCAAGGCGCTGCCGGTCGGCACCATCATCGACGCGACCGCGCTGCGGTTTCAGCCCTGGCCCAAGGAACTGGTGGAAAACGCCTATTTCCTCGAATCGATGCCGGAATCGCGCAATCTGGTCGGCACCGTCGTCCGCTTCGGCATTCCGGCCGGACAGCCGATCACGCAGGGGTCGCTGGTAAAGCCCGGTGACCGCGGCTTCCTTGCCGCGGCGCTCGGCCCGGGGATGCGCGCGGTGACGGTGCCGGTCTCGGCGCAGAGCGCGGTCGCGGGCTTCGTGTTTCCGGGCGACCGGGTCGACCTGGTCCTGACGCAGACGGTCGCCGGTGGCGGCGACGGCCCGCCGCTCAAGGCGTCGGAGACGTTCCTGCGCAACCTGCGCGTGCTGGCGACCGACCAGCGCACCGACAAGAATACCGACGACCAGGGCAAGACGCTGGTGTCCACCTATTCGACCGTCACGGTTGAGGCGACGCCGCGCATCGCGGAAAAGATCGCGGTGGCGCAGACCGTCGGCTCGCTGTCGCTGTCGCTGCGTTCGATCGCCGACAACCGTTCCGAGCTGGAGGAAGCGATCGCCAGCGGCGACGTGCAGCTGCCCGCGAACGGCGATCCCAAGGCAGAGAAGGCCGCGCTCGAAAAGATCGCGAGCCGCCCGGTCGACGGCAGCTCGACCTTCTCGACCGGGGCCGACGTGTCGCGGTTCCAGCGCAGCTCGGTGCCCGGCAAGGCGGGGGGAACGTCGCCGGGATCGGGGGATGCGGGGGGGACGACGATGGTCGCCGCGCCGATGGCGCCTGCCGCACCGGCGGTGCCGGCCGGGCCGGTCGTGCGGATCACCCGCGGGAATGATGTGACCGCTGTGCCGGTCGGGGGGAACAAGTGATGCGCGGTCTGAAGCTCTTTCACCGGTCGATGGCAGCGACGCTGTCGGTCGCACTGGTCGCGGGATCGGCGGCACCCGCCGTCGCGGCCCCCGGTACCGGCGGCGTCCGCGCCGCACGCATCGGCACGCCGCCCGCCGGCACGATGCGCCCGACCACCGACGTGCAGCTGTCGATCGGCCAGGGCGAGCTCATCACCCTGCCCGGCAACGTCGCCGACGTATGGGTATCGAACCCCGGCGTCGCCGACGTCTATGTCGGCAACCCGCGCCAGATCCACCTGTTCGGCAAGACCGATGGCGAAGCCACCATCTTCGCCACCAGCAGCAGCGGCAGCGTGGTCTATGCGGCGAACGTCCGCGTCGGGCAGAACCTGACCTCGCTCGACCGCATGATGAAGGCGGCGATGCCCGAGGCCGACATCCGCGTGACCACGGTCGGCCAGATCGCGGTCATCAACGGCACGATCGCCTCGCCCGCCGACAGCGCGCAGGCCGAACGGCTGGTGACGTCGCTGCTCAATCCGGGCGTCGCGGTGGGCGATCCCAATGTCGCGTTGAAGATCGGCGTGGTGAACCGGTTGAAGCTCGCGACCCCGTTGCAGGTCAACCTGCAGGTCCGTGTCGCCGAGGTCAGCCGCAACTTCGTCAAGAATATCGGCGTCAACCTGACGTCGCGCGACACGTCGGGCGGCTTCCTGTTCGGCGTCGCGCAGGGGCGGCAGGGCACGATCGCCACCATTCCGGGGCTGCCGGGCGATACCACGTTCCTCCCGACGGGCGGGCGCCCCGGCGGGACGCTGTTCGGCTTCCCGACCAAGGCGACCAACGGCACGACGCTCAACCTCGCCGGACGGCTGCTCGGCCTCGAACTGCTCGGCGCGCTGGATCTGGGCGAACGCATCGGACAGGTGACGACGCTGGCCAACCCGAACCTGACCGCGCTTTCGGGCGAGACCGGATCGTTCCTCGCCGGCGGCGAGATTCCGATCCCGATCAGCCAGGGCTTCGGCGCCGTCTCGGTCGAGTACAAGCAATATGGCGTCAGCCTCGCCTATACCCCGACGGTGCTGGCCGATGGCCGCATCTCGCTGCGCGTCCGTCCCGAAGTGTCGCAGCTCTCGGCGGCGGGCTCGGTCCAGTTCAACGGCACCACCATCCCCGCCCTGTCCACCCGTCGCGTGGAAACCACGATCGAACTGGGGTCGGGGCAAAGCATGATGATCGCCGGGCTGCTGTCGAACAGCCACGACAATTCGATCGACAAGGCACCGGGCCTGGGTGACCTGCCGATCCTGGGGTCGCTGTTCCGGTCGAACGGCTTCACCCGCAACGAGACCGAACTGGTCATCGTCATCACCCCCTATCTGGTGAAGCCGGTCGACAGCCAGTCGCGCATCGCGCTGCCGACCGACGCCTATTCCAGCCCCGGCGATGTCGAGCGCGTGCTGATGGGCCAGCTGTCGGGGCAGCGTCGCCCCGATCCGCGCCCGGTGCCGACCATGGCGCCGGCCGCGCCCGCCCGGCCGGCGGTCGGCCTGACCGCGCCGGTCCCGGTCGCGCCCGTCGCCGGTGCCGACCCCGTCCCGCAGCCGCCGCGCAAGCGTGGCGGCGATCCCAAGCCCGCCGCACCCGGCTTCAGCATCCAGTGAGGCACGTTCCGATGACCCTCCTCCGTATCCTCGCGCTCGGCTCGGCGATCGCCGTCGCGGGCTGCACCGGCACCCCCAATCGCGGCGTCGAATCGGTCCACCAGCCGGTCGTCACCCGCTCCGCCTATTCGTTCGACGTCGCCGCCGGCCCTGCCGGACTGGCGCCGGGCGAGCGCGCCCGCCTCGCCGGCTGGCTGGAGGCGATGCGCCTGCGCTATGGCGACGAGATCGGCGTGGACGATGGTGGCAGCGGCGATGACGCGGTCCGCACCGACGTCGCCGCCGAAGCCGCCCGCGTCGGGCTGCTGCTCGCCGATACCGTGCCGCCGACGCCCGGCGCGCTGGCCCCGGGCACCGTCCGCATCGTCGTGTCGCGCATGGCGGCCAGCGTGCCGGGATGCCCCGACAATTCGCGGACCTACCAGCCCAATTTCGGCGCGCACACCTCGTCCGACTTCGGCTGCGCGACCAATTCGAACCTCGCGGCGATGATCGCCCGGCCGGGCGACCTCGTCCTCGGCCGTGCCAATGGCGAGACGACCGACACCATGGTCAACACCAAGGCGGTCGGCGCGCTGCGCCGTGCGCTGCCCAGCGGCAATGGCGGCACGGTCGGCGCGGGCGTCGGCAGCGCCAGCAGCGCGGGGGGCGGCAAGTAATGAACGCGCCGTTCAACCTCGCCCGCACGGCGCAACGCGACCCGTTCGTGGCGTTCGTGTGCGACGAAAACTCCGCCGACACGCTGCGCGGCGTCGCCAGCGGCAGCGGCTGGCCGGTCGAAAAGGTCATGAAGGGCGGCCTGCGCAACGCCGTGCAGACGCTGTCGGTTTCGGCCAGCCCGCACGTGCTGTTCGTCGACCTGTCCGAATCGGGCGATCCGCTCAACGACATCAACGGCCTCGCCGAAGTCTGCGAACCCGGCACGATCGTGATCGCGACCGGACAGGTCAACGACGTCCGCCTGTACCGCGACCTGCTGTCCAGCGGCATCCACGACTATCTGCTCAAGCCGCTCAACCCCGACATGGTGCGCGAATCGATCGCGCAGGCCCAGGCGCTGCTGAACGCGCCGAAGGCGGCCGAGGCCAGCGTCGAGCGGCCGCACTGCGCGATCGCGGTCATCGGCACGCGCGGCGGCGCCGGCGCATCGACCATCGCCACCTCGCTCGCGTGGCTGATGGGCGAACAGGAACGGCGCAGCACCGCGCTGCTCGACCTCGACGTGCATTTCGGCACCGGCGCACTCGGACTCGACCTCGAACCCGGCCGCGGGCTGACCGACGCGATCGAGAATCCCAGCCGTATCGACGGGCTGTTCATCGAACGCGCGATGGTGCGCGCGGGCGAACGGCTGTCGGTGCTGTCGGCCGAAGCGCCGATCAACGCGCCGATCCAGACTGACGGCAGCGCCTTCTACCAGTTGCAGGAGGAGATGCGCGCCGCGTTCGAATGCACGATCGTCGACCTCCCGCGCTCGATGCTGGTGAACCACCCGCACCTGATCGAGGAAGTGCAGACCGCGGTCATCGTCACCGAACTGACGCTGGCGGCGGCGCGCGATACCATCCGGCTGTTGTCGTGGTTCCGTTCGAACGCGTCGCACGTCACCGTCCTGCTGATCGCCAACAAGCTGCAACCGGCCGCCGGCCAGGAAATCAGCCGCAAGGATTTCGAGGGATCGATCGAACGCAAGCTCGACTTCGTCATGGCGTTCGACGGCAAGCTGGCGGCACAGTCGGCCAAGCTGGGCAAGCCGATGGCGGAGGCAGGCAAGGGCAACCGCGCCATCGCGCCCCTGGTCGAACTCGCCCGCCGCCTCTGCCAGCTGAGCGACAACAGCGCCGACGACGCACCCGATACGAAAAGCAAGGGCAAGGCTAAGGGCAAGGCTGCCGGCGGCACCTCGCTGATCGGCAAGATCGTCGGGCTGCGCGCGCGCCTGCCCGCCCGGGCCAAGAAGTAGGACGCGGGGCGGGCGATGGAGATGCTGCCGATCCTGCTGCTGGCGATTGGGGCGGCGATGACGCTCGTGCTGGTCGCCCTCGCCTTTTCCGGGCCGTCGGGCGAGCGCGCCCGCAGCCGCCGGCTGCTGGCGGTGCGCGAACGTCATGCGTCGTCGGCCAGCACGACGGCGATGGAGGCGCAGATGCGCCGCATCGGCAACCGCGGCACGACAAGGGGGGACCGGGCCGCCGCCCGGCTGCTGCCCAATGTCGAACAGCTCAAGCTGCGCCTGCAGAAGACCGGCCGCAACTGGACGCTGGCGCAATATGGCAAGGTGACGCTGGGCATCGTCGTCGTTGTCACGCTGTTCCTGATGTTCAAGGGGCTGCCGCTGATCCTCGCCCTCCTGCTCGGCCTCGCGCTCGGCATGGGCCTGCCGCATTTCCTCGTCGGCTATTTCATCAAGCAGCGTATCGCCCGTTTCACCGCCAAGTTTCCCGACGCGATCGAGCTGCTGGTCCGCGGCCTGCGCTCCGGCCTGCCGATCACCGAGACGATGACCGTCGTCGGACAGGAAGTCGACGGCCCGGTGGGCGAGGAATTCCGCTTGGTCAGCGACCGGATGAAGATCGGCCGCTCGCTCGACGCCGCGTTGCAGGAAACCGGCGACCGGCTGGGCACGCCCGAATTCCAGTTCTTCGTCATCACGATCGCCATCCAGCGCGAAACCGGCGGCAACCTTGCCGAAACGCTCGCCAATCTTGCGGACGTGCTGCGCAAGCGGTCGCAGATGAAGCTGAAGATCAAGGCGATGTCGTCCGAATCCAAGGCGTCGGCCTATATCGTCGGCTCGCTGCCCTTCATCGTGTTCGGCATGATCTGGGCGATCAACGACACCTACATGCAGAACTTCTTCGTCGACCCGCGGCTGATGATCGCGGGCCTCGGGGGCGCGCTGTGGATGGGGATCGGTGCCTTCATCATGGCCAAGATGGTCAATTTCGAGATCTGATGCGATGACCGCCAACCCCAATCCGACCCTGCTTGGCATCGACGTGGTCAACGCCGCGACGATCCTTGCCGCGATGGCCGCGCTGTTCGTCATGTTCGCCATCTACGTCGCCACCTCCAGTCGCGATCCGATGGCGCGGCGGGTGAAGGCGCTGAACGACCGGCGCGAACAGCTGAAGGCGGGCATCACCGCCTCGACCAGCAAGCGCCGCGCCAAGCTGGTGCAGAAGAACGAGGCGACCGACCGCATCCGCGAGCTGCTGTCGTCGCTGAAAGTCCTGCAGGATTCGCAGCTCAAGGTCGCGCAGCTCAAGCTGATGCAGGCGGGCATCCGGTCGAAGGACTGGGCGGTGGCGGTCATCTTCGGCCGGCTGGTGCTGCCGATCGCGCTCGGCCTGCCGATGCTCTACATCGTCTATGGCACCGACGCCTTCGCCGACTGGTCGCCGCTCAAGGCGTACGGCCTCGTCGCCGGGACCTTCATCCTGAGCTACAAGGCGCCCGACATCTATCTCAAGAACAAGATCACCAAGCGGTCGGATGCGATCCGCAAGGGGCTGCCCGACGCGCTCGACCTGCTGGTGATCTGCGCCGAGGCCGGGTTGACCGTCGATGCCGCCTTCACCCGGGTCGCCCGCGAACTGGGCCGCGCCTATCCCGAACTGGGCGAGGAATTCTCGCTCACCGCGATCGAGCTGGGCTTCCTGACCGAACGCCGCCAGGCGTTCGAGAACCTCGCGATGCGGATCAACCTCGACGCGGTGAAGGGCGTGGTAACGACCATGATCCAGACCGAGAAATACGGCACCCCGCTGGCCAGCGCGCTGCGCGTCCTGTCGGCCGAATTCCGCAACGAACGCATGATGCGCGCAGAGGAAAAGGCCGCACGCCTGCCCGCGATCATGACCGTGCCGCTGATCCTGTTCATCCTGCCGACGCTGTTCGTCGTCATCCTGGGTCCGGCCGCCTGCAGCATCAGCGACGCGTTCGGCAAGTAAGGCGCGGAAGGGGGCGCGCGGGAACGCCGCCCGCCCCCGACCGTTATCGCCCCGTAACCATTACAGGGGCCCGCCATCATGCTGTTCCAGACGCCGACCCAGTTCGCAGTGCTGGCCCTCCTGCTGTTCGCGGGCTGGCTGCTCGGCCTCGCCTCCTCCTCGGGCGGGAAGAAGTGGAAGCAGCGGTTCCGTGACGAGGAAGCGGCGCACAAGGCGTATCGCGCCGAAGTCGCCGCCGACATCAAGACCCGCGACGAACGGTTGCGCGAGATCGAGGTGGAGCGCGACCGGCTGGCGAAGGACCGCGGAACCGCGACCACTGCGGCCGCGACGACCACCGCGGCGGCGACCGCCAGCAGCGGTGGCGGCGGTTTCTTCGGCTGGGGCCGCGACAACCTGTCGCGCATCCGCGGCATCGACGCCGATCTCGAACAGGCGCTCGGCGCCCGCGGGATCAAGACCTATCGCGCGATCGAGAACCTGACCGAAGCCGACGAGCGCGCGCTGGAGGACGACCTTCGCCTGCGCCCCGGCACGATCGACGGCGAACGCTGGCGCGAACAGGCGGCGATGCTGCGCGAGGGCCATGACGACGACCATCGCAGCCGGTGGGGGTGAACCCTCGTTGCATTACCTGCGTAGCCCCGCCGCAAGCGGGGCGCGGAGGGTAATGATGTCAGGGCAACCGCGGCCGGCCCCCCTCGCCTTCAGTCCGCGACGGTTACCTCGATACTCGTCCCGGTGATGTCCACCGGATAGACCGAGGCGCTGAACCGGCCTGCGACGTACAGCACCCGCCCGCCCGGCATCCGCTCGACGAAACGCTGTTGGTCCGCATCCAGCCGCGCCCAGCGATCCAGCGCCTCCAGTTCGCGCCGGTCGACCATCTTCGCCGTCACCACAGCGCATGGCTCCTCCCAGAAGAGGTCCTCCGGCGCCCGCCCGGCATAGACGAAATCGACGACGCAGACCCGCTTGCCGCCCGCGACCACCCGGTCCTGCCTGCCGATCACCCGCGACCCCGCCGGCGCCGCGAGCACACCGGCCGACACCGACAGCGACAGCGCCACGCCGCCGATCCAGCCGGCGACATGGCGCATCAGAACGTCACCCACTCCGGGCCGCCCGGGAACACCACATCCTCGACCTTGTCGCCGATCTTGGTCACCGCCAGCAGGACGGCGATCACGACCAGCAGGTCGAACACGATCACCGCGCCCCATGCGAACGCCGGATGGAACGGGCCGACGCGATCGAATCCGTCCTTCGTCACCCGTGCCGCATCGTTCGCCATCCTGCTACTCACTTCTTCAATGCTGCCTGCGCCGCTGCCAGCCGCGCGATCGGCACCCGGTAGGGGCTGGCCGAGACATAGTCGAGCCCGACCTGTTCGCAGAAGGCGATCGACGCCGGGTCGCCGCCATGTTCGCCGCAGATGCCGAGCTTGATGTCGGGCCGCGTCCTGCGCCCGCGTTCGGCCGCCAGTTCGATCAGCTCGCCCACGCCCTCGACATCGATCGAGACGAACGGATCGCGGGCATAGATGCCCTTTTCGACATAGGCTCCCAGGAACCGGCTGGCGTCGTCGCGGCTGACGCCCAGCGTCGTCTGCGTCAGGTCGTTGGTCCCGAACGAGAAGAACTCGCCCGCCTCCGCGATCTCGCCGGCCTTCAATGCCGCGCGCGGCAGTTCGATCATCGTGCCGACCAGATATTCGATCCGGCGGCCCTTGTCGGCGAACACCGCCTCGGCGGCCTTGTCGACCACGATCTTCATCAGCTCCAGTTCGCGTTTGGTGCCGACCAGTGGGATCATGACCTCGGGGATCGGCGCCTCGCCCGACTTCTCGGCGACGATCACCGCCGCCTCGAAGATCGCGCGCGCCTGCATCTCGTAGATTTCGGGATACGTCACGCCCAGCCGGCAGCCGCGATGGCCCAGCATCGGGTTGAACTCGTGCAGTTCGGCCGCGCGGCGCTTCAACTGGTCGACGGCGATCCCCGCCGCCTCGGCCACTTCGGCGAACTCGGCTTCCTGATGCGGCAGGAATTCGTGCAGCGGCGGGTCGAGCAGGCGGATGGTACAGGGCAGCCCGACCATCACCTCGAAAATCTCGACGAAGTCGCTGCGCTGTTCGGGCAGCAACCGCTCCAGCGCCGCGCGCCGTCCCGCCTCGTCCTCGGCTAGGATCATCTGCCGCACGGCGGTGATCCGCGACTGTTCGAAGAACATGTGCTCGGTGCGGCACAGCCCGATGCCCTCCGCGCCGAAATCGCGCGCGGTGCGGCAATCGAGCGGCGTTTCGGCATTGGCACGCACCTTCAGGCGACGGACGCCGTCGGCCCATTCCATCAGCGTGCCGAAATCGCCGGCCAGTTCGGGCTGCACCGTCGCGACCGGCCCAGCCATCACCTCGCCGGTGGCGCCATCGATCGTGACGATGTCGCCCTCGCGGATCTCGCGGCCCGCGACCTTCATCACGCCCGCCTTCGCATCGATCGAGATCGACCCAGCGCCCGACACGCACGGGCGCCCCATGCCGCGCGCGACGACCGCCGCGTGGCTGGTCATCCCACCCCGCGCCGTGAGGATGCCACGCGCCGCGTGCATGCCGTGGATATCCTCCGGCGAGGTTTCGGTGCGGATCAGGATCACCGCGTCACCCGCGTTCGCGCGGCGCTCGGCCGTGTCGCTGTCGAACACCGCGATGCCGCTGGCCGCACCCGGCGATGCCGGCAGCCCCTTGGTCAGCACGTCGCGCGTCGCCTTGGGGTCCAGCGTCGGGTGGAGCAGCTGGTCGAGCGCCTGCGGGTCGACGCGCAGGATCGCTTCCTCGCGCGTAATCAGCCCTTCCTCGGCCATGTCGACCGCGATCTTCAGCGCGGCCTTCGCGGTGCGCTTGCCCGACCGGGTCTGGAGCATCCACAGCTTGCCCTGCTGCACCGTGAATTCGATGTCCTGCATGTCGCGGTAATGCCGCTCCAGCCGGTCGAACACGGCGGCCAGTTCGCCGTACGCGTCGGGCATCGCCTCTTCCATCGACAGCGGCTTGGCGTTCGCCGCCTCGCGCGCCGCACGGGTCAGGTACTGCGGCGTGCGGATGCCTGCGACCACGTCCTCGCCCTGCGCGTTGATGAGGAATTCGCCGTAATAGGCGTTGTCGCCCTTCGACGGATCGCGGGTGAACGCCACGCCGGTCGCCGACGTGTCGCCCATGTTGCCGAACACCATCGCCTGCACGTTGACCGCCGTGCCCCAGTCGCCCGGAATGTCGTTCAGCCGGCGATAGACCTTCGCCCGGTCCGCCTGCCACGATCCGAACACCGCGCCGATCGCGCCCCACAGCTGGTCGTGCACGTCCTGCGGGAACGGCTTGCCCCACAATTCGACGACGATATCCTTGTACTGGGCCACCAGCGCGCGCCAGTCGTCGGCGGTCAGGTCGGTGTCGAGATAATAGCCGCGATCTTCCTTCGCGATCTCCAGCGCTTCCTCGAACCGGCCATGGTCCAGTTCGAGCACCACGTCCGAATACATCTGGATGAAGCGGCGATAGCTGTCCCACGCGAAGCGCGCATCGTCCGACACGCTCGCCAGCCCCTCGACGGTTTCGTCGTTCAGGCCAAGGTTCAGCACCGTGTCCATCATCCCCGGCATCGAGATGCGCGCGCCCGAGCGGACCGACACCAGCAACGGGTCGGCGGCGTCGCCGAAGCGCTTGCCCGTGATCCCCTCGATATGCGCGATCCCGGTCTTCACCTCGTCCTGCACGCTCGCGGGAAAGGTCTGGCCCTCGTCGTAATAGCGCGTGCACATCGTCGTCGCGATGGTGAAGCCCGGCGGCACCGGCAGCCCGATCGACGCCATTTCGGCAAGGTTCGCGCCCTTGCCGCCCAGCAGCACCTTGTCGCCCGATCCCCCGTCCGAAACCCCGCCGCCGAAGCGATAGACATACTGCGTCATGCTCGTTTCCCCATGCTCTCCGGCGCGGCCGGGCCGCGACGGGGTATCCGATTCGAAGGCCGATGGCCTGACGCCCCGTTAAACGGGTTAAACCGACAGGTCAGCCCTCAATTTTCGAGAAATCGGCGACCCGGTGCACCGCGTCGCGCACCCGCGCCAGCAATGCCAGCCGCGCGGTCCGTTTGTTCTGGTCGGCATCGTTGACCGTCACGTCGGTGAAGAACGCATCGATCGGCGCGCGTAAGGACGCGAGCGCAGCCATCGCCGCGCCGAAATCCTCCGCTTCGATCGCCGCTTGCGCGCGCGGTTCGGCCGCATCGAGCGCCGCGATCAGCGCCGCCTCGGCCGGTTCCCGGTCATACTCGCGCTTCTCGCGCTCGGTCCGCACATATTCGGCGGCAATCGACGCGAACTCGGGGTCCTCGACCTCCGACAGCGGGTCTTCCTCGCCGGTTTCCGCTATATGCTTGCTGGTGCCCGGCGCTTCCTTCTTGAGGATGTTGGCAGCCCGCTTGTACCCGGCGAGCAGGTTCGCCCCGTCCTCGGTGGTGACGAAGGCTTGCAGCGCATGGACGCGGGCGAGCAGGCGGACGAGATCGTCCTCGCCCCCGAGCGCGAACACCGCATCGATCAGGTCGTGGCGTACACCGGCCTCGCGCTGCTGGACCTTTAGGCGGTCGGCAAAGAAAGCGAGCGTGCTGCTACCAGATTTACGTATACTATCGGCAATAGCAGGCAGTGATGTCCTAAGTCTGCTACGTTCAGCATCGTTAATTGCGTTGGAAATTTTCATAAACGACCCATCGTCGATATCCGACAACGGACTCCGCATAAATGCTTCTCTTAAACTACTCGAATCACCACCAGCCACAGACTCCTTTATCAATCTATCGCCGGCTAAACGCATTATAGCATCGCGCACAGAAACTCGAATTTTGTTCGATATGATTATTTGAATGACCGAAAGAGCTGCACGTCGGAGTGCATAAGGATCTTTCGATCCGGTCGGCAGCTCATTCACTGAAAAGAATGCCGCGATCGTATCCAGCTTGTCCGCCAACGCCACCGCAACCGTCACCGGCGCAGTCGGAACCTCATCCCCCTGCCCGACCGGCTTGTAATGATCGCGCACCGCCTCGGCGACCTCGACCGGCTCGCCCTGCGCAGCGGCATAATAGCTACCCATCAGCCCCTGCAATTCGGGAAACTCGCCGACCATCCCGGTGACCAGATCGGCCTTGGCAAGCCGTGCGGCCCGCTCGGCAATGTCGGCAAGCGCCTCCCTCTCCCCTTCAGGGGAGAGGGCCGGGGAGAGGGGCGTGTCCGCAAGCGCCGAAGCCGGAGGGGTATTCCCCTCTCCCAACCCGTTCCGGGTCAACAGCGCCCCGCGCTGTTGAGGTTGTGCCGGGGGCACAACCGACCCGGAACGCCCCTGAAGAGGAGAGGGCTTTACGACCCCACTCTCGACCAGCCACCGCGCCAGCTTCGCCACCCGCTCGACCTTGTCGGCGACCGTGCCCAGCTTCTCATGAAACACGATCTTGTCGAGCTTCGGCAACTGGTCCTCCAGCCGCGTCTTCAGATCGGTCTCGTAGAAGAACTTCGCATCCGACAGCCGCGCCGCCAGCACCTTGGCGTTGCCCGCGACGATCCGCTCGCCGCCATCCGCCGCGTCGATATTCGCGGTGCAGACGAACGCATTCGCCAGCCTGCCCTCACCATCGCGGCACACGAAATATTTCTGGTTCACCCGCGCGGTCAGCTGGATCACCTCCGGCGGCACGCTGAGAAACGCTTCGTCGAACCGCCCGATCAACGGCACCGGCCATTCGGTGAGGCCGGCATTCTCCGCCAGCAGCCCCTCATCCTCGACCAGCCGCAACCCCGCGCCCTGCGCCGCCATCTTCGCGCCGACCGCGATGATCGCGGCGCGTTCGTCCTGATCGACGATGACGTGGCACGCCCGCAGCTTCTCGACATAGTCGCCCGCCGAGCCGATCGTGATCGGGCCGGCATGGTGGAAGCGGTGGCCAAGCGTCACCGCCCCGCTCGTCACGCCCGCGACTTCGCACGGCACCACGTCGCTGCCGAACAGCGCGACGATCCCCTGCAACGGCCGTACCCAGCGTGGGGACTCCGGGCTGAGCGACGCCGTGCCCCAGCGCATCGACTTGGGCCACGGAAACGCGCGCACGATCGCCGGGATCGCCGCGCCCAGTACCTGCGCGGTCTCGCGCCCCGGCACCTCGGTCACCGCGAACAACACGCCGTCGCGCTCGGTCAGCGCCTCGCGCGTCAGCCCGGTCTTGCGCAGAAACCCTTCCAGCGCCTGCGGCGGCGCCGACGCGCGCGGCCCCTTCACCTCCTCGCGCACCGGCTCGGTCCGCTCCGGCAGGTCGTGCGCGATCAGCGTGAGCCGGCGCGGCGTCGCATAGGTGGTGATCCGCGGTGCCGCGATCCCCGCCTTCGCCAGTTCGCCGACGAACAGCTTCGACAGGTCCTCTCTAGCCTTCGCCTGCATCCGTGCCGGGATTTCTTCCGACCGCAGTTCGAGCAGGAAATCCGTCATGCCACCCACCCCGGAAACTTCGCCTGCCACTGGGGCGTCTGCGTCTCGATGAACTTGGCGCACGATGCCTTCGCCAGATCGCGCACGCGGCCGATATAGGCCTGCCGCTCCGCGACCGAGATCACGCCGCGCGCATTCAGCAGGTTGAACACATGGCTCGCCTCGATCGCCTGTTCATAGGCCGCGATCGGCACGTCATGGGCCAGCGCGTTCTCGCACTCCGCCGCCGCCTTTCTGAACAGGTCGAACAGCCCGTCGGTATCGGCGACCTCGAAATTCCATTTCGACATCTGTTTCTCGTTTTCGAGGAACACGTCGCCATACGTTACACCGGCATCGTTGAACGCCAGGTCGTAGACGCTGTCCTTGTCCTGGATGTACATGGCGAGGCGTTCGAGGCCGTAGGTCAGTTCGCCCGCGACCGGCTTGCAATCGAACCCGCCCATCTGCTGGAAATAGGTGAACTGGGTGATTTCCATCCCGTCGCACCATACTTCCCAGCCCAGCCCCCACGCGCCCAGCGTCGGCGACTCCCAGTCGTCCTCGACGAAGCGGATGTCGTGTTGCGTGAAGTCGATCCCGATCGCCGCGAGGCTGCCGAGGTACAACTCCTGCAAATCCGGCGGCGAAGGCTTCAGGATCACCTGATACTGGTAATAATGCTGGAGGCGGTTCGGGTTCTCGCCATAGCGCCCGTCGGTCGGCCGGCGTGATGGCTGGACGAACGCGGCGTTCCACGCCTCGGGCCCCAGCGCGCGCAGCGTCGTCGCCGGGTGGAACGTCCCCGCCCCCATCCGCATGTCATAGGGTTGCAGGATGACGCAGCCCCGATCGCTCCAGTAATCGTGGAGCGTCAGGATCATCTTCTGGAAGCTGAGCGGGGCGGACATGGTTTCGCCTTTGAGTGCGGAGAAGCCCCGCGCCTAGCCGGATCGCAGCGCAAGGGTCAAGCGAACCGCATGTCAGGTCCGACTGATATTATGTCAGGTAGTATTGACATACCGCGCGAATCACCCGATAGATAGTCAGGTAAACACGACATATTGTCATCCATCACTGACATGGAAGGCCACATGATGCCCCGCCCCGACACCCACCGTCCCATCCTGCTCGTCGTCGCGCTGTGCGCCACCGTCGCCGCCATGGCGGCCGACCGCACCGATCGGGCCACGCCGCCCGCCGCACCGGTCGCCACGACCGGCGGCGTCGCCTTTGCCGCACACCTCGGCGATGCGGCGGTGTCGCTGTCATGGCGGTGACGCCGCCTGCTTCGCCGCCACCATACCCAAAGGAACCAGACATGTCCGATGCCCGATGGGGTGAACGTCGTGCCGCCGTCCGTCAGCGCACGCGCGCCGTCTGGGTCGCCGGCGTCACCCTCGCCTTGATGGCATCACCGTTCCTGCTCGGCCTCACCGCGCGCCAGTACGCGGTTCGCGGCGGCGCGATGCGGGATGGCCGCTTCCCGATCTGGATACCGATCGCTTACTGGACGATCGTAGTAGCGGTCGCACTGATCGGCGTCGCAGGCCTGTACCGCCAGAGCGATGAGTTCGAGCGCCGTCGCCTGATCGACGGGTTCGCGGTCAGCGGCATGGTGCTGGGACTTGGCGTTCCCCCGATCTTCTTTGTCGGCCACCCCTTCGGCATCATGTACGCCTGGGTCGTCGCCTTGCTGGCGGGGCTGGCAGTATTCGCCTGGCCGCGGGTCGCACCGTGAAGAACCGCCTGAAGATCCTGCGCGCCGAACGCGACTGGAGCCAGGCCGAACTCGCCGGGCGGCTCGACGTGTCGCGACAGGCGGTGAACGCGATCGAGACCGGCAAGCACGATCCCTCGCTCCCGCTCGCCTTTCGCATGAGCCGGTTGTTCGGGTTGCCGATCGAGGATATTTTCGAGGATGATGCCGATGGTTGACGATTGGAAAACCGCGCGCGAGCGGCAACGCAAGCGGCGGCGGTGGACATGGGTCGCCGTAGCGGCGGCGACCATGATCGTGGCGCCGCTGGTCGCGACCCGCATCGTCCAGCGCCTGCGCGGATGATCGCGCGGGTCGTCGCCGCGCTGCTCGGCTGGTGGTCGCTGGCCAGTCCGGTCGCGGCGCCGGCGGTGCTGGCCCCGGCGCTGTGGGTCGCGCGCGATGCCGATACGACGATCTGGCTGTTCGGCACGGTGCACCGGTTGCGGCCGGGAACACCGTGGCTGGCCGGGCCGGTCGCACGGGCCTTTGCCGACAGCGACACGCTGGTCCTCGAAATCCCGCCGGTCGATCCCGATGCGATGACCGCCGCGCTGGTCAGGGTAGCGCCGGTCCGCCCCGCGCCCCTGCCCGTCGCCCTCGATCGCCGCCTGCGCGAGCGCGCCCGCGCGCTGGGCTTTCCGGCGCGGGCGTTCGACGCGACCGACCCGTGGTTCGCCGCGACGACGCTGGCCGCGCAACCGCTCGCCCGCGCCGGCTACAGCGCCGCGCCTGCGCCCGAAACGCTGCTGGCGACGCTGGCCGGGCGCAGCGGCACCGCGATCGAGCCGCTAGAAACGCTCGACCGGCAACTGGGCATCTTCGCCGCCCTGCCGCAACCGGCACAGCGCACGATGCTCGCCCGCGTCCTGGCCGATCCCGATCCCGTGCCGGCGATGGACCGGATCGTCGCGACCTGGGGCCGGGGTGACGTCGCGACGCTCGACCGGCTGCTGGCGAGCGACATGGACGAGGCCGGCCCCGCGGTGCGGACCGCCCTGCTCGACCGGCGCAATGCGACATGGGCGGGGAAGATCGCGAAGGGGATGCGCCGGCCGGGCACGAGGTTCGTCGCGGTCGGTGCGGGGCATCTGACGGGGCCGGGCAGCGTGCAGGCGCGGTTGCAGGTGCTGGGGGTGGAGGTATCGCGGGTGCGATAGCAGCCCCCGCCGTGTTAC
>RPSH01000040.1 GCA_003946805.1 Bacillus sp. 2B10 | reverse complement strand
GTATCAGAGCTTGATCACCGACGTCCTTCAGGCCCCGCCTCCACCTGTACGCGGTCATATTCGCCATCTGCGTTTCCACGCGGATGATGGCGCGCGTCTTGAGGGTTGAAAACGGACATCAGAGCGTCCGGGCAGGGCCGCGTTGCCCTGCGGAAAGCGGCTGCGACGCTCAGTCGTTTACCTTTCGACCCTCCACGTCAGGATGTCGTGAGTTTCGCCAGCAGCGTCGCGGACATTCTTCATGATGCTGGTGACGGCCAGGCCTCCCGCCCGCAGAGCTAATTTGGCTTTCGCGAGCAGGCGCATCGGGCGGTCAATTCCAGCCAGCCAAAGCGAAACATCGCTGATGGCGCCACGCGCCTTCAGATGCGCTACCGCCCAGGCGGTTTGGTCATGCTCGGACTCGCATTGATAAAGCCTGTTGCCCATTTTCGCCCCCGGTGCGGCGGTCATGCCGCCTGTGCGATGACCTCTGACTTACACGATTGCCAGTTCCAGGGCAGCAATTCGTCGAGCCGGCCTTGGGGCATGTCGGCGATACGGGCGAGTACGTCGGCAAGCCAGGCCTGCGGGTCAACGTCGTTGAGCCTGGCGGTAACGATGAGGCTGTACATGAACGCTGCGCGGTCGCCGCCCCGGTCGGAGCCCGCGAACAGCCATGCTTTCCTGCCAAGGGCCA
Source organism: Bacillus sp. 2B10 (assembly GCA_003946805.1). Classification (GTDB taxonomy): domain Bacteria; phylum Pseudomonadota; class Alphaproteobacteria; order Sphingomonadales; family Sphingomonadaceae; genus Sphingomonas. The sequence continues at coordinate 30,716 of RPSH01000040.1, read as the reverse complement.
CTCCGCGCAGGGCGCGCTCTGCGGCATTGTTCGTCAGGCAAATACGCCCGTCATTCAGGAAGGCCGTGAAGGCCGGCCAGTCCTTCAGCAGATAGTCGCACGCGGCCGCGACCGGGCTGTGGCGCGCCATCGCGCCGCGCTGACGACGCAGCCATGTGCCAAGGTCCGTGGCCAGCGACAGGCTTAGTTCCTGACGCGCGGCCTGCCGCTCTGCCGCAGTCTTGCCGAAGATGGCGTGCTCGATGTCGAACAGCGCGTCGATCCGCCGCCGAGGCCAAGGTGCTGATCGAGGCCTGGCGACGGGACTACAACGAGAGCCGTCCTCACACATCGCTTGGCTGGCTGACGCCGGTCGAATATGCTGCCGCCACGGCCAAGATCGCGGCCGAATGAACGCCGGATGCTCACCCTCGACTTGGATGAGAAACCGGGGGACCCTCACACCGTCCGCGCCCACGTCTCGGCAGCGGGCGGAAAAGGGGGGCTGATCGACGGGCTCTTGGCCGCTCGCGGGGCGGGTTCACCAGTAAGCTTCACTGCCTGGCCGACGCCCTCGGGCGACCGCTCGCCTTTCATCTGACGGGAGGCGAAGCGGCAGACTGCAAGGCGTATGATGCTCTGATTGTCCTGCCAGAACGCACGCCTAATGCTCTGCTTGCCGACAAGGGCTATGACGCCGATGCGATCCGTGCCGACTTGGCGAAGCGGAACATCGAGCTGGTCATTCCCGGCCGCTCAAATCGCCGCGTGAAGATCGAGCACGACAGGATGCTCTACAAGCAGCGTAACCGCATCGAGCGCATGTTCGGCCACCTCAAGATCAACCGCGCGATCGCCACCCGCTACGACCAATTGGCCAGCAGCTTCCTCGGTATGGTACACCTCGCTACCGCAAGATACTGGCTCAAATTTGTCCACGTCGCCTAGGCCTTGCCGGACGTGTATCTCGACTGCCCGCCGGCAAAGTTCTGAGATCACCAAAGTCTTTTCGATCTTGCATTTTGATGGCAGCGTGACCGCGGTCTTCCTTAGGCAACGCTCGGCCAGCATTATGAATCGCCCCAGGTTCTCCGGAGGCTCCAATTCCTGAGAAGGTGGAGCCCGTATGAGCAAGACGACGAACAAGTTTGCGCCCGAGGTCCGCGAGCGAGCGGTGCGGATGGTACTGAATCACGAGCGCGACCATCCGTCGCGATGGGCGGCGGTGGTTTCCATTGCAGAGAAGATCGGCTGTGCGTCACAAACGCCGCATGAGTTGCTGAAGAAGACCGAAGTCGACAGCGGTAAGCGCGCCGGGTTCCGACCGAGGTGGTGGACAAGCTGAAGGCGTTGGAGCGCGAGAACCGCGAACTGTGTCAGGCCAACGAGATCTTGCGCCCTTCCAATCAACGGCTTCTGTCGCAAAAGTGACGACATACGAGACGTTCGGAAGTCAGGACATGCGCGACACAGGTACGTCAGGGTTTGCGAGCAGCCGGTCCGCTGTCGCTCACGGTCTCCGCCCCGCTCCTGTTCGCCTTGATCGCCGTAATGTCGCGCTGCTCGGGCGCCGCCAAGAATATGGCATCGGCGATCGATTGAAAGCCGCAGGTCCGCAGGTACAGGTCGAAGGCGACAAACAGCGCACCGATTGCGTCTACACACGTCAGCTTCTCGCGAAATAGCCAGCTGGTGTTCTCATCGGGCGTCGGTGCCTCCAAGTCAAAGCCTAGGAACCACAGCTAGCTCAGCCGGTCGTGGGTCAAAAATCGATGGCCGCATTGCTCACCGTGTTCTCTCTAACAGGAAGCCGTTACCCGACGGATCCCTCGAGCGCGGCACGAGTGTCGGCCAGCGCCAGATCGACGAGCTTGCGCATCGCCCCGGCGGCGGCCTGACCATCGGCGCCGACGATCGCGTCGTAGACGGCGACATGTTCGGGCATCGGATCGCGCGGCAGGGCGCGGTCCCGTTGTTTCAGCTGGGTCGTCCATTCAACCGCCGCGGAGATGCCGGCGCTGAGAGTTATCAACGCATCGTTGCGCGATGCCGTCAGGATGGCGGCATGGAATTCGCGGTCGGCCGCCCGCCCCGCATCATTCGACAGCGTGTGGCGCCGCATCCTGCCCAGCGCGTCCTTCAACATCCTCAGATCGTTACGGTCGCGGCGCTCGGCCGCGAAGGCCGCCGCGGCCGGTTCGACCACCGCGCGCAATTCGAACAGGCTGCGCAGCAACCGCATGTCGGGCTCATCCGCAAAGGCCCAGGCGAGTACATCGGGATCAAGCATGTTCCACCGATGGCGCGGCAGGACGCGGGTGCCGGATTTGGGCCGGCTTTCGACCAGTCCCTTGGCGATCAGCGCCTGCACCGCCTCGCGATAGGCGCCGCGCGACACGCCGAGCGATTCCGCAAAGGCGAGTTCGCCCGGCAACGCATCGCCCGACGCATAATCGCCCGCCAGGATGGCCCGACCCAGCGTATGCGCCACCGCGCCACGTAACCGCCGCCCGGAGGACTGCGTGGGCTTCTTTTCGTCGGTGGGATCGGCCATCGCTGTTTCTAACATCATATTCCGCTGATTGGGCGCGCCATCCTACGGGCCATAGCACCGCGGCATCCCCGAGCGACAGTCATCGCCCGTGGATACCGCGATGCGCCATCACGTCAGCCGATAGAGTTCGGCACCATGCGGCGATACCGTCCGCGTGATGCGGTCGCGGGCGGTACCGGTAGCTCGACCGGACCAGAGGTCGCGGACCGACACCGACCCCGACTTGCCGAGATCGCGCAGGGCGATCGTCACCTCCCTGGGCTTGTCGGTGGTGTTGAACAGCGCAAGGTAGCGATCCTGGCTCCCCTCCGGCCGGGCGGACCAGATGCGGGCGCCGTCCTGCACGAAGTGCGGGCGGTTGTCGGTGCTGGCCTGATTGACCGCCAGCACCTCGCGGTTGGTCAGCAGCGCCAGCGTCGGCGTATCGAGGTGGCGCAGGTCGCCGCCCATGATGAGCGGCGAACGGGCGATCGACCACAATGTCATCAGCGTGCGCTGTTCGTCGGGCGTGAACCTCGTGTCGCGCTTGCCCAGCGCCAGCCGGCCCAGCGGCAGCATGTCGGCATCCGGCCATGCGCCGGGACGGCGCCATGTGTTCCAGTTCTCCAGCCGGGTGAACTGCGCCTCCAGCATCGCCCATTCGTCCCAGAAATCATCGCTGATCCGCCACATCTGCGCATATTGGCGGACGTGATCGCCGCGGATCACCGGCGTCTCGCCGGGTGACAGGCTCAGCATCATCGGGCGGCCGGTGTTGACGATCGCCTTGTGCGCGCCCTCGATCTCGGGCGCGTGCGCATCATAGGGGCGGCTCATGTCGTCCATCTTGACGAAATCGACGCTCCAGTCGGCGTACAACCTGAACACGCTGTCGTAATAGGCCTGCGCGCCCGGCTTCGTCATGTCGACACCGTACATGTCGGGGTTCCACGAACAGATGCTGGTCGTGTCGGCGACATCGGCGGCGCGGTACTTCGTGCCGAGGATGGGCAGGTTCTTCTTCACCGCCAGCCGGGGGATACCGCGCATCAGGTGGATGCCGAACTTCATCCCCATCCGGTGGACGTCGGCGGCCAGCTTCGTGAAGCCGGACCCGTCCGCGCTCGACGGAAAACGGTTCGGCGCGGGGATCAGTCGGCCGTAGCCGTCCATCGCCGGCACTGGGTTGCCGTTATATTCGTAGCTCGACGCCTCCGGCTCGTACCACTGGATGTCGACGGTGAAGATGTCGTAGCCGAACGGCAGCAGCTTGCTCGCCATGATCGCGGCCGTCTCGCGCGCCTGCGCCTCGGTGATCGTGGTCGCGAAGCTGTTCCAGCTGTTCCAGCCCATCGGTGGCCGCGCGGCCAGCACCCCGCCACCCGGCGCGCGCCCTTTGGCGATCGCCGGCAGCACAATCGATGCAGCCGTCCCGGCAAACCCGGAGGTCAAGATTCCCCGGCGATTGATCTGCAGTCCGTTCATGCTTCCCCTCCCGTTTGGCGTGTCCGATACATCTGCGATTGTCGTCCGCTTCGACCACCGGATGCCCAGACCTGTCGCAAAATAGTATCACTACACCGACAAAAGTCGATAATGACCGAACAAAAAATATTCCTGATCCGGTTCGCGGAATACCGCATTGCGCTAAATTTCATACAACTACGTTAGTTTTCAGTTATTTATCTTTCACCGCACTGCAAGGCTGACGAAAATCGGGTCATAAATTCTGGCCCAGGGCAACAATTGACATATCAATACTCTTACCAGATGTTGGGGGCACGAGAGCAGCTTATAAGCTCGCGAAAGAGGAGGGGATATGAAAGCTCATCTGTTGGCAGGTGCCACCGCTCTTGCCTTTCTGGCTGCGCCAGCGACCGCCCAATCCAACGCCAATTCGGTCGCTGAGACCGGCACACCCCAAGCGGACACGCCGTCCGAACCCCAGGGTCCGTCCGAAGCCGCATCGACCGACGAGGACATCGTCGTCACCGGCATCCGCAGCAGCCTGCGGTCGTCCGTCGCCACCAAACGCAACGCCGACAACATCGTCGACTCGATCTCCGCCGAGGATACCGGCAAGTTTCCCGACAACAACGTCGCGGAATCGTTGCAGCGTATCACCGGCGTCGCGATTGATCGCAGCGGCGGCGAGGGTCAGTTCATCACCGTTCGCGGGCTGGGGCCGGAGTTCAACACCGTCCTGGTCAACGGCCGCATCATGGCGACCGACAATGACGGTCGCGAATTCTCGTTCGACGTGTTGTCGTCCAACATGATCCAGCGGACCGACGTCTACAAATCGTCGCTGCCGCAACTGCAGGAAGGTGGCATCGGCGCGACCGTGAACGTCGTGACCGCGCGGCCACTGGACGGCAAATCGGGCTTTCACCTGTCGGCGGCCGCTGGCGGAATCTACGATACGCTGGCCGACAAGCTCAGTCCGGATCTGTCCGCGGTGACATCGTGGACCAATGACGACAAGACGTTCGGCGTCGTGCTGTCCGGGTCGTACACCAACCGCAAGAGCCAGAATGATTTCGTCAATATCGGCGGGTGGATTCTGGGACCGGAGGGGCTGATCAACGCTCCCGCCACGGCCACCGGACTGACCGCCGCGGCGCTGACGACCAGCGGCGATATCCACACGCCGCGCGACCTGAACTTCAACCGCGAGAGCAACACGCGCGAACGTATCAACATCGCCGGCGCGATCCAGTCGCAGATCAACGACAATCTCCTGCTGACCGTCGACGGCATCTATTCGAAGTTCAACGTCTCGCAGGATATTCGCCGCTTCGGCCTGTTCTTCACGCCGCGCTTCATCGGATTGCAAACCGATACCAATGGCACCGTCACCGGATTCAACCGACCCGGCTCGCAATTCCTGGCCGCCAACCCGGCGCTGACGGCGGCCTCGCTGGCCGACGACCGCGTAACGCTCTCGCAGAACGACAACATCGTCTATACCTATGATCGCAATACCGAGAGCTATCAGTTCGGCACCAATCTGGCCTGGGACGCCACCGATCGCCTAAAACTAAAGTTCGACGCATCCGCGACGCAGGCGACCCGCGAACAGCCGCACCAGTTCGTCGTCGTCGGCACGTTGGCGCAAACATCGCCCCGGTTCGACCTGACGCCTGAAAACGATATCCCGACCGCGTCCAATCTGGGGCCGATCACCGATCCCAACATCCTGCGCGCGCACTACGCGCTCAACCAACTGGTCGAGGTCAAGGACAAGGGCATCGAATTCCACGCCGATGGCGACTGGAAGGCTGAATACGGTCCCCTGAAGTCGCTCGGCTTCGGTGCCGCCTATAACCAGCGGCGCAAGACGCGCGACATCGCCGACAATTCTGATTCGGTCTGCACCTATTGCGGTTACGAAGTCAGCATTCCCGCTAATCTGGTGCAGGCTTACGAACTGGATGGATATCTGTCCAAGGCGTCAGGGAGCGATCTGATCCCCCGCAATTTCTTCACGTTCAATCCCGCCGACATCTTCGCCTATATCTCTCAGCCTTCGATCCTCGTCATCCCTCGGCAGGGACGCACGGCGGCGCAGCAGGCGGCGGAGGCAGCGCGGGTCCAGGCGCTTGACGGCGGCCCGTATGGCTTGAGGACGCGCCCCGGACAAAGGCTGGACGTGCAGGAAAAAGTACTGGCAGGCTATCTCAATGCCAATCTCGGTGGCGACCAGTGGTCGGGCAATGTCGGCGTTCGCGTCGTCAACACCAAGCTCACGTCACGCGGGTTCGGACAGCCGGTCATCAGCATCACCGTCAATCCCGGTGACGACAACCTGAACTTCAATTTTGGCCCGGCGCAGGCACTCCGGATAGACAACGAATATACCAACGTCCTGCCATCGGCGAACTTCAAATATGAATTCACGCCGAAGGTGTTTCTGCGTGCGGCGGTGTCGAAGACGGTGACACGCCCGACCCTGACGTCGCTGGGCACCGACAATTCGTATAGTGGCCGGATCACGAACGCGACGTCGGGCGGTGGCAATCCGTTGCTCAAACCGTTCAAGTCGACCAACTATGACCTGTCGCTCGAATATTACCTGACCGATGTCAGCTATCTCAGCCTGGCCGGGTTCGTGAAGGACTTCTCTGATTTCCTAGAGAACCAGACGTTGCCGGTGCAGTTCGCCGGGCGCCAGTTCCTCGATACCCGCACGCGCAACGGTCAATCGGGCCGGATCGCAGGCGTCGAGGTTGGCGGTCAATATACGCTCGACCGGCTGCCCGGTGTCCTCTCCGGCTTCGGCGTCGCGGGCAACTACACCTATGTCACCAGCTCGGTTGAACGGGGCGCGGGCGCATCGGCGCTCGATTGCGGCTACAACGGCCTGTCGCCGCATTCGGCGAACGGCAGCGTCTTCTACGAAAAGTTCGGCATTCAGGCTCGTGGTTCGTACAACTGGCGCTCGTCGTTCCAGCGCGCCTGTTTCGGTGCCGCATCTCGCCCCGAGAACCGCGAGGCCTATGGTCAGTTCGACGCCAGCATCGCGTACGACATCAACGAGCGGTTTCAGGTTTACGTGCAGGGCGTGAACATCACCAACCAGTATGTCCGTGATTACTCACTGCGCGAGGAGCGCCTGTTGCTGCTCCAGAATACCGGCGCACGGTATCTGTTCGGCGCCCGCGCCCGCTTCTGACCCACCTTCCTCCCCCGCCGCGTGTGGGGGAGGCATCCTGGAGGTAATCACCTAATCAGTTGAGGAAAGGCTCGTCGCATTGATCTTTCTACCGTGCGGCTTCGGAGCATAGACGGGGGAAACTGCATGACGCGATCAGCGCCATCACCTTGCGGCGGAGGATCGTCTACATGACGAATTCGCATACCGTTCCCAAGATCGCTTTAGAATATTCCGAAGTTGGCGAAGGTTAGCCGATGACGCCCCTTTCGTGGTCCCCTCGCTCTTGAAAATTGCCGCATTATCGCCCCGAGGGCGTTTGGTGGCTCCGCCGCGCAGGTGGGTCGCTAACCATACCTGCCCGAGATTTGTTTTCACAGGGTCGTCGGGCAGGACTTCAAGAATATCATGCGCAAGGAACCACCGTGGAAACAATCGGGCTGATTCATAGCGAGACTATCATGGTATTGCCTGACGATGGAAACCTATTGATGACGCAAACCGTCTTCGTGGTGGACGATGACGAGTCCATGCGGAACGCGATCGCCGATGTGTTGAAAACGGCTGGCCACACCGTCCGAAAGTACATCAATGCCGCTGAGTTCATCGAGCTGGCGATGACCGGGCCGGCCGGCTGCGTCGTGCTGGATGTCCGAATGCCCAATCTCGACGGACTGAAGTTCCAGCGTTGGTTGGTAGAGGCGGATGTCGTGCTGCCGATCATCTTTGTCACCGGTTATGCCGATATCCCGATGAGTGTCGTCGCGATGAAGGCGGGTGCCGCCGATTTTCTGACCAAGCCGTTCCGCGAACAGGATCTGCTGGAGGCCGTGGCCCAGGCGCTGGAAAGCGAACGCGCGACGCGCGCCGACCGTCACGAACTGGCACGATCGCATCTGGCCTATGCGGACCTGACCGACCGCGAGCGCCGCATTCTGTCACAGGCGGCTGCCGGCCGCCTAAACAAGGTGATCGCCGGCGATCTCGGCCTCAGCGAGATCACCGTGAAGGTCGCCCGCGCACAATTGATGCGCAAGGTGGGCGCAAACTCGATCGCCGAACTCGTTCGCTTCGCCGAACGGCTGAAACTGTCATGACCCCGCGACATCAAGCGACGCTTAGGCGATTTCTCATGGCGTAAACGGTCATTCGGTCGATCACGTTCGAGGCTGTACCAAAGCGTGCAAGCAAAGTCGTCGAACAGCACAGAGGTGGCTCGGGAAATCTGCACAGCGGGGATAAGTGGATTGCCGATCTGACAGCGGCCATGGCCGCGAGCAGGAGGCAAGATGAGCAAGCGACCCCGCCGGAACCACAGCCCAGCGTTCAAGGCCAAGGTGGCATTGGCTGCCGTGAAAGGCGAGAAGACGCTGGCCGAATTGGCGCAGCAGTATGACGTGCGCCCGAACCTCATCAACCAGTGGCGGTCGCGGCTGCTGGAAGGCGCGGCGAACGTGTTCGGGACGGAACCGGCCGCGGCCGAGCCGCCGGTCGGTGTGACGGTGCTGCACGCGAAGATCGGCGAACTGACATTGGCGAACGATTTTTTGGCCGGTGCGCTCGGGAAGGCAGGTCTGTTGCCGAGCGCAAAGCGATGATCGACCGTGGCCACGCGCTGCCGCTGGCGGCCCAAGCGCGACAGCTCGGCATCAGCCGCGGCAGCCTCTACTATCTGCCGCGAGCAGTGTCGGACGGCGACCTGGCGATCATGCGCCGCATCGACGAACTGCACCTGCTCTACCCGTTCGCCGGTAGCCGGATGCTGCGCGACCTGCTCCGGCAGGAGGGCGCGTCAGTCGGTCGGCTCCATGTCGCCACGCTGATGAAGCGGATGCGGATCGAGGCGATCTACCGGCGCCCGAACACGTCGAAACCCGCACCGGGTCACAGGGTCTACCCTTACCTGCTGCGCAAGCTGGCGGTGACGCGGCCCAACCAGGTATGGGCTACCGACATCACCTACGTGCCCATGGCGCGCGGCTTCGTCTACCTCGTCGCTATCGTCGACTGGTTCACCCGGCGCGTGCTGGCGTGGCGGGTGTCGATCTCGCTGGATGCCGGGTTCTGCATCGAGGCGCTGGAGGAAGCGCTGGGCCGCTACGGCAAGCCAGCGATCTTCAACAGCGATCAGGGGTCGCAGTTCACCAGCACGGCGTTCACCGCCGTCCTCCTGCGCGAGAAGATCGCCATCAGCATGGACGGTAGGGGGTGCTGGCGTGACAACGTGTTCGTGGAGCGCCTCTGGCGCTCGGTGAAATATGAGGAGGTGTATCTCAACGCCTACGCCTCGGTCCCCGAGGCCCGCGCTGGCATCGGCCGCTACATGACGTTCTACAATGCCGTCAGGCCGCACTCCGCGCTTGGCGGCCGCACGCCTGACCAGATATACTTTAGCCAGCCGCTTCTCGCAGCGGCATGATCAACCAGCGGCGATCCACTTATCCAAGCCGCCAGCCTGTGCAGACAAGCCGAGCCACCTCTGTTGGCTGAGCGTGATGTATTTCGAACAACCGCAGCCAATCACTTACATCACCTACAAGCTGATCAATGGAAAGCCCGTCGAAACGGAGCGCTTCGATGCGCCGGCCTTTGCTAGCATTACAGTTGCGAATTCAAGCAAAGTCTGAATCAATGGGTCTCCATGGCAGGAGACCGTGGATGACAGGTGCATCGATTGAGACGACGCTGGAGCTTTGGGCGACTTCGCTGCGTGACGTGAAGGCGCGAATGCGGGGTTTGTTCACGCAGGACCGTGTCGCGGCATCCGCGGGGTTGTTCCTGGACGGGCTTCTCGGCGACGAGCGGCGCAAGACCGGCTGGATGCGTGCGGAAGCGGCAGGCGATCCGGGACCGTGGCGGCAGCAGGCGATCCTCGGCCGCGGTCGGTGGGACGCTGACGCGCTGCGTGATATCGTACGCGACTATGTCGTCGAGACGCTGGCTGCCGAGGATGCGGTGCTCGTGATCGACGAGACCGGCTTCCTCAAGCAGGGCAAGGCGTCGTGTGGTGTCTCGCGCCAATACACCGGATCTGCGGGCAAAATCACCAACTGCCAGATCGGCGTCTTTGCCGCCTATGTTTCGCGCCGCGGTCATGCCTTTATCGACCGGACGCTGTACCTGCCGAAGGTCTGGACGAGCAACAGAGCGCGCATGGATGCGGCCCATGTTCCAACGGAGACGCGGTTCGCGACGAAGCCCGCACTGGCAGTGCAGATGATCGCACGTGCGATTGCAGCCGACGTCCCGTTCGCCTGGGTCGCCGCTGACAGTGTGTACGGTGTCGGTGACGTCGAGCAGGCGTTACGCAGAGCCGGGAAAGGTTATGTTCTGGGCGTTGGCTCCAACCATCACTTTGGCTCCTGGTTGGGGAAGCCCGCCGTTTTCGGCACTGCAGGTGAGATCGCACAGGATCTTGATCCCGGCGCATGGCATCGCCTGTCGGCAGGCGAGGGCACGAAGGGAGCGAGACTGCACGACTGGGCCTATCTCGAACTCGCCGACATCGAGGCTACCGACCCCGGTGAAGGACGCCCAGGGATGTGGACACGCGGCTTGCTGATCCGACGACATATCGCGGACGGCGAACTGGCATTTTTCACGACTTGGTGCCCGGCCGGGACCGGGATCGACACGCTCGTGCAGGTTAAAGGCCACCGTTGGGCGATCGAGGACAGCTTCGAGACGACCAAGAACGAACTCGGCCTCGACCATAACGAAACCCGGTCCTGGCATGGATGGTATCGCCACGTATCGCTGGTCATGCTCGCATTCGCCATGATGGCAGTGATCCGCCACCACGCAAACGAGGCGACGCCCCCAAAAAGAATGCACACGGCACTCCTACGCTGATCCGTTGGTCCATACAAGAGGTTCGGCGCTGAGGTGGCCCCCTAAATGACCTAACAGGATCTCGCTCTTGGATAAGAGTGAGGCATATGACTGACGGTACGACCAGGCGTTACAATGATGGCGAGGTCCTTTCCGGTGTGCAGCGCCGGAGGCGGTGGACACCGGAGGAGAAGGTCCGGATCGTCGAGGAGACGTATCTGCCGGGGATGAGCGTGTCGCTCGTCGCCCGCCAGCACGGGATCAGCGGTAGCCAGGTCTTCACCTGGCGCCGGCTGATGAACCAGGGCGCGCTGACCGCCGCGGCAGCCGGCGAGGAGGTGGTGCCAGCATCCGAGTACCGGGCGCTGGAAGCGCAGGGTTCGGGAACTGCACCGACTGCTCGGCAAGAAGGCTATGGAGAATGAACTGCTCCGCGAGGCCATGTCCCGGGCCGCAGGCCCAAAAAAACTGCTGTTGCGCTCGACCTCGTTGCCTGGGGATGGTCTGTGAGCGCGGTTGCCGACGCGCTTGGCGTAACCCGCCAGCATCTGTCCGCGATGCGCAACAGGCCGCCTCTGCGACCGCGCGGACGACCGCCGCTGCCGGATGCCGAGCTGGTGGCCGACATCCGCGCGCTCGTCGCCGAGTTGCCCACGTACGGATACCGCCGCGTGCATGCCTTGCTCCGGCGGCAAGCCCAGCAGACCGGGCGCGCAGCGCCCAACCCAAAGCGCGTCTACCGGGTCATGAAGGTGCATGGGCTGCTGCTACAGCGTGACGGGGAACAGAGGGAGGAGCGGCGCCACGATGGTCGGGTCGCAGTCGACCGGCGCAACACCCGCTGGTGTTCCGACGGGCTGGAGATCGCGTGCGACAATGGCGAGAAGGTGCGTGTGGCGTTCGCGCTCGACTGCTGCGACCGCGAGGCGATGGGGCATGTCGCTACCACCGGCGGCATCACTGCCGAGGACGTCCAGAACCTCATGGTCGCCACCGTCGAGCACCGCTTCGGACCCGTGAACCGCCTGCCAGAGCAGATCGAGTGGCTGAGCGATAACGGCAGCTGCTACACCGCCCGCAACACCCGCGCCTTCGCGCGAGATATCGGCCTGGTGCCGCGCACGACGCCGGTCAGCAGCCCGCAGTCCAACGGCATGGCCGAGGCGTTCGTCCGAACGCTCAAGCGTGACTACGTCCGCGTGAGCCCCAGACCCGATGCCAAAACCGTCATCGAGCAACTTCCAGTCTGGCTGGCGCACTACAATGAGGTGCATCCGCATCGCGCGCTGGGCTATCGTTCACCCCGCGAGTACATCGCACAAACCCGCGAGGCCCCGTCAGGCCTTTAGGGGGCAGCAACAGGCGCATTGCCGTTCGGCTCGCCCAACGCCGTATCGCGCCCGCCCACATCATCGCATGGTCGTTGTGCCGACGAGCGCACCAAGCGGCCGCCCGCCACGCACATCTAAAGACCAGAATGCAACTGTAATGCTAAGTCGCAAACTGTAAGAGGCGAGCCGGAAGGATTGCACGCCGTCACAAATCGTAGATCAGCGCCGTTCGTAGCGATTCGCGTTGAATTCAAGAACGATACCGTACCGAAAGCCAAATAATGCGCCTCCGTACCAACGGTTCAAGTTCCACAAACCCGCAAAGCTACTACATCGCGATCCGGCGATTGATCGCTGCGCTGATTGTAGCTGCCGCGCCTGTCTGGTGAACGAATGACCGGAGTTGAGCTGTGGTCCAGCGAGACTGAATGACCGCATGTGGGTCGATCTGCCTTCAAGTTGAAGTACCGGACGGGTCAACTACGCAATCGCCGCAGCGCCTGCGGCGGTTGCCCGAACGCGCGGACGAAGGCGCGCCGCATCCGCTCGGGATCGCGAAAGCCTGTAGTCGCGGCGATCCGCTCGATCGGTTCGCGGGAGTTTTCAACCCGCTCGCGGGCCGCTTCCAGCCGCAGCCGCTCGACCGCCTTCGCCGGACCGACGCCGACCTGCCTGGTGAAAGCGCGGGAGAAGTTGCGCGGGCTCATCGCCATGCGCGCGGAGAGCTCGTCGATCGTCAGCCGCTGCGACAGATTGGCGCGCATCCAGTCGAACAGCGGCGAGAACGCCGTAACGTCACCGCCGAGTTCGGCAAGGGCGGAGAACTGCGACTGCCCGCCGGGGCGACGGTAATAGACGACCATCTCCTGCGCCACGCGCCGCGCGACGGTCTCGCCCAGATCATCGGCGATGAGCGCCAGCGTCAGATCGATCCCCGCGCTGATCCCCGCAGACGTCCAAACATCGCCGTCACGTACATGGATGCGGTCGGGCTCGACCCGGACGTTCGGAAATTGACGCTGGAGCTGTTCGGCGCGACGCCAGTGCGTCGTTGCCCGACGCCCGTCGAGTAGACCCGCAGCGGCGAGCAGGAACGCCTCCGAGCAGACGCTGCATATGCGCCGCGCTGCGCCGGCCGTATGATGCAGCGAGCCGGTGCTCGTCTCGCATCGCATCGCGGCACGGCTGCCTTCGCCGCCGACCACCAGGATGGTGTCGACGGGACTGGCATCTGCCACCGGGCCTGTGTCGATCGCGATACCCGACGAGCTTCGTACCGCACCACCAGCGATCGACAGCACCGTCATCCGATACACATCCGGCGCGATGCGCCCGGCGATCTCGAACGCCGTCACCGGACCCGCCGCGTCGAGCAGTTGAAAGTCGGGGTAGAGGAAAATGCCGATCGATCGTGACGTTGGCTGGAAGTGAGGGATCACTGTCATTCAGTCAATGCCGATTTCCCGTCATGGTACGCATATGATCCTGAAGGAAGCATATCGATGACTGACCAGCCGTTCTGCATCGTCTTCGCCATCTATCCAGGCATGACCCAGCTCGACTTTACCGGCCCGCACCAATTCCTTTCACGATTGCCGGAGAGCGAGGTCGTGATCGCCAGCGCGGCAGGCGGCGATGTCCCGAGCGAGGGCCTGACCTTCGCCCATACGACGCGACTGGCCGACGTCGATCGCTGCGACCTGATCTGCCTCCCGGGCGGCGTTAACGCGACCGAGGTCGCGCTCGACGCGGACTTCGTCGGTGAGGTCCGCCGCCTTGGCGAAGACGCGCGTTACGTCACCTCGGTTTGCACCGGCTCGCTGATTCTCGGTGCCGCCGGATTGCTGAAGGGTCGCCGCGCGGCCTGTCATTGGGGATGGCGGCATCTGCTGCCGCTGTTCGGAGCAATCCCCGACGATGCCCGCGTCGTGCGCGATGGTCCGGTCATCACCGGCGGGGGCGTGACGGCGGGTATCGACTTCGCGCTCACCGTGCTGGCGGAGATCGCCGGCCCGGAGACGGCGCAGACGATCCAGCTCGGCCTGGAATATGCGCCCGAGCCGCCATTCGATGCCGGCCGGCCCGATACCGCGCCGCCCGCTGTGCTGGTGGCGTGTCAGGCCCGCTTCGGTGGCATGATGGCGCGTCGAAAGGCCGAAGCGCGCAAGGCCGCAGAGCGTCTCGGCCTCGATCAGGAGTAGGATGATGAGCAGACCACCACTGCCGCCGTTCGACCTGGCCAGTGCCACCGCCAAGGTGCGCCGCGCGGAAGACGCCTGGAACGGTCGCGATCCGGAGGCGGTTGCGCTTGCCTACACGCCTGACAGCCAATGGCGGAACCGCTCGGTGTTCCTGGCCGGGCGGGCGGCGATCGTCGACTTTCTCCAGCGCAAATGGGCGCGGGAACGGGAGTATCGCCTCGTCAAGGAGCTGTGGACCTTCGCCGGCGACCGGATCGCCGTCCGCTTCGCCTATGAATGGCATGACGAGGCCGGGCAGCGGTTCCGCTCTTACGGCAATGAGAACTGGGAGTTCGACGACGCCGGCCTGATGCAGAGACGGATCGCCAGCACCAACGATCTGGCCATCGCGCCGGCCGACCGGCTGTTTCACTGGCCTTCCGGACCCCGGCCGCTCGATCATCCGGGCTTGAGCGAACTCGGGCTTTGAGCGACGCACGCATAGCGGGCACTTTAGCCGGACGCTGCCGATAGCAGATCAGCAATGATTCCCTTCGCCGCCGTCCCGAGTCTATGACCGGCGGATGCCAAGTTGCTCGGCCAGTGCTGCGGCGGTCACGATGCGGGCGGGGCCGTGCCGTTCGAGGGCGAGCAGGTCGTCCTTGTTGCCGGTCACCAGCCAATCTGCCGGACCCGCCTCGCACAGCGCGAGCAGGAAATCATCGCGAGGGTCAGGTGAGCGCCGCACATGCGGCAGGGACCTCGGCATCTGGGCGATCAGCGTGATCTGGTTGACCAGCCGGCCGACTTCGACGGGGCGGAGCAATACGCGTATCTTCTCGCGCCGTGATACCTCACGTAGCTCGTCGAGCAGGAGCGGGTGGCAGACCAGCGTGAACCGGCGATCGAGCCACGCTTCGATCAGCAGTGCAGGGATACCACGGGCCGAGATCAACCCGCTGAGCAGGACGTTGGTGTCGAGAATGACCCGCACGGATCAGCGGCGGCCGGCTGCCCAGAAGAACGATCCGGTTTCCCGCACCTCGTCGTCGATCAGACGCTCCAGTTCGTCCGGGTCGGCATCGGCGTTGCGGCTCTGTACGTCACGGATCGTCGCACGCAGTACCTCGCGGTTCACCGCTTCCTCCACGAAACGTGACAAGTCTCCCTTCTTGCCGCCGCGCGTTGCCAACAGCGTGCGAAGTCCGATGTCCGTTTCACGGGATACCTTGAGGCTCCAGCGGGCCAGTTCGACCATCGATCCACCTGTAGTTTGTGCGTCTAGGCGTATAGACGTTTACCCAGCCCTATTCAATGACGAGGCAAAAAAGGGAGTGCCATTTTCGCTCGACAAGCTCTTGAAGCGTCGTGGCGGCGGTGGATCGGAGGATGCATCCTAAAGGAAGGTTGGCGCCAAATTCCGGCCGGACGGAGGGCATCGTCCGCCGAGCGGCAGTTTCATTTCACTTCCGTTCTAAAACTGGATAGGGCGCCCGCCCTTTGGCTGGAGCCTAAATGTCCCGTGTCGCCCTGTATGCCCGTTACTCCTCCGACCGGCAGCGGACGGCCTCGATCGAAGATCAACTGCGCCTGTGCCGCGATCACGCCACCGCTCGAGGCTGGACGATCGTCAGCACCTACGCTGATGAGGCGGCGTCGGGCGCCAGCCTGAACGGACGGCCCGGCATGCTCGCCATGCTGGGTGCCGCCACGGAAGGATGCTTCGATATCGTCGCGGCAGAGGCTCTGGACCGCCTGTCGCGCGACCAGGAAGATATCGCCCGGTTGTTCAAGATGTTCCGGTTCGCCGGGATCGGCTTGTCGACGGTCAGCGAAGGGCAGATCGACGAACCGCATGTCGGATTGAAGGGCACGATGAATGCGCTGTTCCTCACCGATCTTGCCAACAAGACCCGCCGGGGATTGCGGGGCCGGATCGAGCAGGGCCGTTCGGGTGGCGGTCTCTGCTACGGCTATGACGTGCGGATCGACGCCGACGGGGAAGCCGGTGGCCGGATCCTCAATGAAGCGCAGGCGGATGTCGTCCGCCGTATCCTGACCGAATATGCCGACGGAGCGGTGCCTCGCGTGATTGCCGAGCGCCTCAACAAGGAGGGCATATCGGGTGTCGGCGGGAGGCCGTGGACCGCGTCGACGATCCGTGGTCACCGTGCGCGGGGCAGCGGCATGATCAACAACATGCTCTATGTGGGCGAACTGGTGTGGAACCGGCAGCGGTTCGTTCGGCATCCGGAAACCGGTCGTCGCGTGTCGCGGGTCAATCCCGAAAGCGAATGGGTGAGGCGAAGCATGCCTGCACTGCGGATCGTCAGCGACCGCCTATGGCAGGCGGTAAGAGCACGCGACGGGGTGATCGAGCAGCGCAGTCGGGCGGTCAGTACCGGGATCCGGCGTTCTCGCGAGATCGTGGTCAATGGCGCGACGCGGATGCCGCTCCCGCTGCGAAGGATGATGATGTGTGGCGAATGCGGTGGAAGCGTCGGTCAACTCGATCGTGGTCGCTATGGCTGTGTCAATCGTGTGCGGCATCAGAATTGTGGCAATGCCGCTGCGATCCGTGGGCATGACATCGAGACGCGCGTGGCGGTGATCCTGTCGGACGGGTTAAAGCGGCTCGATCATGCCACTGTCGGGTCGAACGACGATGATCCGCTTGTACGCGAACGGCGGATGGCGGTGGCTTCGGACCGTCATGCCCTGGCTGAGGTTGAGCGAGGTCTCGCGGGCTTCCTTGCCGCGATCGAGGATGGTCTTTATCTTCCTGCCATGAAAGCACGGATGACGTATCTCGACGCCGAGGGCGTCAGGTTACGTGCCAGGATACGCGTCGCATCGACGATGGCGGATGCCGAGCAGGATGCGGCGCTGCGCCACCGCGCCGCATTGGGTCAGCTGATCGAGCGGGTCGCTGCCGGAAGGGCAGGGGACGACGACATCATCCGCCTACGCGACCTGTTCGGTCCGATCGCCTTGCTGCCGACCGGCGAACGTGGCGCATGTCGGCTGGTGGAGGTCGGTAAGCCTGGCAGTACCTGATAGACAGACTCTCTACCGCACCGCCATCGGTTTCTCGACTTGCCAGTGGTTACCTATGACCGAGCTCTTCAAGTGCAACAACGAGCTGATTTTTCCGCAGAGCGCACATCCATCGTAGAGCCAGAACGTCCCAGCGCATCCACAGCAAAACGGGGGTGCCAAAGGGGGTGTCGACACTCAATCCAGAAGTTAAATACAATGAATACAATATTATAGCTATAGCCGGAAGGTCCCTGTGGGTACTGTCCCCGCAACCAAAAATCCTGTATAATTATCCAATAATATCAGCTAGTTAGCTGCGTCGAGTTGATCTTGGGGCGATTGCGTCGCTCATCCTGCAAACCCAAAATCAATGACTTAGCCGACAGGTTCGTATCAACACGATACCAAACCGTCGGGACTTCATGGATCGTCTTGACATCAACATGCGACGTCGTGGCACCTCCTGAGACTTCGAAACCGGCGCTTGTCTCCCGTGTGGTTGCCATTTGGGGGTATCGATGCTGCTGGACGCGGCTATCGGCGTCAATCGATCGGGTCGTCGGGGCCCGAGCGGTTGTGGAACGAGGGCGAGGCCATAGCAGAGCTTCCGCTCTTCCAGTTTTGTGCTGGAAAGCGGACACACGTTCATACTGGAAAGCAGCATGGCTGCTTTCGGGCTCTAAGGTCGCTTAAGCCGACTGATCGCTCAACCGCGACTAACCAAGCCGTTCGCGTTGGGGGGGGGCGGTGCCCTTCAACTGGACCTAAGCCCTAGCGTTCATCGCATTACCGTCCTCGACCACCTCGATCTGGCAGCCCGACCGGCAGTCCTGCCTGTCGACGCCCTAGAGAATGAACGCGCCGCGTTCGACAAGGTGCCTGCGGAATGCGGTGTCGGCCATCTCCCCGATGGCGTGGTTGCGGTTGCGCTTCGGGAGGCATCTAACGGGATCTCCGTGTTTCTTTTCGAGAATTGCCGCTATCCGGACCGGCATCCGACTGTCTCCAGGCGCGCGGGTTAGACCGCTCGCAAGCCAGCGGAGACGCGCCCGCCACCATGGGAGTGGCCGGTCAGGCCGAACAGGATGGCATCGAGTTCGCTCGACGGGACGGCGAGCTCCTCGGCGATGTGGTCCCGCGTCGTCCGGTCTCGCCAGAGCGAGGTGAAGATCTGGGGCCAGAGCGCCGACGTCTCGGGTGGCAGACCTTCAGGCTCCTGTCTCCGGAAACCACGGCTGGACATCTCGATGTTCAGGCTGCGGTTCTGCCAGTCGCTGACGACCTTAAGCTTGTGGAGCCGGTAGTTGAGCGCCGCGACGGAGACGCCCCAGCGCTTTTTCGCCCGGATTAGACCTTCGAGGTCGCTGACGTAGCGGATTCGGCTCAGGACGTCGTCCATCGGCATGAGAAAGGCGGATGCGAAGCGGTCGGCCTCACTCTCCGCCTGCCTGCTGTCCTGCGGGGCGCCGTGCCTGTGGAGCACTAGGTGCCCCAGTTCGTGCGCGGCGTCGAAGCGGCTGCGTTCGGTCGACTTGAACGTGTTCAGGAAGACGAACGGCTGCCCGCCTCGCCAGCAGGAAAACGCGTCGACGTTCTTGGTGTCCTCGTACAGCGAGAACACCCGCACACCCTTAGATTCTAGCAGCTTGATCATGCTGGAAACGGGCTGCTCTCCGAGCCCCCAGTGCGCACGCACGAGCTGCGCCGCCGCCTCGGGTGACGCGTCCTCGCGCTGCTCGGGAACGTCCGCGGCCGGCAGGTTGAAGCGCTCGGCCACCCAATCGTTGAAGAGGTAGGCGATCGCGCCGGCCGAGAGTGCCGCGTCGCGTTCCCTCGCGGTCATCGACGAGAGGCTGCGGAAGCTCGCCGCCTCGGCCGGCAGCTCGTCTACGTCCTCGGCGAAGAAGAACGCCCGGGGGAAGTCAAGCGCCTGGGCCAACGCCTCTACGGTATCGTCCTCCGGCTCGTTGGCACCGTTCTCCAGACGCGAGATCGTGATGGGCGAGACTCCGATGACGCCGGCGAGCGCGCGGGCGGTCATCTTGCGCCGCTTCCGGCCTAGGATCAGTCGCTGTGGGTTGAACACGTGGCCTCAACCCTTGCGCGTCACCGGCACCTCGTATTCGGCGGGCGGTTCGTCGTCCTCGACCAGAGGCGCGGCTCCGCCCCAGCCACCCTTCTCAACCAGCAGGATGCGCTCATGGAAGCCGTCGAACTGTTCCTCGTTGATCGCGATGGGGCAGGACAGCTCCGCGCGGACGTCGTCGTCATGGGCGTATACGAAAAGTACCCAAGTGGCCGCGGTGACCTCAGCGACCTCCTGCGCCTTGACCTCGGGCCATAGCTCGTACTGACCCAGCTCGACCGCCCGCGCCGAGCCGGCGCCCTTGCGGGACGTGGCGAGCGGATCGGCGAGGCGGTCACCTGCTCGCTCCGCATTCTGAAACACGACTTTGATGCCAGCCTCGGGATTGAAGATCGACTCGATGTTGTCCCGGCGGCAGGCCTCCCAGCCGCGCGGCAGGAAGACGCGGCGCAGCTGACCCGTTCCCTGGATCCATGACAGGAGCCCGCCCGCGCTGAGCGGATGGAAGGCCGTTGCGTTCCGGCGACCGCCCACCGCCGCCTCGACCACCTCGAGGAGCAGGTCCCTGCGCAGGCCGAGCTGCGCCAGCCGCGGCACGATCTGATGGTCTTCGGCCAGAACAGGCATGATCATTCCCGTGTTAACTTTCTGGTCCTCATATGATGTGGAAAAACTTAACATGTCAAGTCAGGTAGTGCACGTTGGCTGGAATGGGCGGGTTCGTAGACGCATTGGTGACCGAGCCTCGGTGACCGTCACCGCGAGCTGGCGGCAACCGACCAAAATGCGCAGTCCGATAGTTGAGCTTTGCATGGCAGCTTCTGCCGGGACTTGCCATCCGCACAACGTGCAAACGCTTAGAAGACAACGGTTTATGTTCAGTCGGTCATGCAGGTCTGGGCTGTTTCTAAAAGCAGAGGCGGTCAATCTTCGGGATCTCGACGGTGAAGCGGTAGCTGGAATTTTCCAGACCGCCTTTCGCCAAAAAACCGGCCGTTCATCAGCCTTGAGCGTCGCGACGAGGCCGTCACGATAACATTATGAGTTTGGAAGTATGGACATACTGATTTATGGCTCTTGTCATGTTGTCCACGCGGAGGGGTGTCATGGCCAAGTCGCCCGACGAGAAAACGGTGCAGATTAAGGTCTCACCTGAACTGAAGAAGGAAATCTACCGCTCAGCTCTGGAGCGGGATGAGACGGTTCGTACCTTCATTCTGAAGGCGCTCAAGGGGCGCGGGATTGCAGTCTCCGATCGCGATTTGGTGGACCGTCGCAAGGCGGCCGTACGATGACGGAGGCGATCTCGCTGGCCGTCAACGCTCCCGTGGTCGACCTCTTCTGCGCTGCAGGGGGCCTCTCGCATAGCTTTAAGGCCGAAGCGTTCAAGCTGGTGGCCAGCATCGATATCGACGAGGTGTGCGGCTCCGCATCTGAACCAGACCAACACGTGCGTGAAGGGCGGGCACCTCGTCTGGAAGAAGCGGAACTGGATGGGACAGCAGCAGCCGCCGTCGATTTGGTTGGCGTCACTGCAGGGGAATCCGCGTCGTGACCGCTACCTTGATGCACACGCCAGACAGCGACTATCCAATCGACCCGAAACGTGTGCCTGCGTCCTGGCTCCTCACCGTCGTAGGCGACGTGACGGGCGACGTTCGGCGCGGTTTCTACACTTCGCGCCATAATGATGAGGGCATTGGCATTCCCCACCTTCGGCCGATGAATATCGGGCGAGACGGGCGAATCGTACTGAACGATGTAAAATATGTCGAGAATAACACTGGTCTACGTATCCGACGCGGCGAGATCATTTTCAATAACACTAATAGCGCTTAGCATGTCGGGAAAACTGCTGTTTTTGACCAAGATGGAGAGTGGACATTCTCAAATCATATGACACGATTGCGCGTACCCGCGCCCTTTTCCCCTAAATTCGTCGCCTACCAGTTCCTGTTCCTGTGGCGGGAAAATTATCTGCGCCAGAAGAGTACTCAGCATGTCAGCCAAGCGAGTATTAACAGTCAGACGCTCACCGAAACTATTCCCCTGCTCCTCGCCCCCAAGCAGGAGCAGGACGCGATCGTGGTTGAGCTCGAGCGACGTTTCGATCGGCTGAGATCGGTCGAACACGCGACCGACATGGCGCGCACTCGGCTGAGGGACTACGAGGAGTTTATTGTCCAAGCGGCAATCGAAGGCACGCTGACACCAGCACCGTCAGACGCCGGACCCGAAGCCGCTTCTGATAGCGCTTCCGTCCTGCTCGCTGGCCTTCGCCAAGCGTGGGGGCCGCAGGCAAAGCCGGAGCACAAAACAACGCGGCAATCGGGAATGCCATTGTTCGCTGACGATGCGGCTGTTCGGTCTGTTCCTGCCGACCTACCGGCTGCAACCTTGGAGCCGCTACCCGAAGGATGGGTTTGGGCTCGCGTCTCTGAAGTAGGACGTGTCACGCTCGGCCGGCAACGCTCTCCTCAGCATCACGCGGGCACGCACATGCGGCCCTATTTGCGCGTAGCCAACGTCTTTGAGGACCGTTTCGACTTTTCGAACGTCCTCGAGATGAACTTTACTCCCGCCGAATTCGAGACTTATGCTCTCCAGCACGGCGACATCTTATTGAATGAGGGGCAGAGCCCGGAATTGGTGGGCAGGCCTGCAATGTTCCGTGGCGAGATGGAAGGGCTATGCTTTCAAAACACGCTAATCCGCTTCCGCGCTTATCCAGGTGTCAGCCCCGGCTTCGCGTTACTAGTATTCCGTGCTTATCTACATAACGGACGCTTTCGATCTATCGCCAAGTGGACGACTAACATCGCCCATTTGGGTGCACAGCGATTTGCGCAGCTGGAATTTCCGCTACCGCCTTTAGTCGAGCAAGAGCGCATTGTGGCCGAAGCGGCGCGCCGCCACGATATTGCCGAGACGCTCCGCGCGACGCTTTCGTCCATTCTCGCGCAAATAGATGGTGCACGCGATCTTGCCCTGGCTCAAGCGTTCACAGGAACCTTGGTGCCGCCAATATCCGGCGATGTTTCCGCGCTGACGATGCTCGAGCAAATACGCGAACTTCGTTCGACGCAAAACGAACCCAAGCCAAAGGCCCCACGTGGAGGAAGCATGAATAGAGCGGCTTCTCAACGGCGAAAAGCCCGTGTCCCTTTGCGTCAACTACTCGAGGAAGCGAGCGAGCCTTTGTCTCCTGAGGAATTGTTTGCAGCCTCCGGGATTGGTGAAGATCTAATTGACGAGTTCTTCGCGGAACTGAAAGCAGAGCATCAGGCGGGGCGGGTCCAGCAGTCCTTCGACGCGCAGGGGCACGTCGCACTGACCCTACTGGAGCGGGTCAGATGAGGTTAAAATCACTACACCTCGGGAGCTTCAAGAATCTGCGCGGATTTGAAATCGATTTCGCGGACTCGTTCACCAACGTATTGGTCGGGCCAAACGGGACAGGCAAGTCCAATGTCCTCGAGGCCCTAATCATTATTTTTCGTGATCTAGATCTCGGTGCCCCGCCGGCGTTTGCGTATCGGCTGCGCTATACCTGCCGCGGCGCCGACATTGTCGTGGACGCTGATCCAGATCGCAAGGTGCTCGTCAAGATCGCCGTCAATGGGCGCCCCATTACTTCCAAGAATTTCTCACGCCGCGCGGGCGGGCAATATCTGCCAAGCTTCGTCTTTGGATATTATTCCGGACCGAGCAACCGAATGGAATCGCACTTCGAGACGCACCAAAAGGCGTTTGCGACCGACCTGCTTGCGGGAGAAGATCGTCCGCTTCGGCCCTTGCTCTATGCGCGCCTTGTCCACAGCCAGTTCGTGCTCCTCTCCTTCTTTCGCCGTGAAGATGAGGATCGCTCAATCCTGAGCCGATTCCTGCGAATCAGAGATTTGGAATCGGTCCTTTTCGTTCTGAAGAAACCAAGTTGGTTTAACCGTAACCGCCGCGGATCCGACGATGACCCTGGTGACCCTCGCTTTTGGGGTGCACGGGGCGTCGTGCGCGATCTCCTCGCGCGGCTGTACGATTTGTCGCTCGCCCCTCTCCGATCGAAAAATGGCGATCGTCTGTATCTCTATCTGGAGAGCAAGGACGCCTTGATGGAGCTGGCCAAATTCTACCCTGGCCAGCAGGAGTTCTTCAAGGCCCTCGAGAGCCTGTATATTTCGGATTTGATCGAAGACGTCCGCACCGGAGTTAATATTGAGGGCAATGACAGCTCGCTAACATTTCGGGAGCTCAGCGAAGGCGAACAGCAGCTCTTGATGGTGCTGGGCCTCCTGCGCTTTATCGAAGAGGAAGAGGGCCTAGTTCTGCTCGACGAGCCCGACACCCATCTTAACCCGACTTGGAGCATTGAGTATACCAAGCTCTTGAAGGATCATGTGGAGGACCAGCAATCTACGCAGATCGTCATGACCACGCACGACCCGCTCGTCGTCGCGAGCCTGACCGCCTCTGAAGTGCAGATCATGCGTCGCGACGACACAGGCCGCGTCTTTGCCTTCCATCCCGATGAGGACCCTAAGGGCATGGGCGTCGCTGCGCTGCTTACCAGTGAACTATACGGGCTCCGCTCCGCACTCGATCCGGAGACACTCGCTGCGCTCGACAGGAAGCGCGAACTCGCAACGAAAGCAATGCTTGGCGACGAGGAGCGCCAGGAACTCGGTCGGCTGAACGAGCGCCTCGGTAGTCTCGACTTCACCACGACAGTGCGCGACCCGCTCTACAAGCCCTTTGTTAACGCGATGTCGCGACTGGAAGTCGAAATGGGGCTCCAGGCTGCCGTCCTAACACCTGAGCAACTGCGCGAACGCGAACGGTTGGCGGACGATGTGATCTCGCTGCTTATCTGCGGTAAGTTGCCCGAATGAGGTTCATCGACCAAAGCCTGATTGCGCCGCAACTGCCAGAAGATTGGGAAGCTAGGGCCGCTACTGCGTTAGCCGAGGTCGCCAATGCTGCGCCGGGGCAGCGCTCGGCAACGATAACCAAGCATCGGGACTTGTGGCGCGAGCTGGCACCCATCTTAGCAGCTCTGTCGCACCGAAAATGCTGGTATTGCGAAGCGCGAGAAAATCGGTCCGACAAGGCCGTTGATCATTTTAGGCCAAAGGGGAGACCGGTAGAGGCCGTTGAACATCATCCGGGCTACTGGTGGAGAGCCTTTGCCTGGCAAAATTACCGGTTCAGCTGCACATTCTGCAATTCGCGTAGAATTGATCCATCCAATGGCCTCGGCGGGGGTAAGCACGACCATTTCCCCCTGCTGGAGGAAGCAGCCCGCGCCTTTAACGAGGCGGGCATATCCGGCGAGACGCCGACGCTGCTAGATCCGACACGGCGTACGGACACGACCCTGCTTTATTATAGTGACGAAGGTCGGGCCGAACCTCGTGTCCGGCAGGATCAGCACCCCGTTCAATGGGGTCGCGCTGACGCCTCGGTCTATTTTTTCCACCTTAACCACAAGGATGTGGTCGAAGAGCGGATGGAGCTGTTCAATCGCATCAAGAAGCTAGTTGATACCGGCCGTGTCTGCTTCGACGATTGGAAAGCCGGAAATGTCGGAGCAGAGGCAGGCTACGATTTTGTTGTGGAGCAATTGCAAGGGCTGATGCAGGAGCGGGCCGAGTTTTCAGCTGCGGCCCGCGACATGGTCTTGGGCTTTCGTGACGATAAGCATCCCTGGATCGATGGGATAGTGTAGGAGATTACGATGTCGAGTGCAGCGCGTCAGATTGTCCAGAAGCTATGGAGCTATTGTAGCATTCTACGCGACGACGGTCTCTCTTACCCTGACTATGTGGAGCAGCTTACTTATTTGCTGTTCTTGAAGATGGCGCAGGAGCAGGCCGAGTCAGCACCGTCGAGATTGCTCATCGTGCCGACCGGTTTCGACTGGCCGAGCTTGGTGTCTCGTAGTGGAAGCGAGCTACAAGAACACTACGACCAGATCCTGCAGAAGCTTGGCACCGCCGCGGGCATGCTGGGCCTGATTTTTCGCGGGGCGCAGAACAAAATTCGCGACCCGGCCAAGCTGCGCCTTTTGATCGTCGACCTTATCGATCAGCGCAATTGGAGTGCGCTCGATGTCGATGTGAAGGGTGACGCGTATGAAGGCCTTCTAGAGCGAAACGCGCAAGACACGAAGAGCGGCGCAGGGCAATATTTCACCCCTAGGCCTGTTGTCGATGCAGTGGTGGAGTGCGTGCGACCGGCTCTCGGCCAGACGATCTATGACCCGGCATGCGGTACCGGCGGCTTCCTAATCGCTGCCTTCCGGCATCTAGTTTCGCGAAATCCGGAACTAACAGCTAGCGAAGAGCGCCACCTCAAAAACTGCGCAATCAGCGGGACCGAACTGGTGCCCGCAGTTACGCGTTTGGGTGCTATGAACCTTTTACTTCACGGGATCGGCTCGTCCGATGGTGATGACGAGCCACCGATACGGACAGCCGACAGTTTGGCGGTCCGCCCGGACCGGCAATACGACGTTATCTTGACCAACCCGCCCTTCGGAAAACGTTCGAGCGTAAATGTCGTGACGCGACCGCGCGAAAATGAGACAGACGACCTAGACGTCGTGCGCGATGACCTCTGGGTCTCGACGTCAAACAAAGAGCTCAATTTTCTTCAGCACGTCGCTAATATCTTAGCCGTTGGTGGGCGAGCTGCCATCGTTGTTCCCGAGGGCGTCTTAAGCGGCGGAGGACCGGGAGAGGCAATACGGCGGAGATTACTCCAAGAATTCGACGTACATACGTTGCTCCGCTTACCGCCTGGCATTTTCTACGCCCAGGGCGTGAATGCGAACGTGCTGTTTTTTGATAGGGCATCCGCCCCGCTCGCGCACGACCGCAAACTTTGGATTTACGATTTGCGAACCGCGATGCGATTCTCACTCGCCAGTAATCGGCTTGAACAGGCGGACTTGGAGGACTTTGTTACCTGCTTTCGCCCTGACGATCGCCCTAACAGAAAGGCTAGCTGGTCTCCTGAAGAGCCCGCCGGGCGCTGGCGCGCCTATGACATTGCGGGCCTCTTGGAACGGGATAAGGCTGCGCTCGATATCAGCTGGATCTCCGAGCGAAGCCGGCATCGGGATGTCGGCCCCGAAGCGTTAGACGAGCTAACCGGCCAGATTATTAAGGATCTGACTACTGCGTTGGAACAGATGACTGAGCTGGCGGCGCCGCAACCTGCGGCGTAACAGTCAGGCTTGGCATGCAAACGCAATTTGCGGCTATAGGCCCGGAAGGACTTGAGAGGTTCGCCCGACTGTTACGGCCCAATCGTGGTTGATCTGCTGTGCCGGTCAGTGAATCCCGGATTTAGGCTGCTGAAAGGAGCTGCCGTTATAAGCATGACCTGAAAACGGCAGCCATTTGAGCTGCTGGCTCGATTGATTGAAGCGGCCGGTCGGCTCACATGAACGAACGGCGGGTCTTCGAAACGGAAAAGGGCAGGCTGAACGCCCGGGATTGGGTCAACGCCGTCAGACTGCCTGAGCCATGGAAGCCTCGTAAGACCGTATGTCCGTGTCGTTGGCCGGGTTGGTTCGCCCTACAGTCGTGATCCGAGGGTTGCTCGGGTGGGCCGAGCCTATCCTCACACGAGGAGGACGAACCGTGGGAGATCCTACAGAAATTTTCATCGGAATCGATGTGGCAAAGGCGCGCAATGCGATAGCGGTAGCTGATGGCGGTAAGCGTCCGGTGAGCCGCGTGTTGTCCCGTTCAGCGTAGCCGTCGATGTCCGTACCTGTCGTGGTCTCCTTCTGGAGTCCAGAAGGAGATTAGGAGATGGGGCGGATGGAGGTCATCACCCGTACGGAGCGCCGGCGAACCTACAGCGAGGCGGAGAAGGCGACTGTGGTCGCCGAGGCATCGGCGCCGGGCGTGACGGTGCGCGAGGTGTCGCTGCGGCTCGGCATCGCTGAAAGCCTCATCTACAACTGGCGGTCGGCGCAGCGGAAGGCGGCAAGCAGTGCCAGCGAGCCGTTGCAGTTCATCCCGTATGGCGTGGTGGTGGACACCGACCGTGCCGAGCCGGGCACGGCGCTAACGCCGGCAACGCCGGCACCGGTATCGCCCAAGGCGTCGCCACCCGCCGCAGCGACGAAAGATCTAGTCCGCCCGCATCCGGGAAGCCGTCCGGGCGGCATCGACATCGACCTGCCGACCGGTGTCCGACTGTCGGTCGACAGCTACGTCAACGAGACGGCGCTCGCCCGCGTGCTGCGGGCGCTGGGACATGCGTTGTGATAGCGCTGGCGCCGGGCACCAAGGTGTATCTCGCCTGCAAACCGGTCAGCATGCAGAAGGGCTTCGACGGGCTGACCGCGCTTGCCAGCCACGTACTCGGCGCCGACCCGTACTCGGGTCACCTGTTCCTGTTCCGGGGCAAGCGCGGTGACTATCTCAAGGCGCTTTATTGGGACGGCTCGGGCATGTGCCTGTTCGCCAAGCGGCTGGAGAAGGGCCGGTTCGTATGGCCGCCCCTGGTCGATGGCGGCATCGTGCTCAGCCCCGCGCAGCTGGCGCTGCTCATTGAGGGCATCGACTGGCGGCGGACCGTGGCGCCAGCTCCGGTGACCGCGCCGACCCTCGTGTAGCGCCGCTTTTCCGTCCTTTTCGCTTGGCCTGAATCGGGCCGGTGGTAGGATGGGCCATGTCGCTGGCGATAGTCGATCTTCCCTCCGACCCGGACGCGCTGCGCGCCTTCGCACAGGCGTTGCAGGCTCAGCACGCAGCCACCGCGGCGGAGCTGGCGAGTACCGCGGCCGAACTCCGTGCGGCTAAGGCGACCATCCAGCTGACCGCGCTGGAGATCGAGAAGCTCAAGGTCCAACTGGCGCGGCTCAGGCGCATGCAGTTCGGCCAGTCGTCCGAGCGGCTCTCTCGCGAGATCGAGCAGTTCGAATTGCGGCTCGAAGAGCTGGAGACGGTCGAAGCCGAAGCGACCAGCGCGTCGGCTGACGCAGGCGTGCCGCCGCCCGCCCGCGAGAAGCGCAAGCCGAAGCGCCTGCCGCTGCCCGACCACCTGCCGCGCCACGAGGTCGTCCACGCTGCCCCGCATGCGGACGGTTGCGGCGCGTGCGGCGGAACCATGTCGGCGCTGGGCGAGGACGTGACCGAGGTGCTGGAGTATGTGCCCGGCCGCTTCCAGGTCGTGCGCCACGTCCGCCCCAAGCTCGCCTGCCAGCGTTGCGACGCCATCACCCAGGCGCCGGCTCCGGCGCTGCCTATTCCGCGCGGCAAGGCCGGGCCCGGTCTGCTCGCGCACGTGCTTGTGTCCAAGTACGCCGACCACCTGCCGCTCTACCGCCAGACGGAGATCTACGCCCGCGAGGGCGTCGACCTCGACCGTTCGACCATGGCGGACTGGGTGGGCCAGGTCAGCTGGCTGCTCCGGCCGCTGGTCGACTACATCCGCCAACACGTGTTCGCGGCCGACAAGATCCACACCGACGACACACCCGTGCCGGTGCTGGCACCGGGCACCGGCAAGACGAAGACAGGTAGGCTGTGGGTCTATGCCCGCGACGACCGGGGCTGGCAGGGTATCGGCCCGCCGGCAGCGGCCTACTTCTACACGCCCGACCGTAAGGGCGAGCGGCCCCGCTCGCATCTCGCCGAGTTCAGCGGCTTCCTGCAAGCCGACGGCTATGCGGGCTACGAGCAGCTGTATGACGGACGTCGACAGCCCGGCCCCATTGTCGAGGTGGCGTGCTGGGCGCATGTCCGCCGCAAGATCTACGACGTGTGGAAGGCGACCGGCTCGACCACGGCGCGCACCGGCGTCAGCATGGTCGACCTGATGTACGAGGCGGAAGAGTTGGGACGCGGGCTGCCGCTGGAAGACCGCCTTGAACGCCGCCAAGTCGTCAGGGCCGGCGTCAACGGCTTCTTCAACTGGGCCGAGGACACCATGCGCCGCATTTCGGGCAAGAGCGCGCTCGCCGACGCCATCCGCTATGCGGTGAAGCGGCGCGCGGCGCTGACCCGCTTCTGCGACGATGCGCGGCTGGAAGCGGACAACAACCGCGCCGAGAACTGCCTCCGCCCCGTGGCGCTCGGCCGCAAGAACTACCTTTTCGCCGGGTCGGACGAGGGCGGCGAGCGGGCGGCCGCGATCTACACGCTTATTCAGACCGCCCGGCTTAACTTCGTCGACCCCGAAGCCTGGCTACGCGACGTGCTCACCCGCATTGCAGACGGGCACCCCGTCAATCGCATTGACGAGCTTGTACCTTGGCAGTTCTAAGCAAGACGCCCCCCGCGAACGTCTCTCGCTGGCGCCGATATGACGGAAAACCCGAGGTCGAAACGCGATAGCAGGGGCTTTCGGTAGGTAGGCAAATTTTACAGCGGATGCATAGTTGGGAGGCGGAATGCCAAATCTTAAATTATTAATAGCCGCCGCACTTGTCAGCGCCCTGGCTCTCGTTTCCCAAGCCAGCATAGCGCAAACCGTCGCGACTAGCTTCGACACGCCGGTACCCGCGACGTGTCAATTCTCCCAACCTGCCCGGGTGGTAAGATTCCTACGCGACCTTCCAGCAGTTGCTGATGAGTTCCGCCGCCAGAAGCTCGATGTTGCTGATGTCGGAGAGAAGTTCATCCCATTCGACGTCGAGGATAGTTCATCGCGCGGGTTGCCACATCGCCAGTTTGTGCGCGCCTACGAGTTCGAGGATCGGACAATCGTCTGGTACTATCGAGGTGGTTTCGCCACGAATTTTCACGTTGTAGAACTGAGGCTGCAGCGGGACACCATGAAGGATGCCCCCTTACTCTTGCGTCTAACCGGCAGGAATTTGGCGGGGCCACCCTGCGCGGCAACTGAAGCTATATTGGCGGGCGTCGACGGACAGCAGGGCTGGTAGCATGGCCAGAAACCGTGGTTGCCGCGCTTAGACGGTATCGAGCGGACGCTTACAAATATGACGTGGTGCATTGCTGCTACGAAGCCGGGCCGACAGGATACGGATTGCATCGCCTGATCGTTGAGCTGGGCCACTCATGCATGGTGGTGGCACCATCGCTGATCCCGAAACGCGCAGGCG
>RPSH01000039.1 GCA_003946805.1 Bacillus sp. 2B10 | reverse complement strand
GCACACCCCATGGCACAGGAATCCCCCCTCGACCGGTTTCGCGACGTCCTGCGCGGCACCTCGCGCGCGATCGCCGGGGAGCCGGAGGTGGAGCTGGCGTTCACCGCCGACGCGCCGGTAGCGTCGGGCAAGCATATCAAGGTGCCGATGCCCGCCCGCGCCCTCCCCGCCGACCAGGTGGCGGAGGCACGCGGGCTGGCCGATGGCTTCGCGCTGCGGATGCGGCACCACGATGCCACCGTGCACAGCCGCGCCGCCCCTTCCGACGCGGTGGCGCGTGCGGTGTTCGACGCGGTCGAACAGGCGCGGGTCGATGCGCTGGGATCGGCGGGCTATGACGGGATCGCCGAAAATCTCGACCATGCGCTGGCGCTGCGGATGCGTTCCGACCCGATCACGCGGGCGCGCACCCGGGCCGAGGTGCCGCTGTCGACCGCCGTCCAGCTGATGGTGCGCGAACGGCTGACCGGCCGGCTGCCCCCGGCGGCGGCCGCGCCGGCGATGGCGCTGGTGTCCGACTGGATCGAGGAACGCGCCGGTGCGCAGCTCGACACGCTGGCCGCGCTGGTCGACGACCAGGCGGCGTTCGGCCGCAACATCACCCGCATCCTCGAGGACCTCGAACTGGTCGAGGGCGAGGTCGAACCCGAACAGGCCGATGACGGCGGCGACGATGCCGAGGGCGACGACGAACAGACCCCGCAGGACGACGGCGAGGACAAGGGCGAGCAGCAGGGCGGCGAGGGACAGGTCGAGGCGCGCGGGCAGGATCGCAGCGACGACCAGTCCGACGGCCAGAGCGACGACATGTCGGAGGATGACGACGCCGAGGGCGACGACATGGCCGATGGCGAAGACGAGGGCGGCATGATGCCGGTCCGTCCCAACCGCCCCTTCGCCGACCTGAACGCGCAGTTCGAATATCGCGCCTTCACGACGAAGTTCGACGAGGTCATCGCCGCGACCGAATTGTGCGACGCCGACGAACTCGAACGGCTGCGCGCCTATCTCGACCAGCAACTGGTGCAGTTGCAGGGGGTGGTGACCAAGCTCGCCAACCGGCTGCAACGGCGGCTGATGGCGCAGCAGTCGCGTTCGTGGGACTTCGACCAAGAGGAAGGGATGCTCGACGCCGCGCGGCTGGCGCGGGTCGTCATCAATCCGGCGCAGTCGCTCAGTTACAAGATCGAGCGCGATACCGAGTTTCGCGACACCGTCGTCACGCTGCTGATCGACAATTCGGGGTCGATGCGCGGCCGCCCGATCGGCATCGCCGCGATCAGCGCCGATATCCTCGCCCGCACCCTCGAACGGGTGGGCGTGAAGGTCGAGATCCTCGGTTTCACCACCCGCGCATGGAAAGGCGGCCAGAGCCGCGAGGCGTGGCTGGCCGCCAACCGCCCGCTCCAGCCCG
This sequence comes from Bacillus sp. 2B10, assembly GCA_003946805.1. Lineage (GTDB taxonomy): Bacteria > Pseudomonadota > Alphaproteobacteria > Sphingomonadales > Sphingomonadaceae > Sphingomonas. The sequence goes on along the minus strand of RPSH01000039.1, from coordinate 29,986 downwards.
GCCGCCTCAACGACATCCGCCACATCGTCTACAAACAGGCCGACGAGCCGTGGCGGCGCGCGAAGAAATCGCTCGGGCTGATGATGCGCGAGGGACTGCTGAAGGAGAATATCGACGGCGAGGCGCTGCTCTGGGCGCATGGCCGGCTGATCGCACGGCCCGAGGATCGCAAGGTGCTGATGGTCATCTCCGACGGTGCGCCGGTCGACGATTCGACGCTGTCGGTCAATTCGGGCAGCTATCTGGAGCGGCATCTGCGACAGGTGATCGCGTGGATCGAGGGCAAGTCGCCGGTCGAGCTGGTCGCAATCGGCATCGGCCATGACGTGACCCGCTGGTACGGGCGCGCGGTGACGATCATGGACGCGGAACAGTTGGCGGGCACGATGATCGAACAGCTCGCCTCGCTGTTCGACACCCCGTGAAGCCGACCGCCCCGCCCGGCGGCTTTCGCGGGCCGGTGAAGCGGTCGATCACCATCGCCGGACACGCGACCTCGATCAGTCTGGAGCCGGGGTTCTGGATGGCACTGGAGGAAGCCGCGGCTCGGCGGTCGCTGCCGCTGTCGGCGCTGGTCGCGGCGATCGACGCGGTGCGGATCGAGGGCGACGATCCGCCGAACCTCGCGAGCGCGATCCGGTCGTGGTTGCTGGGGGAGGTCGCCGCGCAATAGGTTGTTTTCACGCGGAAGCGCGGAGAAGGTGCGAACTCGGGACAAGGCTCGGTGGAGACAACAGCCTTACCGCCTTTACCAACTACCTCGAACTGGACGTCATCCCGGCGAAGACTGGGATCTCTCCGGGATAGCGCGTGGCAGGAGCCGCCTGAGGCCCCAGCCTTCGCTGGGGCGACGTTTGCCTGTCGGTGGACAAGCTCCGAGCGGAACACCTTCGCGCCCCCGCGTGAACCCGCCTGCTACTGCTGCTCGGGCAACTCCGGCAGGATCGGCGACACCGTCACGTCGCCCCGGTCGCCGGCACGATAGCCGAGGCTCGCCCGCCCCTTCACCGGCCCGGCGACATCGGCGACCAGATACAGCGGCCGCCGCTTCGATTCGACGTACAGCCGCCCGAGATATTCGCCGATCATGCCCAGAACGAACATCTGCACGGCGCCCAGGAACACGACGACCAGCATCGTCGACGTCCACCCCTGCACCGCGCTGCCCGAAATCCATCCGATCGCGATATAGGCGAACAGCAGCAGCGACAGCCCGGTCAGCACCAGCCCCATATGGCTGGCAAGGCGCAGCGGCGCGGTCGAGAAGCCGGTCACCGCGTCGAGGGCAAAGCGGATCATCTTGCCCAGCGGATATTTGCTCTCGCCTGCCAGCCGCTCGTCGCGGTCATAGGGGAACGGCACCTGCCGAAACCCGACCCACGCCACCATGCCGCGGATGAAGCGCGCCTGTTCGGGCAGGCTGAGCAGCGCGTCGAGCGCCCGCCGGCTCATCAGCCGGAAATCGCCGGTGTCGAGCGGGATCGGCGTGTCGGTGACGCGGTCGAGCACGCGGTAGAAGGCAGCGGCGGTCAGCTTCTTGAAGAACGTCTCGCCCTCGCGCTTGCGCCGCACCGCATAGACGACGTCGGCACTCTCGCTCTCCATCGTCGCGATCATGTCGCTCAACAGCTCGGGCGGGTCCTGCAGGTCGGCGTCGATAATCAGGATGCGCTCGCCCGCGCACAGGTCCAGCCCGGCTGTCAGCGCCAGCTGGTGCCCGTGGTTGCGCGACAGGTTGATCGCCACCAGCCGCGGATCGGACGCGGCCAGCCGCTCCATCACCGCCCAGCTCTGGTCGCGCGACCCGTCGTTCACCAGCACGATCTCGTGATCGTCACCCACGACCGCACGCGCCGCCGCCGAGATGCGGGCATGCAGCACGTCGAGGCACGCGGCCTCGTTATAGCAGGGGACGACGACGGACAGCGCGGGACGGATCATGGAGGGTGGCGTTACCCGATGCCGCGCGACAGGAAAAGCCGGATGGCGCAACGATCGGATGACGTTGCCGGCCGAGCGGTATCGAACGATTCCTCGCCGGCCGACACGCCTGCCCCTTCCTTCACCCCGGACTTGATCCGGCGTGACGGACCCGTGCGTCTGATCGATACATGCCTGTTCGTTGCGAAGAAGCCCCGCCGGCGGCGCGCCCCGGCCGCGCCGACCCCCTTGTAATGTAGGATTTCGCCCGTCAGCGTTTTGCCGCCAGCAAGGACGGAGCGAGCGATGATCGAAGCGAGCGTAGGGCAGGACGGCGACAACCGGGCGGTGGACGTGCGCACCGTCCAATGGCTGTTGCTGCGGGTCGGGATCGAGCCGGGCGGGATCGACGGCATCGCCGGCCCCCGGATGATCGCCGCGATCCGCAGCGTGCAGGACCGGTTCGGCATCGATGCCGATGGCCGCATCGATCCCGGCGGCGCCACCCTCGCCCGGCTGCGCGCGGCACCGGCCCGCTGGGGCGACAGCAACGACTGGCCACAGGCGCGCAAGCTCGCCAGCCTGCACCCGCAGTTCCGCCGACAGGTCGCGACGCTGATCGACCGGCTGCGCGACGACGGCTTCCGCCCGGTCGTCGTCTATGGCTGGCGCTCGGTCACGGTGCAGGAGCGGCTGGTCCGGGCGGGTACCAGCAAGGTCCGCTTCAGCTTCCACAATGCGCAGACGCCCGACGGCCTGCCCGCGGCATGGGCCGTCGATCTGGTCGACGAGCGCTGGTACTGGCGCGAACCCGATGCGCACATCTTCTTCCGCGCGCTGGGCGAGGCCGCGAAGGCCCAACGGCTGATCTGGGGCGGCGACTGGAAATCGCCCGACTGGGCGCATGTGCAGGGCCGCCGCAACGCCGAACTGGCGGCGGTACGGCGCGAGAGCGGGGGCTAGGGTCGAGAGCTTGGAGCAAAGCCGTTCCCGCCGAGCTTGTCGAAGCGGCGTATCGAAGGACCGTGGCAGGTGCTTCGATACGGGTCTTCGACTTCGCTCAGCCCCTACTCAGCACGAACGGTTTGCAGGTCGATTCGTGTTTCGACCAATCCGTCCAGCCGCCCCAGCGCCCAGGCCGCCGCTTCCGCCACCACCGCATCGGCATCGCCGCACGCCGCGCGCACCGGCGCGATCAGCGCCGCATCGCCGCTGTTGCCTGCCGCGATCAGTGCGTTGCGCACCATGCGGTTGCGGCCGATCCGCTTGATCGGCGACCCGCGAAACACCTCGCGGAACCCGGCATCGTCCAGCGCGATCAGGTCCGCCAGCCGCGGCGCGGCGAATTCGGCCCGCGCCGCGAACGCCCGGTTCGCGGCGGCCGTTTGCGCGAACTTGTTCCACGGGCACACCGCCAGGCAGTCGTCGCAGCCGTAGATGCGGTTGCCGATGCCTTCGCGAAACTCGACCGGGATCGGCCCGGCATGCTCGATCGTCAGATACGAGACGCAGCGCCGCGCATCCAGCCGGTAGGGCGCGGGAAAGGCGTTCGTCGGGCACGCCCGCTGGCACGCATCGCACGACCCGCAGCTGTCGCGCCCCGGCCGGTCGGGCGTCAGGTCCAGCGTGGTGTAGATCGCGCCGAGGAACAGCCAGCTGCCATGCGTCCGGCTGACCAGATTGGTATGCTTGCCCTGCCACCCCAGCCCCGCCGCCTCGCTCAGCGGCTTTTCCATCACCGGCGCGGTATCGACGAAGACCTTCAGGTCGCAACCCGCCTCCTGCGCCAGCCAGCGGCCCAGCGTCTTCAGCGCCTTCTTGACCACGTCGTGATAATCGCCGCCTTGCGCATAGACCGAGATGCGCCCGCGATCACCCACTCCCTCCAGTGCCAGCGGATCGCCCGCCGGGGCATAGCTCATGCCCAGCGCGATGACCGACCGGACCTCGCTCCACAGCGCGGCGGGCGATCCGCGCTGCTGCGCACGCTCCTCCATCCAGATCATCGACCCGTGCCGCCCCTCGTCCAGCCACTGGCGCAGCCGCTCGGCGGTGCGCGGCGCGGCGTCGGCGCGGGCGATGCCGCACGCGACGAAGCCGCATTCGGCCGCCCTGGCACGAATCCGCGCGACAATATCGCCGGGGGAGCCCTTGTCTTGGATCACATCCCCCCGCTACGCTTTTCACAGCGCACGCTAAAGAGCGTCGTTTGGGGGGATGTCGGTTGCGGGACAATCATTTGGCTTTGAGCGCGACCGGACTGGTCAAGCGGTTCGGCGACCGCCGCGTCGTCGACGGCATCGACCTCGCCGTGCCGACCGGCGCGGTGTACGGCGTGCTCGGTCCCAATGGCGCGGGCAAGACGACGACGCTGCGCATGCTGCTGGGCATCATCGAACCCGATGAAGGCAGCCGTACGCTGCTCGGCCACGCCGCTCCACGCGACGCATCGGACCGGGTCGGCTATCTGCCAGAGGAACGCGGCCTGTATCCCGGCATGAAGGCGCGCGAGGCGATCGCGTTCATGGGCGCGTTGCGCGGGCTCGACTGGTCGGTCGGGCGCAAGCGCGCCGGCGTGATGCTCGAACAGGCGGGCCTCGGCCATGCAATCGACAGCAAGATCCGCAAATTGTCGAAGGGCATGGCCCAGTTCGTCCAGCTGCTGGGCAGCGTAGTGCACCAGCCCGATTTCCTCGTCCTCGACGAACCCTTTTCCGGGCTCGACCCTGTCAATCAGGAACGGCTGGAAGCGCTGATCCGCGTCGAGCGCGACCGCGGCGCCACCATCCTGTTTTCGACCCATGTCATGGCCCATGCCGAGCGGTTGTGCGACCGGCTGTGCGTCATCGCGCACGGCAAGCGCCGGTTCGAAGGGACGGTGGACGATGCCCGCGCGCTGCTGCCGATGAAGGCGCATTACGTGCCGCACCATCCCGCGCCCGGCATCGCGGGCCTGCTGCCCGCCGATGCGCAGGAGGATCGAGGCGGGTGGCGCTTCACGCTGCCGCCCGAGGGGATAGAGGGGATATTGGTGCGGTTGATCGACGCGGGCTACGGCATTTCGGGACTGTCGATCGAACGCCCCGGGCTACACGACGCATTCGTGCGCATCGTCGGCGAAGCCGCACTGGAGCAGGCGGCATGAGCGGCACCGCCAGGCTGATCCGCCAGACGCTGACCATCGCGCGCCGCGATTTCATCGCGACGGTGATGACGCCGATGTTCCTGCTGTTCCTGCTGGCCCCGCTGCTGTTCGCCGGGTTCGGCGCGATGGGCAGCCTGGGCGCGATGACCGTGGGTCAGGGGACGGAGGGCAAGGAAAAGATCTACGCCATCGTTCCCCCCGCCGACGCGGCACGGCTGCGCGCGGCCGATGCCCTGATCCGCCCGGCGATCGCGCGCGAACGCGGCCTGCCCCCGCTCGCCACCGTCGCGCCCGACGCCGATCCCGCGGCACAGGCCCGGGCGCTGCTGTCCGATCCCGATATCGACGTGCCCTCGGTGCTGTACGGCCCGCTCGACCGGCCACAGCTGATGCATGCCAATCCGCTGTCGACCACCGCCCGATATCTGGCGGCGCTGGCCGAACAGGCGGTGCGCGACCAGCGCGCCGGCCTGGGTGCGGCCCCCCTGTCGCAACCGACCTTCACCCGTGTCGAGCGCGACAGCACCTCGCTGGGCGGCAAGAACGCGGCGGGCACCTTCGCGGTCGTGTCGCTGTTCGTCGTCACGCTGATGCTGGCCGGACAGGCGGTCGGCACGATGGCGGAGGAGCGTTCGAACAAGGTGATCGAGGTGCTGGCCGCCGCCGTGCCGCTCGAATCGGTGTTCCTCGGCAAGCTGATCGGCATGTTCGGGGTGGCGATCCTGTTCCTCGCCTTCTGGGTCGCGGTCGCGCTCAATATCGGCGCGCTGCTGCCCCCCGAATTCGCCACCGCCCTGTCGGGCATCGCGCCGGCGATCGGCTTCCCGGCCTTCGCGCTGCTCTACATCCTGTATTTCACGCTGGCATACATGCTGCTGGGGTCGGTGTTCCTGACCGTCGGCGCGCAGGCGACGACCCCGCGCGAAATCCAGATGCTGTCGCTGCCGATCACCATCTTCCAGATGGCGATGTTCGGCTTCGCGCTGGCGGCGATCGGCCGTCCGGGCAGCTGGATCGCGACCGCGGCCGAGCTGTTCCCGTTCAGCTCGCCCTTCGCCATGGCCGGCCACGCCGCGACCAGCAGCGACGTCTGGCCGCATTTCGCCGCGCTGGCGTGGCAGCTGCTGTGGGTCGCAATCACGATCAGCGTGGGCGCGCGGCTGTTCCGACGCGGCGTGCTGCAATCGGCGGGGCCGAAGTGGAAGTGGTTCAAGCGGGGGTAGGCGCTGCTTGGTTGCTACCGCATCCCCGCGCAGGCGGGGATCCAGGGCCAAATGCGCAAACCGTTGTTTTGCTTGGCTCTGCCCCCGCCTGCGCGGGGGTACGGCTGGCCGTCGGCGTCCGTCGAAGTCTCGATCAAGTCCGGCGCGACAGTATCGAGCCTATTTCGTCACCAGCGTCACGATCGACAGCCCCGGCGGCATCGGCACGCGGCCCAGCAGATGCCGTTCCAGCCGGAAGATCGCCTCGAACGCGGCATTAAGCGGCCTCGGCGGAGGCGAATCGTCGCTGTCGTCCTTGCCGCGGATTTTACCCGCGACCCGCGCCGCCACGGCGGCGGGAAACAGCAGCGAGTTGAAATAGCGCAGGGCGTTATGCTGCAAGCCAGCATCGCCGATCGCCTTGGCCAGCGTCGCCTTCGAATAGCGGCGGTGGTGGTGGTTCACCACGTCGTGCGCGCTCCACATCCACTGGTGCGCGGGCACGGTGACTAGGATCTTGCCGCCGGGCGCCAGCCGGTCGGCCATGCCGCGGAACGTCGCGACGTCGTCCTCGATATGCTCAACCACGTCCAGCACCGCAATCAGGTCGTACTGCCCGGTCACCCCGGCCAGCGTCGGCAGTGGCGCGGTGCCGACCGGCTTGCCCAGCCGCTCGCTCGCGATGGCGCGCGCCGCCGGATCGATCTCGATCGCATCGACGTTGCCGAAGCTGCCCAGCATCGGCAGATTGTGCCCGGTGCCGCACCCGATCTCGAGGATGCGGGCGTCCTGCGGCAACCCGGCATAGCGCTCGACATAATCCGCCAGGATTTCGCGCCGCGCGCGGTACCACCAGTGCGTCGAGTCGTGCGCCGCCATGCGGTCGTAAACGATGCGGTCCATCTTATCCGAATACCCATGAACGATTGAGCGCGAAGGTGGCGAAGGGGGTGATCAGCACCGCCGGCACCAGCGGCGACCAGTCGGCAAGGCCGGCGATATCGACCATGCCGAAGGTGAAGAGCCCGTTCAGCACCATGCCGAACCCCTGCACCAACAGGAACCTGACCGGTTGTTCGGCGCCTTGGGTCCGCGTGCCATGGCCCTGGAAGCTCCATCGGCCATGCGCGAACCAGCCGAACGCGGCGGCGACGACGAATGCCGGGACGACCGCGACGAACGCATAGCCGGTCGGCAGGACATGATAGACCAGCGGGAGGTACACGGCGGAGTAGATCACGGTCGACAGCCCGCCGACGATCCCGAAGCGGATCAACTGCCCCAGTACCCCGTCCGCCAGCAACCGTTCGATCCGCGCGATCACCCGCGTGCCACCCTTGTCCTTTGCGCGCCATCCGATACAGCGCTTGGCCACCGCCACCATGGCGGGATGCCTGCCGTAGAATGCGCAAGGGCGCGGGGGAAGCGATTTTGACCGAGATGCCAGTCCGCCCCCATCCGCTCGACAGCCATTGGCGGCGCTGGCTGTTCCTCGCCTGGGTCGCGATCGCCGCATGGTTCCTGTGGGACCGGTGGAACGCGGTCCACTGGCTGGCGCTGTCCGACACCGACGACAATATGCGCTTGATGCAGGTCCGCGCATGGCTGGGCGGACAGGGCTGGTACGATCTGCGCCAGTATCGGCTGAACCCGCCGGGCGGCCTCGACATTCACTGGTCGCGGCTGGTCGACCTGCCGATCGCCGGGCTGATCCTGCTGCTCAAGCCCCTTGCCGGGCCGGTCTGGGCGGAAAGGCTGGCGGTCGGCATCGCGCCGCTGCTGCCGATGGGCGTGGCGCTGGCGGCGCTGGCGGTGACGGTGCGGCGGCTGGTCGCCCCCGTCGCCTGGCCGCTCGCCGTGCTGTTCCTGTTCGGCTGTTCGTCGACGCTGCTGATGTTCATGCCCGAACGGATCGACCATCACGGGTGGCAGCTCGCCTGCCTCGCGTGGACCGTCGCCGGCCTCGCCGATCCGAAACAGGCGCGCGGCGGGATGGTCGTCGGCCTGTCCTCGGCCTTTTCGCTCACCATCGGCCTCGAACTGCTGCCCTATTGCGCGATGGCCGGCGCGATCGTCGGCTTGCGCTGGGTATGGGACCGGGCGGAGGCGCGACGGCTGACCGTATATGGCGCGACGCTAGCGGGGGGGAGCGCGGTCGGCTTCGTCGCCTTCGCCTCCAACGCCAACTATGCGATGCGGTGCGACGCGCTGACGCCGATATGGCTGTCGGCGGTGGTCGCGGGCGGCGCACTGCTGGTGCTGCTGGCATGGATCGCGCCGGCCAACCGCATCGTCCGCCTCGTCCTGACGCTCTTGGCCGGCGGTGTGCTCGCCGGTGCGTTCGCCGCGCTGTTCCCGCAATGCCTGCAGCGACCCGAGGGCGTGTCGGACGAACTGGCACGCACCTGGCTGAACAACGTGCGGGAGGCCAAGCCGCTCTATTCGATGCCGTGGCGCACGATCCTGCCGATCATCACCGGCCCGATCATCGGGCTGCTCGGCACCCTCTTCGCGACGTGGCGCGCGCGGCGCACGGCCACGATCGTGCCCTGGGCGGCAATCACGCTGTTCACCGCCTTTGCCGTCGCCATGCTGTTCTGGCAGATCCGCTCCGGCCCGGCGGCACAGCTGCTCGCGGTGCCCGGCGCGGTCGCGCTGGCATGGGTCGTGCTGCCATGGCTGCTCAGCCGCAACAGCCGGGTGGTGCGCATCCTCGGCACCGCCGCGGCCGTACTGGTGCTCTCCAGCATGGCGGTCGGCTTTCTCGTGCAGAAGCTGCGCATCGATCCGCCCGACAACCGGACGAAGACGGTACTGCGCGCCGGATCGCGCTGCGCCAGCCTGCCCGCGCTACAGGCGCTGAACCGTATCCCTGCCGCGGTGATGTTCACCCATGTCGATCTCGGCCCCCGCCTGATCGTCGCGACGCATCACGACGGCATCACCGGTCCCTATCACCGCAACGGCGACGCGATCCTCGATGTGCACCACGCGTTCCAGGGCGATCCGGAGAATTTTCGCGCGATCGCCGCGCTGCACCACGCGACCTATCTGCTGACCTGTCCCAACATGGCGGAAACCACCAACTACCGCGCCCGTTCGCCCGGAGGCTTTTACGACCTGCTGGCGCACAACAAGGTGCCGGCGTGGCTGACCCCGGTCGCCCTGCCGAAGGGTTCGCCGCTCCGGCTGTGGCGGATCGATTATACGGGGATGGCGCCGAAGTAGCAGGTTGGTTCACGCGGAGGCGCGGAGACGCGGAGGGGTTGCGTACCGGGCGAGCGGCTCGCGATCGGGAGACAGGCTCGCAGGCTTCGACCGGAGATCAGGCCGCTGGCGCGGGGGACGTGGCCCCGAACGCAACCCCTCCGCGCCTCCGCGCCTCCGCGTGAACCCATCCCCGGCCAGCCCCGCCCACCACGCCGCTGGAACCCCGAACGCAAAAGCGCCCGCCCCCATGACGGGGACGGGCGCCAGAGCCGGCTGGGAACCGAAAGCTTAGCGGCTCGCGACCTGCGCCGAACCGTTCAGCGGCTTGGCGATACGGAAGCGCACCGGGCGGCCGCCGACGTCGCCCGACACGGTGCGGTCGCGCACGACCAGGCGGAACGGTTCGCCGCTGGTGGTGACGGTGCCGGCGAGGATGGTTTCGCCCGTGTCGGTCACGCTGCGGGTATAGTCGAACTTGTAGCCATCACGCTCCAGCTCGTTGGCCGAGGCGAGCGTCGGGATCAGCATGCCTGCTGCGACGAGGGCAACGCGAAAGGCGGCGGCGGCGGCAAAGCTGCGCATGGTCTGTTCTCCGGCTGGTCGGGGTCGACGCACAAGCGTCGTTTCGTTGCCGGAGATATGCGCTTGTGCAGTGCAACATCGCAACTGCACAGGTTCTTATCGCAATTGCAAAAAACGAAATCGTTATTCGGGCAGGAAGCGATGCACCACGTCGCGCGCCACCCGTACGGGCCGTTTGGTGATCGAATCGAGCGAACACCACGTGCTCTGCACCTCGGCCAGCACCTCTTCACCGCGCTGGATCAGCGTGGAGAAATAGGCACGTACCCCTTCGACCCGCTCGGCCACCACCGTTGCGACGATCGTATCGTCGAGGAAGGCGGGCCGGCGATAGGTGATCTCGTGCTTCAGCGCGACCCACAGGTGCTTCGCGACCGCATCGGCCGGCGCGACCCGCTCCCAATAGGCGACGACAGCGTCCTGCACCCATGACAGGTACACGGCATTGTTGACATGCCCCATATGGTCGATGTCGCCGGGAGCGACGGCAAGCGGGTGCAGATGTGCCATGGGATTGGGATGGGGCCTGCTGACAGGGGAGTCAATGCGAGTCGCGGTGGGGTGTGGGGTTGGTCCGGTATGGCGCGCGCCCTCCCCGCAAACACCGTATCCCCGCGAAGGCGGGGATACGGGGCGAAAGCGCCGCCGATTTTACGCCTTCGCCACCACGCTCTCCGGCAAATCCTTCCCGAACACCCGCTGATAATATTCCGCCACCAGCGCCCGCTCGGCCTCGTCGCACTTGTTCAGGAACGACAGCCGGAACGCGAAGCCGACATCGCCGAAGATCAGCGCGTTCTGCGCCCAGGTGATGACCGTTCGCGGGCTCATTACCGTCGAGATGTCGCCGTTGACGAAGCCGCGCCGTGTCATGTCCGCCACGCGCACCATCTTCTCCACCGCTTCCTTGCCGCCGACCTTGTCATATTCGCCCGACTTGGCGAGCACGATCCGCGCCTCGGTCGCGGCGGGCAGGTAGTTCAGCGTGACGACGATGTTCCACCGGTCCATCTGCCCCTGGTTGATCTGCTGCGTGCCGTGATACAGCCCCGACGTATCGCCCAGGCCCACCGTGTTGGCGGTCGCGAACAGCCGGAAATAGGGGTTCGGCCGGATCACGCGGTTCTGGTCGAGCAGCGTCAGCTTGCCCTCGGTCTCCAGCACGCGCTGGATCACGAACATCACGTCGGGACGCCCCGCGTCATATTCGTCGAACACCAAAGCGGTCGGTGTCTGCAATGCCCATGGCAGCAACCCCTCGCGGAACTCGGTGACCTGCTGCCCGTCCTTCAGCACGATCGCGTCACGCCCGATCAGGTCGATGCGGCTGATATGCGCGTCGAGGTTGATGCGGATGCACGGCCAGTTCAGCCGCGCCGCGACCTGTTCGATATGCGTCGACTTGCCCGTGCCGTGATAGCCCTGCACCATCACCCGCCGGTTGTGCGCGAAGCCCGCGAGGATCGCCAGCGTCGTGTCGGGATCGAACACATAGGCCGGATCGGCGTCGGGCACGCGTTCGTCGGCGACCGAAAAGGCCGGGACTTCCATGTCGCTGTCGATGCCGAACAGTTCGCGCACCTTCACCATCCGGTCGGGGGCGCTCAGGATCGTGGTCTCGGACGGCTGGGGCATAGGGTCGGTGGTCATGCGGGCCTTTCGCGGGGGCGCCAAGATGCGTCGCGGCGTCCTTTAGGACGAAGCGGGCCGCCTACTCAACCTTCGGCGGCAATCGGAACAGCGTCGTGAACCGTTCGGCGATGGCCCGGTTCCCCTCGACCGCTATCGTCTCCGCCATCGCCAGCGGCCTGCCGCCATAGACGACCGGCAGGAACGCGCCCGGGCTGCCCGACAGCGTCGCATCGACATCCTCGCCCGCCCCGCGCCGGACCTGCACCGCACCGTCCGCCAGGGTCGCGACATAGCGGTCGTCGCCGAATCGGAACGCGACGCACGCGCGCCAGTCCCCGGCCCGCTCCGTCACCAGCAGCATCTTGAGCGACAGCATCAGCGACACCGCCGAAAACGGCAGCGTCGGGTCGTGCGCCGGCGACCGCAGCGCCCATTTCGCCAGCGCCAGCACCACCGGTTCGGCCTCCCGCCCCCATGGCGTCAGTGCATAGACCTGCGCATTGGCGGGCGACGGCAACCGGTGTCGCCCGACGATCCCGGCCGCCTCCAGCCCCGCCAGCCGCTGCGTCAGCACGTTCGCGCTGATCCCCGGCAGTCCGGCGCGGATTTCGCCGAACCGGCGCGGCCCCAGCAACAGTTCGCGGATCAGCAGCAACGCCCAGCGTTCGCCGACATACTCCATGCCCAGCGCCGCCCCACAGGCATCGTCATACCGCCGCTTCGCTTCCTTGGTTACTTTTTCTAACTCCATCGTTGCTTTTGGTAACCGATGGGCGCACTCAACACAAACAGCGATTCGTCACGACCTTGGGGAGAGGGTGTCATGCCGAAGATGATTTTCGTGAACCTCGCCGTCACCGACGTGGCGGCCGCGACCGCCTTCTACGAAGCGATCGGCTTTACGAAGAACGAGCAATTCTCGAACGAACGCGGGTCGGGAATGGCCTGGTCCGACACCATCCACGTCATGCTGCTCGACCGCGATTTCTACGCCACCTTCACTCCCAAGCGGATCATCGACGCGCATAGCGAAAGCGGGGTGCTGCTGGCGCTGTCGTTCGACGACCGGGCGGGCGTCGATGCGATCACCGAAGCGGCGATCGCCGCGGGCGGACGCGAACTGCACGATCCCGAGGACGAAGGCTATATGTACAGTCGCGCCTTCGCCGATCTGGACGGCCATGGCTGGGGTCCGTTCACGATGGACGTGGCAGCACATGCCGGGCAGCACCCGTGACCCGCCCGGTCATCACCGCGTTCGACTGGGTCCCCGATTTCGCGAAGGGGCAGGTCCGCGACCTGCGCGTGCGCTGGATATTGGAAGAGGCGGGCCAGCCCTACGACGTCCTTTATCTGGCGCAGGGCGCGCAAACGGCGCCCGAGCACCGCGCCCGCCAGCCGTTCGGACAGGTGCCGACCTATCAGGACGGTCCCCTGACGCTGTTCGAATCGGGTGCGATCGTGCTGCACGTCGCCGAGCGCCACGGTGTGCTGCTGCCGGGCGATCCGGCGGCGCGGGCACGCGCGACCGAATGGCTGTTCGCCGCGCTCAACATCGTCGAGCCGCCGATCATGGACCATGCCATCGCCACGCTGTTCGAAGCGGACAAGCCGTGGTCCGCCCCGCGCCTGCCCGCGATCGAGGCACGCATCGCGCAGCGGCTGGGCGAGGTCGCGGCGCGGCTGGACGATCGGCCATGGTTCGACGGCGACTTCAGCATCGGCGACCTGATGATGGTCGCGGTGCTGCGGATCATGGACGGCAGCGCGCTTCTCGAACGCCATCCGACGCTGGTCGACTATGTCGCGCGGGGCACCGCCCGCCCCGCCTTCGCCCGCGCGCTCGCCGCGCAGCTGGCGGGATTCACCGGCACGCCGCCGGTCCGGGCGAGCAAGGGAGAATGTCCATGACCTATATCGACGGCTTCGTGACCCCGGTCCCGCGTGCCAACCGCGCCGCCTATGAAGCGCATGTCGCGGCCGCGTCGGCGATCTTCGCCGATCTCGGCGCCGGCCGGCTGGTCGAATGCTGGGCCGACGACGTGTCCCCCGGCACCCACACCGACTTCCCCCGTTCGGTCGCGCTGGCGGAGGGGGAGGACGTCCTGTTCAGCTGGATCGAATATCCCGACCGTGCGACGCGCGATGCTGTGGGCGCGGCGATGATGGCCGATCCGCGCATGGCCGAACTCGACATGCCCTCCGATGGCAGGCGCATGATCTATGGCGGGTTCGCCACCATCGTCGACGAACGGGGAACCGGCGCGACCGGCTATGTCGACGGTTGCCTGACCCCGGTCGCGACCGGCGCGCGCGATGCCTATACCGGTTTCGCAGCAGAATCGGCGCGGCTGTTCGTCGAACATGGCGCGGTGCGCGTGGTCGAATGCTGGGGCGACGACGTACCTGCCGGCACGCACACCGACTTCGCCCGCGCCGTCGCGCTGGAGGACGGTGAGGTCGTCGCCTGGTCGTGGATCGAATGGCCGTCGCGCGCGGCGCGCGATGCCGGCTGGGGCGCGATCATGGCCGACCCGCGCTTGGCCGGGCGCGACATGCCTTTCGATGGCCGACGCATGTTGTACGGCGGCTTCACCCCGATTTTCGACCGGACCATGGGAGCAGCGAAATGAACCGGCACGGCGATTTCATCTGGTACGAACTGCTGACCCGCGACATCGATGCGGCGGCGGCCTTCTACGCCGACGTCGTCGGCTGGACGTTGCAGGATTCGGGCACGCCCGGGATCGACTATCGCCTGTTCACGGCCCCCGATGGACAGCCGGTCGCCGGGTTGATGGCGATGCCCGATGCGATGCCGGCGCCGACCTGGCTCGGCTATGTCGCGGTCGACGATGTCGATGCCGCCGCCGCCGATTTCGTGGGCGCGGGGGGCCATCAGCACATGCCACCCACCACCATGCCCGGCGTCGGCCGCATGGCGATGCTGACCGACCCGCAGGCCGCCGCCCTCTACCTGATGCGCGGCGAGCGCGATACCGCCAGCACGTCCTTCTGCGGGTCGGAGAATGCGACGCCCGGCCATTTCGTCTGGAACGAGCTGACCGCCCCCGATCAGGATCGCGCCATCGCCTTCTACGCCGACCGCTTCGGCTGGCGACAGGAAGGCGGGATGCCGATGGGGCCGCTCGGCGACTACAAGTTCCTGCACAATGGCGACACCTGCCTCGGCGCGGCGATGGGCATGGTGCCGGGCGGGCAGGTCGGCTGGCAATATTATGCGCTGGTCGCCGATATCGACGCCGCGACCGCACGCATCGTCACGGGCGGCGGCAGCGTGATCCAGGGCCCCGACGAGATTCCCGGCGGCAGCTTTTCCGTGGTAGCCAGCGATCCCATGGGCGCCCGCTTCGGGCTGGTAGGACCACGCGCATGACCGACGAACACGAACTGGCGATCGAACGCCGCATCGCCGCCCCCATCGACCTCGTGTGGCGGGCATGGACGCAGCATCTGCCGAAATGGTGGGCGCCGCGGCCATGGACCACCGAACTGCTCGGCCTCGACCTGCACCCCGGCGGCCGCTTCGCGACGACGATGCGCGGTCCCGGCGGCGAGGAAATGACCGGCGAGGGCGTGATCCTCGACGTCGTGCCCCACGAACGCATCGTCTTCACCAATGCGTTGCGCCCCGGCTGGCACCCGCAGCCGCAGCAGCTGGCGTTCGTCGGCGCCTTCACCTTCGCAGAGGACGGCGGCGCCACCCTCTACCGCGCCGCCGCCCGCCACTGGGACGCGGAAACCGCGAAGATGCACGCCGAAATGGGGTTCGAGGGCGGCTGGGCGATGGTCGCGCAGCAGCTGGAGGCGGTGGCGGTGGGGCTGGATTGACGGCTGCCGATGTAACCAGCAACCGTTCGTCCTGAGTAGCCACTGAGCTTGTCGAAGGGGCGTATCGAAGGACCGCCTGCGGCTGAATGCTTCGATACGGGTCTTCGACTTCGCTCAGCCCCTACTCAGCACGAACGGTTGAAGCTGAGGCACTATCCTCAAGCAAACGCCACCGCCCCCTTCAACTGCTGATACGCCGCGATCACCTTCTGCAACGCCGCCTCGTGACTGCGGTCCCCGCCGTTGCGATCCGGATGATACAGCCGCACCAGTTCCGAATAGCGCTTGCGCAATCCCGTCCGGTCGACATCGACCGCCAGCCCCATGACCTTCAGCGCCGACCGGTCGGCGGAACTCAGCGGCCGGCCGTCCTGCCGTTCGCCGCGTGCCTCGCGCACGGTCCGGAACTTCGCGCCGATCGCGTCGAGCGGGTCGGCATAGTCGGCCCACGCCGGCCCCGGATCGCCACCGGCCCGCGCAAAGGCGCGCGTCTCGCGCTCCCACCCGGCATAGGGGCGCTGCGCGTCGTGGATTTCCTCCGCCGTCATCCCCGCGAAGTAATTATACCCCGCATTGAACGCGCGGATATGGTCGAGGCAGAACCAGCGATAGGCGTTCGGCCGCTCGCCACCCTGCGGCGCCCCTTCCAGCGGCGGCGCGCGGAACTCGCCGGCCTGCCCGCATCCGGGCACTTCGCACGGCCGGCCATTGGCTTCCACGCGGCCGTGAAAGCGGGCATTCGGCCGGTCCTTGCTGATCTTCTCGCGCGCCACGCGACTCCCTCTGGCAAAACGCGCTATATAGGTCGGATGACCGATACCGCTACCGTTCCGCTCGCCGATCTGATCGCCATCCGTCTGCGCGATGCGCTCGACCCGACGCACCTGATCGTCACCAACGACAGCCACCACCATGCCGGCCATATGGGCGACGACGGCACGGGCGAGACGCATTTTTCCGTGGAGATCGTGGCAGCCGCCTTTTCCGGCCAGTCGCGCGTCGCACGCCAGCGGCTGGTCAATCGCGCGCTCGCCGACCTGCTCGCCACCCGCATCCACGCGCTGGCGATCCGCGCCCGCGCGGCCGGAGACGCCGCTTGAACTACGACTTGTGGTACTGGCCGACGCTGCAGGGGCGCGGCGAGTTCGTCCGCCTCGCCATGGAGGGCGCCGGCATCGCCTATCGCGACCGCGCCCGCGAAGACGGCGTCGACGCGATGCAGCGCCGGATGGCGGCGTCGCCGCGTGCGCCCTTCGCCCCGCCCTTTCTCGAACTGGGCGACCTGCGCATCGCGCAGGTCGCCAACATCCTGCAATATCTGGGCGAGCGCCACGGCCTTGCGCTCTCCAGCATCCGCGACCGCAGCTGGGCGAACCAGTGGCAACTGACCATCGCCGACCTCGTCGCCGAAGTGCATGCCGTCCACCATCCGGTCGACATGGGGGCCTATTACGGCGACCAGCGTCCCGAGGCCGCCCGCGCCGCTGCGCAGTTTCGCGACCAGCGCATGCCCAAATTCCTCGGCTGGTTCGAAACGCTGCTCGGCGAGCATGACGGCCCCTGGGCGATCGACCATCGCTGGACCTATGTCGACACCTCGCTGTTCCAGGTGGTCGACGGGCTGCGCCACGCCTTTCCCCGGCGGATGGCGACGCTGGAGCCGCGCCTGCCGCGGCTGGTCGCGATCCGCGATGCGGTGGCCGCGCTGCCCGGCATCGCCGACTATCTGGCCAGCGACCGCCGGATTCCGTTCAACGACAACGGCATCTTCCGCCACTATCCCGAACTGGACGCCGATTGATGGAAAACGACCGCTTCTTCCTCCAGACGATCCTGCCGGTCACCCACGATCTGGGCGGGTTCAAGGTCCACCGGACGCTGCCCACCCGGACGCGGACGATGGTCGGCCCGTTCATCTTCTTCGACCAGATGGGCCCGGCCGAACTCGACCCCGGTCAGGGGATCGACGTGCGCCCGCACCCGCACATCAACCTCGCCACCGTCACCTACCTGTTCGGCGGCGCGATCGACCATCGCGATTCGCTCGGCACCTTCGCCCGGATCGAACCCGGCGCGGTCAACCTGATGACCGCGGGCCACGGCATCGTCCATTCCGAACGCTCGCCGGCCGACGAACGCGCCGGCGGCCCGCTGCTCTCGGGCATCCAGACCTGGCTGGCGGTGCCCGAGGACAGGGAAGAGATGGACCCCGCGTTCGAACATGTCGAAGCCGCGAAGCTGCCGGTCGTCACCGGCGATGGCGCGACCGCGCGCGTCGTGATGGGCGACCTGTGGGGCGTATCGGCCCCGACCACCCAGTACGCCGCGACGATCTATGCCGACATCGTGCTGGAGCGCGGCGGCGCGATCCCGATCGATGCCGGCGCCGACGAACGCGCGCTCTACATGACCCATGGAGACGCCGCGCTGGACGGCGTGCCGCTCGACCCCATGACGCTCTACGTGCTGCGCCCCGGCATCGCCGCCACGCTGCGCTCGTCGGGCGGCGCGCGGGTGATGCTGTGCGGTGGCGAGGCGTTCACGACCCCGCGCCACGTCTGGTGGAACTTCGTGTCGTCCCGCCGCGACCGCATCGATCAGGCAAAGGCCGACTGGAAGGCGGGCAATTTCCCGAAAGTGCCCGACGATGCCGAGGAATTCATTCCGATCCCCGAAGTGCCCAAGACGGTCAGCTACCCATGACCGCCCTCACCCGCATCGCGCTGTCGACCGGCGTCGCGCTCGACGTCGCGGTCGCGGGCGATCGCGCGCATCCGGCGATGATCTTCCTCCACGGCTTTCCCGAATCGCACCGGACGTGGCGGCACCAGCTGCCCGAATTCGCCCGCGACCATTATGTCGTCGCGCCCGACCAGCGCGGGTATGCCGCCTCGGACAAGCCACCCGCGGTGGCAGACTATTCGCCGGCCAACATCGTCGCCGACCTGATCGCGCTCGCCGATGCGCTGGACATCGGCCGCTTCACGCTGGTCGGCCATGACTGGGGCGGCGCGATCGCGTGGATGGCGGCGCTCAGCCATCCCGACCGCATCGAACGGCTGGTCATCTGCAACGCGCCGCACCCGCTGGTCTTCCAGCGCGCGCTGTTCGACGACCCGGCACAGCGCGCCGCCAGCCAGTACATGACCCGCTTCCGCGACACCTCGCTCGACCGGGGACTGGTCGGCGCCGGGCTCGAACGCTTCTTCGCCACCGGCTTCGCGAACTTCGTGACCCGCGCAATCGCGGGCGAGGACAAGGCGGCGTATCTCGCCGAATGGGCCAATCCCGGCGCTATGACCGCGATGCTCAACTGGTACCGCGCCTCACCGATCGTCGTCCCCACGCCCGAAGAAACGGTCGAGCGCCCGGCGTGGCTCGACGGCCCTTTCCCGCCGGTGACGCAGCCGACGCTGGTGGTATGGGGGATGCAGGACCGCGCGCTGCTACCGGTCCAACTGGAGGGACTGGGCGACCTGGTGCCCGACCTGAGCGTGGTCGAGGTCGACGCCGGGCATTTCGTGCCGTGGGAGGCGCCGGAGGCGGTGAACCGGGCGATAAGGCACTGGTTGACCACTCGCCCTACCGCCCCCGTTCATGCTGAGTAGGGACTGAGCGAAGTCGAAGGCCCGTATCGAAGCACTGGGGACACAGGTCCTTCGATACGCCGCTTCGACAAGCTCAGCAGCTACTCGGGACGAACGGAGGGAGTTGTGTCGAGCCACCTCGCCCCACCCACCCCGTTCGGTTCGAGCAGCTTCGAGCTTGTCGAGAAGCGCCCGTCGAGAACCCGGTCGTTCGAGGCAACCCCTTCTCGACTACGGTTCTCGACAAGCTCGAACCTACGCTCGAAGCAAACGGGAGGGAGTATGGATAGGCAAGGTCAGCCCCGAACCACCTTCGCCACCGAATCCAGCAGCCCGTTCACGAACCCCTTTTCGCGCCGGTCGTAGAACGCATCGGCCACGTCCAGATACTCGCTGATGACCGCCGCCACCGGCACGTCGGCCCGCGCCAGCAGCTCATAGGTCCCAGCGCGCAAGATCTGCCGCATCGGCTTGTCCAGCCGGTCGATCGTCCAGCCGCTCGACAGCTTCGACGCGATCAGCGCGTCGATCTCCTCGCGCCGCGCATCGACGCCCTTGACGATATCGTCGAAGAACTGGACGTCGGCCTCGGCATATTCGACATCCTCGATCGTCGCGCCCAGCCGGTGCTGGTGGAATTCGTGGAGGAGCGCCGGGATCGGCGTCGCTTCCATCTCATGCTGGTACAGTGCCTGGACGGCAGCCAACCGGGCGGCGGCGCGGGCCTGACGGGCACCGCGCGGGCGGGAATTCTTGCTGGTCATAAGCGCCGCCCCATAGACCCACCTTTGCCCCCAAGTCGAGGCCCCGCTTTCCTACAGGCATCGTCCATGACAGGGTGCCCGCGCTCTTTGAACCGTCCGCCCCCGAACCGTGCCCGACCCGAACGGCGCACAATCGCGCACGAGTGTGACTTTCGTGACCTTTGGCGCAGAACCGCCATACCACGCCACGAACGTCATCCCCGCGAAGGCCGGGATCTCCCGGTCATGGAGCGCACGCCTCGCCGCACGAGGCCCCGGCCTTCGCCGGGGCGACGCACAACATCGCGCTACGCGAAACCGTGGCGAGTGTGACCTTTGTGACCTTTGGCCCAACCGCACAGAAATACCCGAACCATTACAACCGGATAGCCACCGACTTCGCATGGGCCGGCAGCCCTTCGGCGCCGGCCAGCGTCACCGCCGCCGGTCCGATCTTCGCCAGCGCCGCCGCGTCCATCCCCAGGAAGCTGGTCCGCTTCATGTAATCCAGCACCGACAGCCCCGACGCGAAGCGCGCCCGCCGCCCGGTCGGCAGCACATGGTTCGGCCCCGCGACATAGTCGCCGACCGCTTCCGGGGTGTACCGCCCGAGGAACACCGACCCGGCGTTCCGGACCACCGCGAACAACGGCTCGGGATCGCCGACCGCCAGTTCCAGATGCTCGGGCGCCAGCCGGTCGACCAGCGGCATGGCATCTGCCAGCGTCGGCACGATCACGATCGCCCCGTTCGCATCCCAGCTCGCCCGCGCCACCTGTCCGGTCGCCAGCTCTGCGATCTGCCGGTCGACCGCCTGCGCCACCCGGTCGGCAAAGCCCGCATCGTCGGTGAACAGGATCGACTGGCTGGTCGGGTCATGCTCGGCCTGGCTCAGCAGATCGGCGGCGATCCATTCCGGATCGTTCTGCCCGTCGGCCACGACCACGATCTCGGACGGTCCCGCGACCATGTCGATCCCGACCACGCCGTACAGCTGCCGCTTGGCCTCGGCGACCCACGCATTGCCGGGGCCGGTCACGACATCGACCGCCTTGATCCGGTCGGTGCCATAGGCGAGCGCGGCGACCGCCTGCGCCCCGCCGATCCGCCACACTTCGTCCACCCCGGCCAGCGCCGCGGCGGCCAGCACCAGCGGATTGACCTCGCCCTTCGGCGTCGGCGTGACCATCACGATCCGCCCGACCCCGGCGACCTTGGCCGGCACCACGTTCATCAGCACCGACGACGGATAGGCCGCGCGGCCGCCGGGCACATAGACCCCCGCCGCCGCGACCGCGCTCCACCGCGCGCCCAGCCGCACGCCGTCGGCGTCCACCTCGTCGCGATCCTCGGGCCGCTGCTTGGCGTGATAGGCGACGATCCGGCCATGCGCCAATTCCAGCGCCGCCCGCAATTCCGGCTCCAGCCCGGCCAGCGCCGCGTCGCACGTCGCCCGCTCGATCCGCCATCCGGTCGCGTCGGGGTCGTGCCCGTCGAACTTCTCGGTGAACGCCCGCACCGCCGCGTCGCCATCGTCGCGCACCGCGCGCAGGATCGCCGCCACGTCGCGCGCCACGTCGCTGTCGGCTTCCCGCCGGGCATCGACCAGCGCGGCGAAGTCGGCGGCGAAGCCCGCCGCGCCCGCGTCCAGCCGGATCATGCCGCCACCGCCCGGCGGAACGCATCGACCAGCGGCACCACCTGTTCGCGGGTCTTGAACGCCGCGCGATTGACGACCAGCCGCGACGTCACCTCGGCGATGGTTTCGACTTCCACGAGGCCGTTCTCCTTCAGCGTCCGCCCCGACGACACCAGATCGACGATGCGCGGGGCGAGGCCCAGCACCGGCGCCAGCTCCATCGCACCGTTCAGTTTCACGCACTCGGCCTGAACGCCCCGCGCCGCGAAGTGGCGCTGGGTCGTGTGCGGATATTTGGTGGCGATGCGCACATGGCTCCACCCGCGCGGATCGTCGCCCTCGGCCATGTGTGCCGGCTCGGCGACCGAGATGCGGCAATGCCCGATCTTCAGGTCGACCGGCGCGTACAGCTCCGAATAGTCGAACTCGGCCAGCACGTCCGACCCGACGATGCCCAGCTGCGCCGCGCCATGCGCGACAAAGGTCGCGACGTCGAACGCGCGGACGCGGATCAGGTCGATATCGGCGCGATCGGTGCGGAACCGCAGCGCACGGCTGTCGGGATCGCTGAACGCCGCCTCGGGCACGATGCCGGCGCGGGCGAGCAGCGGCATGGCTTCGTCGAGGATGCGCCCCTTGGGCACGGCGATGATGATGGGGTCGGTCATGGGCACGGCGGGCTTTACTTGGGGCCAGCGGCGGGCGCAACACGCGCGCCATGGCCGACGAACCGACGAATCGCGAAGCCTTTCGCCAGCAGGCCGCCTTCTGCGCGGCGATGGACGCGCCGATCACGGCCGCCGTGTGCGATGCGCTCGCCACCGCCCTCACCCGCGACGGCCGGACCGGCCGGGCGGTGCTCGACTGGCCGGGCGAACCGATCCCCGACGCGCTGCCGCTGCGCCTCGTCGGGGGCCTCCATGCGCTCGCCCGCACCGGCATCGATCCCGCGCTGACCGGCCTGTTCGCGGGTACGGGCGATGCCGGGCCGATCCTGCGCCGGGTGCTGGTCGAACACGACGCCGCGCTGCTGCCATGGCTGGACGGCCCGCCGCAGACCAACGAACCGATGCGGTCCGGCGTGCTGATGGCCGGGCTGCTGGAGGTCGCGCGGCGCCACGGTCCGCGGCTCGAACTGCTGGAAATCGGGTCGAGCGCCGGGCTCAACCTGCTGATCGACCGCTATCGCTTCGATCTCGGCGGGGTAACGGTCGGACCGGAGCACGCGCCGGTCACGATCCGCCCCGACTGGCGCGGTCCCCCGCCGCCTGCGGTGCCGCTCCGGATCGACCGGGTGTGCGGCATCGATATCCAGCCGCTCGACGCCACCGATCCGGCAGTCGCGGCGCGCCTGTCCGGCTATATCTGGGCGGACCAGCCCGAACGGCAGGCGCGCCTCGCCGCCGCCACCGCGATGCTGCGCGACCGCCCGGTCGATCTGGCGCAGGGCGACGCGGTCGACTGGCTCCGCAACCGGCTCGCCGAACCGCAGGCGGAGGGCGTGACCCGTGTCCTGATGCACTCGGTCGTCTGGCAATATCTCGGCGACGCCCGCCGCGCCGCGATCACCGCGATGATGGCGCAGGCGGCGGCCCGCGCCACGCCCGGCCACCCGCTCGCGTGGGTCCGCATGGAGCCCGACCGCGTCCTGCAACGCCAGGAACTGATCGTGCAGAGCTGGCCCGGCCATGGCGAACCGGCGATGCTGGCGACCGCCCACGCCCATGGCGCATGGATCGCGCCGGCATGACCGAAGCCGACTTCCTCGGCCTGCTGCGCACCCTGCCGCTGCATCCCGGCGCGTTTGGGCTGACCGACGACGCCGCGCATCTCGGCGACCTCGTGCTGACCAAGGACCTGATCGTCGAAGACGTGCATTTCCTTACCCTCGATCCGCCGGCCGATGTCGCGTGGAAGCTGGTGGCGACCAACCTGTCCGACCTCGCGGCCAAGGGCGCGGTGCCGGTCGGGGTGATGCTCGGCTACCCGATCGGTGACGACGCATGGGACCGTGCCTTCCTGTCCGGGCTGGCCGACGTCCTGCGCGCCTTCGCCTGCCCCCTGCTCGGCGGCGATACGGTGAAGCTGCCCCCACGCGCCCCGCGCATCCTGTCGCTGACCGCCATCGGCCGCAGCCCCTATGCACCCCGCCGCGACGGCGCACGGGCGGGCGACGCGCTGTGGGTCACCGGCACGATCGGCGATGCCGGCGCGGGCCTCGCCATCGCGCGAGGGGCGGCGGGGCCGGCGACGCTCCTGCACCGCTACCGCCGTCCGACCCCGCGACTGGCGGCGGGACAGGCGCTTGCCCCCCATGTCCATGCGATGATGGACGTGTCCGACGGCCTGCTGATCGACGCCCGCCGCATGGCGGCGGCCAGCGGCCTTGCGGTGACGATCGATCTCGCGAGCGTGCCGCTGTCGGATGAGCTAAAAGCGTTCGGCCACGACGCCCTGAGTGCCGCCACGGCGGGCGACGACTATGAACTGCTGTTCGCCTGCGATGGCGAGCCGCCGGTCGCCGCGACCCGCATCGGCTCGTTCGCGCAGGGCGAAGGCTTGCACCTGTTCCGGAACGGCCAACCCATCCCCCTCCCCGACCGGCTGGGTTACCAGCACCAGAGCCTCCCCGTGCCGGGAAGGAATTAACGGTTGCGCCCCCCGCCCATCGGCATAAGCTGAACGGCTTCAGGGGCATCGACCCGACGAGACAGCCGGGCGACCCCATGCAGGAGGGGTTTGCGGATGACGATCGTCTATCTGGCCATGGCATGTGCCGCGCTGGCCATACTCTACGGCATCTTCACCAGTATGCAGGTGCTGCGCGCACCCGCGGGCGACGCGCGGATGCAGGACATCGCCGCCGCGATCCAGGAAGGGGCCAAGGCGTATCTGGGCCGCCAGTACCGCACCATCGCCATCGTCGGCGTCATCGTCGCCATCATCCTGTTCCCCACGCTGGGCGCGCTGTCGACCGTCGGCTTCGTGATCGGCGCGGTGCTGTCGGGCGTGGCGGGCTATGTCGGCATGGAGATTTCGGTCCGCGCCAATGTCCGCACCGCCGAAGCCGCGCGCCATTCGCTGCAGGGGGGCCTGACCATGGCGTTCCGCTCGGGCGCGATCACCGGGATGCTGGTCGCCGGGCTCGGCCTGTTCGCGATCGCCGGCATCTTCTGGTATCTCGTCGCCATCGCCGGCCATGGTCCGGGCGACCGCGAGGTCGTGGAGGCGCTGACCGCGCTGGCGTTCGGCGCGTCGCTGATCTCGATCTTCGCGCGGCTGGGCGGCGGCATCTTCACCAAGGCGGCGGACGTCGGCGCCGATCTGGTGGGCAAGGTCGAGGCCGGCATCCCGGAGGACGACCCCCGCAACCCGGCGGTCATCGCCGATAACGTCGGCGACAATGTCGGCGACTGCGCCGGCATGGCCGCCGACCTGTTCGAAACCTATGTCGTCACCATCGGCCTGACCATGGTGTCGATCGCGCTGCTGGTACAGGCACCGCCCGCCGAACTGCTGCGGCTGATGGCGTTGCCGCTGATCGTCGGCGGGGTGTGCATCGTCACCTCGATCCTCGGCACCTACATGGTCCGGCTGGGCAAGGGCCAGTCGATCATGGGTGCGCTGTACAAGGGGTTCTGGACCACCGCGCTGCTCGCCGTCCCGGCGATCTACTTCGCCGCCAGCTGGGCGCTGGGCGACCTGAACGCCGTGATCGGCGGCGCGGGCTTCCTCGATCCCGGCGGCGACACGCTGACCGTCGAGGGGGCACTGGGCGCACAGGCGCCGGTCGCCGGACAGAGCTTTACCGGCATGGACCTGTTCTGGTGCATGATGATCGGCCTCGTCGTCACCGCCGCCCTGGTGTGGATCACCGAATATTACACCGGCACCGCCTATCGCCCGGTCAAGTCGATCGCGAAGGCCAGCGTCACCGGCCACGGCACCAACGTCATCCAGGGGCTGGCGATCAGCCTCGAATCGACCGCGCTGCCGACGCTGGTGATCGTCGTCGCGGTGGTCGCGTCGTACCAGCTGGCCGGGATCATCGGCGTCGCCTTCGCCGCCACCGCGCTGCTGGCGCTCGCCGGCATGGTCGTCGCGCTCGACGCGTACGGCCCGGTCACCGACAACGCCGGCGGCATCGCCGAAATGGCCAACCTGCCCGACGAAGTCCGCCGCCGCACCGACGCCCTCGACGCGGTCGGCAACACGACCAAGGCGGTGACCAAGGGCTATGCGATCGGCTCCGCCGCGCTCGCCGCGCTGGTGCTGTTCGGCGCCTACACCACCGACCTGAAGCTGTTCTTCCCCGACCTGACCGTCGATTTCTCGCTGTCCAATCCGTACGTCATCGTCGGGCTGCTGCTCGGCGCGCTGCTCCCCTATCTCTTCGGCGCGTTCGGCATGACCGCGGTCGGCCGGGCGGCGGGTTCGGTGGTCGAGGACGTCCGCGCCCAGTTCCGCGACGACCCCGGCATCATGGCCGGCACCAGCCGTCCCAATTACGGCCGCACCGTCGACATCGTCACCCGCGCCGCGATCCGCGAGATGATCGTGCCCTCGCTGCTCCCCGTCCTCTCTCCCGTCGCGGTCTATTACGTCGTGACGCTGGTGGCCGGACAGGCACAGGGGTTCGCGGCGTTGGGCGCGATGCTGCTCGGCGTCATCGTCTCGGGCCTGTTCGTGGCGATCTCGATGACCAGCGGCGGCGGCGCGTGGGACAATGCCAAGAAATATATCGAGGACGGCAACCACGGCGGCAAGGGCAGCGAGGCGCACAAGGCGGCCGTCACCGGCGACACGGTGGGCGATCCGTACAAGGACACCGCGGGGCCGGCGGTGAACCCGATGATAAAGATCACCAACATCGTGGCGCTGCTGCTGCTGGCGGCACTGGCCGGGGGTGGCGCGGGATAGCGTTTGATCCACCCGAACGGAAACGTCACCCCAGCGCAGGCTGGGGTCTCTGTCGACTCCTGCCGCGCGCTACCACCGGGAGATCCCAGCCTGCGCCGGGGTGACATCCGTTCCGATATGGACGGCGCCAACCCCGGCGATTCCCGGTTGCACCCCGCCGCCCACGAGCTACCCTGTCGACCGGACGGCGGGGGCTTTTCGACAGCGGAACGACGGGCGGCACCGGGGGGTGCCGTACCTGTTCCCGACCCCGAATCCGTTACGTGGGGGAATGTCGGATGCGGTGGCTGCCTTGGATCGCGATTGCTCTTGCCGGGGCGCTGCCGGCGCAAAGCCCGCCCGCATCGGCCCCGGCCGATCCCGCCGCCGTCGTGCCGATCACCGCCTTCGCCGAACTGCCGCTGCTCGAATCGCCCAAGCTGTCGCCCGGCGGCACCCGCGTGCTGGCCAAGGGTGCGGTGGGCGGACAGCAGGTGCTGCTCATCACGTCGCTGGTCAATGCGAACGACCGCCACACGCTGGGCGCGCCCGAGAATACCGACATCAACTGGTGGCGATGGGTCAACGACGACTGGCTGCTGATCGGGCTGGGCGCGCAGCAGGACTATTACGGCCACGACATCTACGTCACCCGCGTGCTGGCGGTCAGCACCGACATGAAGACGACGCGCCGGCTCGACTGGACCGCGTCTGGCGTCCGTGCCGACGACGTGCTGTGGGTCGCGCATGACGGCAGCCCGCGCATCCTGCTGTCGCGCCAGACCGGCATGCAGAGCGAGGAGGACTTCTACCCCTCGGTGTTCGAGATCGACGTATCGACCGGCAAGTCGCGCCGCGTCGCGCAGGGGCGCCCGAACGTCTACAGCTGGTATGCCGATGGCGAGGGTCAGGTCCGCGCCGCCTATCAGTATAACGACAGTTCGCGCAGTTCGGCGCTGCTCTACCGCGCGAACAACAACGAGAGCTTCCGCACCGTCGCCCGCCGCGCGCGCAAGGACGCCGACGGGATCACCATCCCGCTGACCTTCCGCGCCGATGGCACCGCGGTCGCGTTCGACGACGACGACGGCTTCACCGCGCTGTACGACGTGTCGCTCCCCGACCTGAAGCTCGGCAAGAAGCTGTACGCGCTGGAGGGCTACGACGTCGACGGCATCATCGACAATGCCGACGAGAACGACGTGATCGGCGCCAGCGTCATCGGCCAGTTCGGACGCTCGGTCTGGTTCGACGAACGGCTGAGGGAATTGCAGAAGGCGATCGACGGATCGGTCGGCGATCGCCGCGCCCGCATCGTGTCGTGGAACCGCGACCGCAGCCGCTTCCTGATCGAGGTCGGCACGGCGTCGCAGCCCGGCGGGCTGTATTTCTGGGACACCGGCAATGCGAAGATGAACCGCATCGCGTGGAACAGTTCGGCGCTGCAAAACCGCCGCCTCTCGACCGTCAGCACCATCCGCTACGCCGCGCGCGACGGGACCCCCATCGAGGCGGTGCTGACCATGCCGCGCCACCGCGCAGGTCAGAAGAACCTGCCGCTGATCGTCCTGCCGCATGGCGGCCCTTCGGCACGCGACAGCGAGGGCTGGGACTGGTGGACGCAATATCTGGCCGAGATCGGCTATGTCGTCGTCCAGCCGAACTATCGCGGATCGTCGGGCTATGGCGTCGCCTTTGCCAAGAAGGGCGCGGGCCAATGGGGCCTGAAGATGCAGGACGACCTGAACGACGCGGTCACCCATCTGGCGAAGGAAGGCATCGCCGACCCGAAACGCGTCTGCATGGTCGGCGCCTCTTACGGCGGCTATGCGGCGATGCGGGCGGCGCAACGCGACGGCAAGCTGTATCGCTGCGCCATCAGCTATGCCGGCGTGTCCGACCTCGCCGCGCTGCGCCGCTACGACAGCCAGTTCCTCAACGGCCGCACCATCGGCGACTGGCTGCGGAACCAGGCGCCCGATTTCCAGTCGGTCTCGCCGCGCTTCCACGCCAGCGATTTCGCGACGCCGATCCTGCTGATGCACGGCAAGGTCGACAAGCGCGTACCCGTCGCCCAGTCGCGCCAGCTGGCCGCCGAACTCAAGCGCGCCGGCAAGCCGCACCGCTATGTCGAACAGCCGCTGGGCGACCATTTCTTCTCGCGCGGGCAGGACCGGCTGCAGTTCCTGCAGGAAATGACGACGTTCCTGAAGGAGCATAACCCGGCGTAACGCCATCCATCATCCCCGCGCAGGCGGGGATCCATAGACGCTACCGTAGCGAATCCTGCATGACGGTCAGCGTCAATGGATTCCCGCCTGCGCGGGAATGACGAAGGTGGGGCCACCCTTGCCCTCCCCGCCGCCACTCCCTATCTCGCCATTACAGCGTCGACCGGCCGTGCGCGTCGCGGGTCCGGTCGTTCGTGCTTTCCTTTTTTCGACGCAGCGCCTATGGGAACCCGCCCGGTTGCCGGTGCGCCACAATTTCACGAGGTATCTGTTTGGCGAAGGAAGAACTTCTCGAAATGCGCGGCCAGGTGGTCGAACTGCTGCCCAACGCGATGTTCCGCGTCCGGCTCGAGAACGATCACGAGATCCTGGGGCACACCGCCGGCAAGATGCGCAAGAACCGCATCCGCGTGCTGGTCGGCGACGAAGTCCTTGTCGAACTCACCCCCTATGACCTGACCAAGGGTCGCATCACCTACCGCTTCAAGTAAGCGGGTCCGCATGACCGGACGCTCGGCCATGCGCCTGATCCTTGCCTCGACCTCGCCGCGTCGCCGCGACCTGCTGGCGCGGATCGGCGCGGTGCCCGACCGGGTCGAGGCGCCCGACATCGACGAAACCCCGCTGAAGGGCGAACTGCCGCGCCCCTATGCCCTCCGCCTTGCCGAGGCGAAGGCGCGCGCGATCGGGCCGCAGGAGGGCGCGGTGGTGCTGGCCGGCGACACGACCATCGCGGTCGGCCGTCGCATCCTGCCCCCCGCCACTACGCAGGACGTCCAGCGCGAACTGCTCGGCCTGCTCTCCGGCCGCCGCCACCACTGCCTGTCGGCGGTGTGCCTGCTGATGCCCGACGGGACGGCGCGTATCCGTGTCAGTGACACGATCGTCGCGTTCAAGCGCCTCGAACCGCGCGAGATGGACGCCTATGTCGCGTGCGGCGAAGGGCTGGGCAAGGCCGGTGGCTATGCGATCCAGGGGCGGGCGGAGGCGTTCGTCCGCTTCCTGTCGGGCAGCCATTCGGGCGTGATCGGCCTGCCGCTGTTCGACACCCGCGCGCTGCTCGAAACCGCCGGCGTCCCGCTTGGCTGACTGGATCGTCGAGCGCGGCATCGGCGAGATCCGCGCCGCGCGGATCGAGGGGGACACCATCGTCGAGGCGCGGATCGAACCCGACGACGCCCTGCGCGCCGGCACGATCCTGTCCGCCCGCCTCGTCCGCCGCATTCCCGCCCGCGGCGAGGGCATCGTCGCATGGGACGGTGGCGAGGCGCTGCTCCACCCCCTGCCGCGCACCGTGACCGAGGGCGGCACGCTGCTGGTCGAGATTACCCGCCCGCCCACGCC
>RPSH01000038.1 GCA_003946805.1 Bacillus sp. 2B10 | reverse complement strand
GCAGCCTTCTTCTGTCATGCTCGCGGCGAGCGGTTTCGGTCCAGCCCATATGATCCCCGTGGTCTTCGCAACCCTCGGTGAATCACAACTGGCTGAAATCGCTCAACCTAATTTCCGGTTGGGCTCTTAGGAAATCTGGGCATCGATGACGCGCACCCCGGTTCCGCTCAATGCCCTTCGCGCGTTCGAGGCGTCGGCGCGCCATCTGTCGTTCACCCGTGCCGCCGACGAACTGTGCGTTACGCAGGCGGCGGTCAGCCACCAGATCAAGGCGCTGGAGGCGCGGCTGGGCGTGACGCTGTTCCGCCGGTCCAACCGCGGGCTGCACCTGACCGACGAAGGGCTGGCGCTGGCACCGACGCTGATCGAATCGTTCGGCACGATCGACCGGCTGTTCGACCGCTTTGCGGGCGGCGGGGTGCAGGAGGTGCTGACGGTCAGCGCCGTCGGCACCTTCGCGGTCGGCGCGCTGCTCGAACGCCTGCCGGCGTTCCGCATGGCCTGCCCCGGCATCGACCTGCGGCTGTTGACCAACAACAACAAGGTCGACCTCGCCGCCGAGGGTCTCGATTACGCGATCCGCTTCGGCGACGGGGCGTGGCACGGCGTAGAGTCCGATGCGATCTGTCCCGCGCCACTGACGCCGTTATGTTCACCGATGCTTGCACGCAGGTTGCACGTGCCTGCCGACCTGCTGCGGTTGCCGCTGTTGCGCTCCTATCGCGCGCAGGACTGGCCGGCATGGTTCGCGGCGGCGGGCGTGGAGGGGGCAGCCGTGCGCGGACCGCTGTTCGATTCGTCACTGGTGATGGTGCAGGCGGCGATGCTGGGCGAAGGCGTTGCGCTGGCACCACCCGCGATGTTCGCGCGCGAGATCGATGGCGGGCGGCTGTTGCAACCGTTCCCGATCGCTGCGGGAGCCGATGGATATTGGCTCACCCGGCTGAAATCGCGCGTGCCGGGATCGGCGATGCAGGCGTTCCGCCGATGGCTGCTGGAACAGTTCGCCAAGTATCGCAGCGGGGCCGGATAGTCGTTCCGTACAGTACCGACGCGCTGATTCTATCGGCGATTCGCGACAATGCCGCGACAGGAATATGGTTTCGGCGCATTTACGTTCCGTCCTTTTATCGTTTCGGGCGTGGATTGATCGGATGCCACGAACGGTTCGTCGCCGATGAACGGTGTCCGCGTTGACAGGTTGCCGCCCCGGCCCGAAGGGACGTCGCAGAATTTCAACCGGTCCGATGACCCGCCCTTTTCAGAAGCGGGGATCGGACGGTGAGACGTGGGGGATCCCGACGGCCGCTTCTTTTTGTCCGCGTTTCTGCGGCCGATGGCGGGCACCCTTGCGCATTAGCAGTGAGTGGGAATGAACAAGCGCTGGTCCGTATTGGTGTTGTGGAGCCTGACGGCGGCAAGTGGCGTAGCTAGCGCCCATGTCGCGATGAACACGGACCCCGAACTCCCGGTTGTGCAGCAACCGGCATCAGTAGCTGCCACGCCTGCTCCCGTTACCTTCGCTGCGCCCGCTCCGGTCGTGCAGTCGATCCCGACCGAGACCGCCGACGTCGCCACCGACGAAGCGAGCGCCGAACTGGCCGATCTCGACAAGGCCGAAGTGGAATGCGTCGCCAAGGTCGTCGTCCACGAAGCCGGCAACCAGCCGCACAAGGGCCAGATGGCCGTGGCGCAGGTCATCCGCGCCCGCATGAAGAGCGGCCGCTTCGCCGACAGCGCCTGCGGCGTCGTCAAGCAGCGCGGCCAGTTCTTCAACGTCGATGCGTACAATCCGCCGCGCAACAACGGTCGCTGGAGCACTGCGGTCGACATCGCCAAGCGCACGCTCAGCGGCAAGGGCGAGGACGTCGCGCCGGGCGCGCTGTTCTTCCACTCGGCCGGTGCCTCGTTCCCGAAGCGCACCCGCGTCGCGCAGATCGCCGACCACACCTTCTACCGCTGATCGGTCCCTGCTCCGGCAGGACCTGCCACAACACCCGCGCCGAGCCCGTCTCGCGCGGGCGTTGCCGTTTGTGGCCCAGCTCCCCTTGCCTCTCCGTTCGGTTCGAGCAGCTCAGGGCTTGTCGAGAAGCGTCCGTCGAGAACGCCTTCGTGACGGACGCTTCTCGACAGGTTCAAACCGCCGCTGGAGTTTGATCCATCCCTATTGAAACGGGCGTCATCCCGGCGAAGGGCGTGATCTGCCAGTGACAGCACGCAGCAGGAGCCGATGGAGACCGCAGCCTTCGCTGGAGTTATGGATCAAACGGTTGAGCAAACGGAAGAAGCGTAAGACTGAAGGCAGGCAGACCTACTGCGCGCTACCGTCCGCGCCCGGCTGTTCGCTCCCGAACCGCGCGGCCTGCGCCTTTTCCCACCGCGTCCGAACAGCAGCGCGCGGCGTGTCGAACCCAAGCCGCGCGGTCGTCGCCGCCCATGCCGCGATCGGGGCGCGCAGCGGCTCGGTATAGGGTGACGGCGGCAGTTCATCGAACCACGCGGCGATCGCATGCGCGTTGAAAACGCCGAGAAACAGCGTCGCGACCGCGATCACCGTGGTCATCCAGCGCCATGGGGCGACGCTGTCGATCGGGTCGGCCGCCACCAGCACCGGCGACCCGACTTCGGCGATCTCGCCCTGATCCGCTCCGGTGGTCACGCGCCCCTCCCTCTTCAGAACTGGTAGTAGATGAACGGCGCGACCCCTTCGGGCCGCATCGCGTCGACGATCAGGATCAGCGCACCGAGCGACAGGCCGATGACCGGCGCGGCATGATGACGGACGCGGGCGGCGGTCGCCTGCAGGATGCCGACCGGCACCGCATGGATCGCCAGCCCCAGCACGACCAGCGCCAGCGAGAGCGGCGTGACCAGCGTGTTGCGCCAGTCCCCGGCGAACAGCTGCGCCAGATAGGCGAACGCCTCCCCCTCGCCCTGTGCGCGGAAGAATATCCAGCCCAGCACGACGATATGGAACGTCAGGACGATCCCCATCCAGCGCGGCGCACGCGGCAACCCCGCCGGGCGATGCCGTGCCCAGAACCGCTCGATCGCCAGCCAGCCGCCATGCAGCGCGCCCCAGATCACGAAGCTCCAGCTGGCACCATGCCACAACCCGCCCAGCAGCATCGTCAGGAACAGGTTGAGGTACGTCCGCACCGGCCCCTTCCGGCTGCCGCCCAGCGGAATGTAGAGATAGTCGCGCAGCCAGCTCGACAGGCTGATATGCCAGCGCCGCCAGAAATCCTGGAGCGAGGCGGCGCGGTAGGGCTGATCGAAATTGCGTGGAAAGGTGTAGCCGAGCAGCGCCGCCAGCCCGATCGCCATGTCGGAATAGGCCGAGAAGTCACAGTAGATCTGCACCGCATAGCCGTATGCGCCCAGCAGCAGGTCGAAGCTTGACCGGTTGGCCGGATCGAAGAACGCCGGATCGACCAGCGCGCCGGCCAGCTGCGACGCGATCACCGCCTTCTTGAACAGCCCCCACAGGATCAGAAGCAGCGCCGCCGCCACTACGCCCCGGTCGATCGTCGGCACGCGGCGGAACTGCGGCAGCAGGTCGGCACCGCGCACGATCGGTCCGGCGACCAGATGCGGGAAGAACGACATCAGCAGCGTCAGGTCGAGCAGGTTCGCCGCCGGTATGCGCCGGCGGTGTACGTCGACGAGGTACGAGATCGCCTGGAAGGTGAAGAACGACACGCCGACCGGCAACACCACCTGCAACAGCGGCAGGTCGCGCCCGAACCCGAGTGGGGTTAGCAGCGCGGCCAGCTGTTCGAGGAAGAAACCGGCATATTTGAAATAGCCGAGCACGACCAGATTGGCGACCACGCCGAGCGTGACGAGCAACCGCCCCCGACGATCGTCGTCGCTGCGTACGATCGCCTGCGCCAGCGCCCAGTTGACCAACGCCGATACGAACAGCAGCGCCACGAACCGCGCATCCCACGCGCCGTAGAAGAACCAGCTGGCCAGCAGCAGCGCGATCTTGCGCCATTCGTTCGACCGGCCGAGTGACCAGGTGACGCAATAGACGACGAGGAAGAACAGCCCGAAGCTGAGCGTGGGGAACAGCATCTACCGGTCCGCGGTCGGGGCGGCGGGTGTGCCTGCACGCGGCAACTGCGTCATCGCCGCGTCGAGATCGCCCTGCAACAGTCGCGCGATCTCCGCGCCGCCGCGGCTGGTGAAATGGACGTGGTCGCCGCGCATCAGTGGGGTCGATCCCTGCGTCCAGCCATCGGCGACGCAGCGGCCGCCCATCCGCTGTGCCCAGTCCCAATAGGCGATGTTGAACGCCCGGGCCTGTCGCCGCTGGATCGCCTGCACCGACGCCAGTGCCGCGGTCGGACGCCATTCGGCCGATCCGGAGCACGCCATGCTGGTGCCGCTCTCGCCGCTTTGCAGGCCCGGCTGCTTCGTCCCGCTATCGGGCGCGCCGACCAGCAGCATCGGCACGCCCGGCGCCAGCCGCCTGAGCCGGGTCAGGTCGGATCGCAGCGTCGCTTCGTACGCGCTGGCCGAAAAGCCGGGGCGGAACGCCTCGTTGGTGCCGAACGCCACGACGATCAGGTCGGGGCGATAGGCGGCGAGCTCGGTCGCGACCACGCGGTCGTCGGTCCGGGCGAAATGCATGAACTGCGCACCGACGGTGCCGAGGTTCGACAGGATCACCCCGCCGCCCATCCGCCGTTCGGTGCTCCACGACGTGATCGTCACCGGCCCTCCGACGACGGTCGCCGATGCGATCGTCGCTTCCTCGCCATTGCCGTCCATCGTGCGGCACCGGCTGCCCGGCTCCGCCCCGGCCAGCGACCATTCGACGACCGCCGCGCCGAGGCTGAGTTGCAGCGTGCCCTGCCCCGGTCCGCTCAGCGCGCAGACGGTCAGCCGATCGAAATTCCGGCCGTTGTCGGCACTGAGGGTCACCGTCGCACCCGACTGCGCACTGGTCAGGCTGTAGCCGCTCAACCCCAGCCGGACGTTGCTGGCGGAGTTATAGGCCGCGCCGAAAATGCCGTTGACGGACCAGCCCATCGACTGGCCGGCGGTAATGTCACGTGTCAGGTAACCGGCATAGGGGCGTCCGGGGGGCAGCGCGCCGCGCCCGGCACGGCCGTAGCGTGCCTGCAACGCCGCGCGCCAGCTGCCGGTGATCTGGTCGCCCGCGGTGTGGCTGTCGCCGATCTGGAGGATGCGGACCGGTTCGGGGGCGCTGCGCGCGCTCGACAGCTTCTCGAGGAACGGGCGCAGCCGTTCGGCATCGCACAGCCCGCCGATACAGGGCTGCCCGGCCGCCGCCTGGGCCAGGGCGATGGCGAACAGCGCCGACATCAGCGCGCCTCCGCGGTCGGCGTCGGGACCGGTGCAGGCCGCCCGGATTCGCGCCGCGCGCGGTCGGCATAGCGGCGCAGGTCGGCGGCGACGCGGCTGGTCAGCCGCTGGTATCCCACGCCGATCATGTGCAGCCCGTCACCGGTGCGCATCAGCATCGGCTTGCCGGTCTTCAGGTCGGGGAGATAGGCGTTGTACTTGCCTTCCGCATCCAGCGTCAGCGGACGGGAATCGAGGAACGGCACGCCCAGCTGGCGCATATGCTGTTGGTAGAATGCGTCCATCGCCTGCATGTCGGCATCCAGCCCGGGATCGCGCATCACCGGCAGACCGACCCAGTAGACGACGGCACCGGTCGCGCGCAGCGCCTGCACATAGCTGTCGATGCGGTCGCCGATCACCTGCTTCCACCCGTCGCTCATCAGCGGGTGGAGATGGCCGTCGGCGAACACCGCCTGCGCATCGTTGGCGCCGAAGCTGATGACCACCGCATCGACCGGCTGCGCGGCCAACTGTTCGCGCGCCCGCTTTTCGAGGTCGAGCACGCGGTAGCGGGTGAAGCCGGTCGCTTCCTTGGCGAACTTCAGCACCTCGAACCCGTCGTCCCTGGGCAACTGGCGATAGAGCGCATCCCAGATGCCGTTGCCAAAGCTGTCGCCGAAAACACCGACCCGCAGGATGCCGTCGCGCCGGACGCGGGCGAGCACCTGTGAATCGATCGGGCCGTCGACGGTGCGTGCGGCGACCGCCGGTGGCGCCCCGGGAACGTCGGTACCGGTCGACGATGCGCCGGGCGCCACCGGCGGCACGGGCGAGGTCACCGGCGCCGGCCCCGTCGCATCGGGGAGCGCGACTCGGCCGTCGCCGACGAACGACAGGCCGACGACGAAACCGGCGATCAGCCCGAGGACCAGGACCGCCATCCGGTCCCCCAGCCACAGCAGCCTGGATTCCGTCGCTCTATTGGCAGCCGTCACGTGTCGATACCCGTTCACATCTGGACCGACCCGCCCCACAGCGGGTCTGCCGTGCGGGTAGCTGTTCGCACGATGCTCGGC
Source organism: Bacillus sp. 2B10 (assembly GCA_003946805.1). Lineage (GTDB taxonomy): Bacteria > Pseudomonadota > Alphaproteobacteria > Sphingomonadales > Sphingomonadaceae > Sphingomonas. The sequence continues at coordinate 25,155 of RPSH01000038.1, read as the reverse complement.
AAGATGGCCGCCGCCGCCATACGCCGCACCGCGCCGCCGGTGTGACGGGTCGCACGACCGATGCCCGGAGCAATCCGAAAACCCGCAACAATATGCGGGGTTTGCAGCCGGTAACATGTTGTCGATGCTGTATTTTATGGGAGGAACATAAGGCAGCGCCGCAACCCGGCGGTCAGCATGTCGGCGCTATCATCGCAGCAGGAGGACGGACGCATGGTCGACGAGGACATTCGCCGAAAGGCGATCACGGTGCAGGTTCGCCCGGCAGGGCATGATCGGCACGCCAGGGTCGGCAAGGCGGCTACCCCGCTGCGAACGTTGCGGAAATTCCGCAACCCGGCAGTTGCCGCGCGGGTCCGGGACCGGCGCGGGACCGCCGTCATCGAACTGGCGCTGACGCTGCCGATTCTTGCGATCTTCCTGTTCGGGATCGTCAGCGGCGGCAGCTGGCTGGCCATGTCGCATGTCCTGCAGGAAAGCGCGAACGAGGGCGCGCGTGCCGCACTGGCCGGGATCACCGCGCCCGAGCGGGCCGCGCTGGCCAGCAGCGCCGCGCGGACGACGCTGGCGCGCAGCTATAGCATCAGCGAAAGCGACGTCGCGCTGCGGATCGATGACGACGGCCGCAAGCTGACGGTCAACGTGACCTATGACGGGTCGGCGAACCCGCTGCTCAAGCTGCCGATCATGCCCGCTGCGACGACGACGATCCGGCGTCAGGCCAGTGTCGTGCTGCAGGGGTTCTGAGCCATGGTCCACGCAGCGATCCGCAGGCTGATCCGGCGGCGCGACGGCAATGTCGCGATGATCGTCGCCGGGGGGCTGGCGATGATGACCGGCACCGCGGTGCTGGGCGTCGACACCGCGACGCTCTACCTGGAAAAACGGCGATTGCAGGGTGCGGCCGATGCGGCGGCGCTCGCCGCGGCGGCCGATCTGGACAACGCCACCGTACGTGCGCAGGCAGCGGTGTCGCTGTCGGCGGACAATGGCACCCGGCTGGTCACGATGACGCCCGGGCGGTTCGTCCGTGACCCGAACCTGTCCGCCGATGCGCGCTTCACCGCCAATGCCGGCCCGGGCAACGCCGCGCGGGTCGCGCTGGAAAGCAGGATCAAGCCGATCTTCGCGCAGGTGTTCGGGCGACAGGAAGTGACGCTGAACGCAAAGGCCACCGCCGCGCGCATCGACCTGGCGGGTTTTTCGATCGGGACGCGGCTGGCATCGGTGCAGGGCGGGTTGCCCGGCGCCCTGCTGTCGCAGCTGGCGGGCAGCGAATTGTCGTTGTCGGTGATGGACTATAACGCGCTCGCGTCGGGACAGGTCGACCTGCTCAAGACGTCCGAACTGCTGCGGACCGGCGCCGGCGTGCAGGCGGCGACGTTCGAGGAAGTGCTGGCAAGCGACATCGCCCTGCCCCGCCTCGTCACCGCGATGGCGGGATCGACCGGCAACAGCGCCACCGCACAGGTGCTGCGCACGCTCGCCACCCGCCTGCCCAATCGCACCGTGCGGCTAAACTCGATCATCGACCTGGGTTCGCTGGGCAGCCGCAGCGTCGCCGATCCGACCCGGCCGGTGCAGGCCGATGCCTATGCGATCCTGCGCGAAGCGTTGCAGATCGGGAACGGCACGCGGCAGGTACAGAGCGATATCGACCTCGGCATACCGGGCATCGGCCATACCCGGCTGTGGCTCCAGATCGGCGAACGGCCGGCGCACAGCCCGTGGCTGTCGATCGGCGAGGCGGGGCAGGCCGTCGTGCGCAGCGCGCAGACGCGGTTGTGGATAGATATCGCGCTGGTCAACGCACCCCTGAACCTCGGGTCGGTGCGCGTGCCGATCTATGTCGAGCTGGCCGAGGCGGAGGCACGGCTGACGGGGATCGCGTGCCGCGGCGGGCCGGCCAACGCCACGGTGGCGCTCGACGTCACCCCGTCGATCGGGCGCGCGGCGATCGCGGATCTCGACCCCGCGATGCTCGGCAATTTCCAGCAGGCGATGCCGCTGCGCCCGGCCAAAATGGTGACGCTGCCGCTGGTGTCGCTGACTGGCTATGCCAACGTCCTGCTGGGCGGGACGAGCGCGCAACGCGTCAGCTTTTCGGCGGCGGACATCAACGCCAATGTCGTCAAATCGGTCGTGACCAACGACATCGCCGCCGCCCTCGCCAGCAGCGTGTTGCGCAACATCGACATTCGCGCCAACGTCCTCGGTCTCGGCCTTTCTGCCGGGCTGCTGACCTCGACGCTCGGCAACACGCTGAGCGCGGCGGCACCCGCGCTCGACCTGATCGTCAATCAGGTGACGGCGCTGGCCGGGGTGCATCTGGGCCAGGCGGACGTCCGCGTCGATGGCGTGCGATGCGGGACGCCGGTGCTGGTGGCGTGACGTGCTATTTCCGTGTCAGCAGGACGATGGCACCTTCGTTACCATAGACGCTGCGCAGCTCGGCGATGGTGACGCGCACCTCGACCGCCGCGCCGTCGTTCGACAGGAGCGCGCTGTCGATCGTCCGCGCGCCGCCGCCGCTCGACACCTGGTCGAGCGTTTCGCGGAAGCGGACGCGGTGTGCCACCGGTACCAGATCGGCCATCGCGACATGGTGCAACCGGTCCTCCGACAGGCGGACCATGTCGCAGAAGGTCGGTTCGACCCGGTCGATATGTCCGCGGGTGCTGAGACAGACATAGCCGACCCCGTCGTGCAGCCCGATCGCCTCGCGCAGCGATTCGCGCGCATCGGCCAGCCGGTGCCGCTTCATGTCGTCGGTGATGTCGTGGAACAGGATCGTCACATAGCGCGCGAACGGATGGATATCGACCCGCACCCAAGTGTCCGGCCGGAACAGCGACGGAATTTCCGCCGAATACGGCTCCTTGCTCGCCACCGAGCGCTGGACATAGGTTTCGATCAGCGAGCCGTGCAGCGTCGGTACCGCGGTGAAGATGTGATTACCGAGCAGATCGTGGTCGCCGCGTTCGAGCTGGGCATGGGCCACCCGGTTGGCGGCGAGGACCTTCAGGTCGTAGTCGATGAGCAGGACGCCGGTGGTGAGGCAGTCGGCAAGGTCGTGCAAGCTGGGTGCCAGCGCAACGTCGCTGCGCCGGTTGCTGCCCGAACCGTGAAGGTCGGTATAGTGGCGGACGGTCGTCAGGACATGGGTGGCGCGGCCATGATGGGTAACGAAGATCGCCTGATCGTCCTGCATCTGGCGCAACTGGCCGAACCTTCGCGCGAAATCGGCCGACGATACGGTAGGATGCTGCGTGTCGTTCCGCCCCGTCGAATCGACGTCGTGGCTACCCATGGCTTCACTCCCCGTTGTTGCGTGTTGCTTTCGCTATCCTTCTCTGCCGGCAGAAAACCGGCGGCCTCCTTCTGATGGATGACAACACGCACAATATTGGTACGGTTTCGTACGGTTCAACAAGAATATAGTAAAATCAGCAAGTTATAATCTTGACGTTATACAAGAGTCGCCGAACCGGAGGCAGGAGTGCACGAAATGCGGACAGGGTCGCTCGGGCTTGCGGCGATATTGGCGGCGGCGGCGGTGCCAGTCGCCGCCGAACCATGGGTCGCGGGATGGGCGACCGCGCCGGTCCGTTCGACCGCGGAACAGCGGCTGGACGAGAAGCAGTTCCGCAACGCGACGCTGCGGCAGGTGGTACGGGTGACCATCGGCGGACGGGCGATCCGCGTGCGCTTCTCCAACCGCTTCGGGACGACGCCGCTGCGGATCGCCGGCGCGCATGTCGCCCTGGCGGTTGGGCCGGCCGGTGCGCGGACCCGGGCGGGTAGCGACCTGACGCTGCGCTTTGCCGGTGCCACCGAGGTCGAGGTGCCGCCGGGCGCCGACTTCTGGTCCGATCCGGTGCCGCTGGCGGTCCGGGCGCTGGACGACGTGGCGATCAGCACCCGCTTCGCCGTCCTGCCGCAACAGCAGACCGGCCATGTCGGCGCGCGGACGCGCAGCTGGATCGCGCCGGGCGACCGGCTGGGCGATGCGGGATTCGCGGGGGCGGCGCCGGTCGAACGCTGGTTCCAGATCGCGGGGGTCGAGGTCGATGGAGCGCCACGGGCGCGGGCGATCGTGGCGCTGGGGGACTCGATCACCGATGGGTACGGCGTGAAGGACGGGTCGCATCTGCGCTGGACCGACGGGTTGGCGCGGCGACTGTTGCGACATGCCGCCACGCGCGACGTGGCGGTGCTGAACCAGGGGATCGGCGGCAACTGCCTGCTGGTCGAATGCAACGGCACGAACGCACTGGCGCGGTTCGACAGCGACGTGGCGAGCCAGCCGGGCGCCCGCTACCTGATCGTGCTGGCGGGGATCAACGATCTGGGCGGGTTCGCCCGGGAGCAGGCGGTGACGGACGCGGAACAGCGCGCCCATGTCGCCCGGATGATCGCCGGCTATGCACAGATCGTCGCGCGGGCGCGGGCGTTGGGGATGAAGGCGATCGGCGGCACGGTGATGCCGTTCGTCGGCAACGACTATTATCATCCCGATGCCGCGGCCGAGGCAGCGCGGCAGGCAGTGAACGCATGGATCCGCATGCCCGGCCATTTCGATGCGATCGTCGATTTCGACCGGGTGGTCCGCGACCCGGCGCGGCCCGACCGGTTGCTGCCGGCCTATGACTCGGGCGACCATCTCCATCCGTCGATGGCGGGGTATCGGGCGATGGCGGAGGCCGTGCCGCTGCGGCTGTTCGCACGCTAGCGACTTGGCGCGGGGGGCCGGCGCACCCATGTGGCGGCTTCACGCCGATGGAGCCTTCCCATGATCGATCTGCACTACTGGCCGACGCCCAATGGCCACAAGATCACGCTGTTCCTCGAAGAGGCCGGACTACCTTACACCATCCACCCGGTGAACATCGGCAAGGGCGACCAGTTCCGCCCCGAATTCCTTGCAATCGCGCCGAACAACCGGATGCCGGCGATCGTCGATCACGAGCCGGCGGGCGGCGGCGCGCCGCTGTCGATCTTCGAATCGGGCGCGATCCTGCTGTACCTGGCGGAGAAGACCGGACGTTTCTTGCCGGCCGACCTGCCCGGCCGGTACGAGGCGATCCAGTGGCTGATGTGGCAGATGGGCGGCCTCGGCCCGATGGCGGGGCAGAACCATCATTTCAACATGTTCGCGCCGGAGAAGATTCCGTACGCGCAGGACCGCTATATCCGGGAAACGGCGCGGCTGTACGGCGTGCTCGACAAGCGGCTGGCCGACCGGGCGTTCGTCGCCGGCGACTATTCGATCGCCGACATGGCGGCCTATCCGTGGATCGTGCCGCACGAGGCGCAGGGACAATCGCTGGCGGACTTCCCGCACCTGAAGCGCTGGTTCGACGCGATTGCGGCGCGCCCGGCGACGGTCGCCGCCTATGCCAGGGGCAAGGCGGTCAGCGACGCAGCCAGCGGGTGACCGGCGAGCAGCGCGGCGTACCGTTCGGGATGCCGGCCGGCGACCGGCCTGCGACAAATCGCGACAAAGACGGCGGCGGCGCGACAAAGGCTGGCGACATTTGACGGCGACAAGGGGCGCATTCTCCACCGGGGGTGCGCCCCCACGTCCGAAAGGTTCGTCCATGCGTTCGCCGATCGCCGCCGCCGCCCTCGCCGGCATCGCCCTGCCCGGCGTCGTTTCCGCCCAGACCCCGCCGCCGGCACCCAGACCGATGGCCGATGGCGTGCTGACCCGCGAAGAGACGCTGGCCCGCGCCGACAAGCGCTTCGACGCGCTCGATACCGACCGCGACGGCAAGATCAGCGCTGCCGAGCGGGCGGCGATGCCGCAGCGCCCGCGCGGGAGCGCCGACGGTGCGACGCCGATGCCCGGTCGCCGGATGGGCGATCGGATGCTGGAACGCGCCGATGCCGACAGGGACGGCGTCATCACGCGCGACGAGTTCCGCGCGGTGGCGGCACGCGCGTTCGACCGCCAGGACGCGAACCGCGACGGCCGCGTCGACGCTGCCGAGCGCAAGGAGTGGCGCGACCAGCGCATGGCGCGGCGCGGCGGCGAACCGGCCGAGTGATCCTGGCGACCGGACGGCGGGCGCGCCCGCAAGCGCCGTCCGGCATTTCCCTTATCCCAACGAGCCGCGTAGCATGACCGACATGGCCGATATCCCCCATTTGCTGCTGGTCGACGACGAACGCTCGATCCGCGAACCGCTTGCCCAGTATCTCACCCGGCAGGGGTTCCGCGTGACGCAGGCCGGCGATGCGGAGGGCGCGCGGGCGCGGCTCAACGCCTATGCGATCGACCTCGCCATCCTCGACATCATGATGCCGGGCGAGGACGGGTTGTCGCTGTGCCGCCATATCCGCGAGACGAGCGAGACGCCGGTCATCCTGCTGACCGCGCGGACCGAGGAGACCGACCGCATCGTCGGGCTGGAGATGGGCGCCGACGATTATGTCGTGAAGCCGTTTTCCCCGCGCGAACTGGCGGCGCGGGTAAAGGTGGTGCTGCGGCGGACCGCGGGCGGCGCGGTGCGGCAGCATGCGCCCGAAGCCGGATCGTTCGCCTTTTCCGGATGGGTGCTCAAGACCGGCGAACGCGCGCTGGTCGACCGCGAGGGCGTGTCGGTGCCGCTGTCGACCGGCGAATACAACCTGCTCCACGCGCTGGTGACGCGGCCGCGGCAGGTCCTGACCCGCGACCAGTTGCTCGACCTGACGCAGGGGCGGGAGGCGGCGGCGTTCGACCGGGCGATCGACAACCAGGTCAGCCGGCTGCGCAAGAAGATCGAGACCGACGTGCGCAATCCGGAAATCATCAAGACGGTGTGGGGCGGCGGCTATACGCTGGCGACGGAAGTCACCCGCCTGTGAAGCGGCTGTGGCCGACCAGCCTGCCCGGACAGATCGCGCTGCTGGTGGCGGTGGCGCTGTTCGCCGCGCAGGCGCTGAACTTCGGCCTGTTGCTGCGCGAGCGCCGCGCGTTCCGCTTCGCCGAGATCACCCTGCCCGCCGTCACCCGCCTGATCGACGCTGCCGAACGCCGCATCGCGCCGCGGGCCGGACAGCCGGCGGCGACCCCCCGCGACCGGATGCGCGGCGTGCGGCTGGTGACCGACCGCGTACCGACCATGCGCGGCGACCCCGAGACCGACGTCGAGAGCGCGATCCGCTCGGGCTTCACCGATGCGGGTATCCCGGTCGGGCGGATCGCGGCACATATCCGGCCGATCGACGAGGCGGAGATCCGCGCGCGCGGGGTCGGCGAGCGGCGGGCGGAACGGCTGCGGCGGATGGGCGCGGTGCTCGACAGCGCGGTCGAACTGCCCGGGCGCGGCTGGCTGGTGTCGCATACCCCGTGGCCGATGGCCGAGCGCGGGCTGTTGTGGCAGTCGCTGGCGCAGACCTTCATCCTTTATGTCATCGTGCTGTTGCCGGTGCTGTGGATCGGGCGGCGCATCGCCAAGCCGCTGCGGCGGCTGGCAGGCGCGGCGCGCGCGTTCCACCCGGCGCGACCGCTGCCCGCGATCGAGCCGCAGGGGCCACAGGACGTTCGGCTGCTGATCTCCGCCTTTACCGACCTCGGGCAGCGGGTGAACGCGATGGTCGACGAGAAGGACCGGATGCTGGGGGCGATCGGCCACGACCTGCGCACGCCGCTGGCGGCGCTGCGCGTCCGGATCGAATCGGTCGAGGACGATACCGACCGCGCGCGGATGGCCGAGACGATCGACGAGATGAACGCGACGCTGGACGACATATTGTCACTGGCGCGGCTGGGACGGCCGAGCGAGGCGGCGACCGACGTCGACGTGGCCGCACTGGTCGATGCGGTGGTCGAGGATTTCCGCGACCTGGGCCATGACGTGGATTTCGTCGAGGCGGCGCGCGTGCCGCTGCACCTGCGCCAGAACCTGATGCGCCGCGCGGTGCGCAACCTGATCGAGAATGCGATCAAATATGGCGGCGGCAGCGCCGAGGTGCGGATCGAGACGGGACCGCAGGCGGTGGCGATCACCGTCGCCGATCGCGGCCCCGGCATCCCGCCCGACCGGATGGAGGTGGTGTTCGATCCGTTCACCCGGCTGGAGACGTCGCGCAACCGGGATACCGGCGGCATCGGGCTGGGCCTCGCGCTGGCGCGGGCGATCGTGCGCGATGCCGGGGGCGAAATCCTGCTGGCGAACCGCGACGGCGGCGGGTTGAACGCGACGATCCGGTTGTTGCGGTGAGGGCCTTGCACTGGACGTCATCCCGGCGAAGGCCGGGATTTCCCGGTTGTTGTACGGGACAAGAGCCGCTGGAGACCCCAGCCTTCGCTGGGGTGACGTCTGGGTCGCTGGAGTGACGAAGGAAGCCGCCCGCGAAACGAAACCGCCCTGCCCGGCGTTGAGCGACGAGCGATGATAAAGGTGGCCAGCTACAATATGCGCAAAGCGATCGGCACCGATCGCCGCCGCATGCCCGAACGCACGCTTGAGGTACTGCGCGAGATCGATGCCGATATCGTCGCGCTGCAGGAATGCGACCGCCGGCTGGGCGAGCGCGCCGGGGTGATCCCGCTGCACATGCTGGACGAACACAGCCCATGGATGGCGGTGCCGGTCGCGATCCGTGCGCAGTCGATGGGTTGGCATGGCAACGCGCTGCTGGTGCGCAAGGACGCGCTGGTGACCGCCGAGCGACGGATCGAGATCCCGGCGCTGGAGCCGCGCGGTGCCGTGCGGGCAGACGTCGCGACGAACGGCGTGACGCTGCGGGTGGTCGGCATGCACCTCGACCTGTCTGGGCTGTGGCGGCGCAAGCAGGCGCATGCCATCCTCCACGAGGTCGAGGGATGCAGCCCCGCGCTGCCCAGCGTGCTGATGGGCGACCTGAACGAATGGACGCCGCGATCGGGGTGCCTGCGCGACTTCGCGCGGACGCACAGCTTTGCCGAAACGGGACCGAGCTTCCATGCAAGGCATCCGGTCGGTCGGCTCGACCGGATCATGGTGTCGGGCGGGCTGCGCATCGTCGATGCCGGTACGCACCACAGCGCCGCCGCACGCAAGGCATCGGACCATCTGCCGATCTGGGCGACGCTCGAACCGGCATGAGCGAGACGCCGCTGCACGAACGCGAACTGCGCCTTGCCCTTGTCTGCTACGGCGGGATCAGCCTGGCGGTCTACATGCACGGGCTGGTCAAGGAGGTCTGGCACATCGCCCGCGCCAGCCGCGCGGTGCAGGACGCCGGCACGCCCTTGACCGGCAGCGCCGGGGTGTATCAGGCGATGCTGGACGAACTCGCCGACCTGAGCGGCATCCGGCTGCGCGTGCTGGCCGACATCGTCGCCGGGGCGAGTGCCGGCGGAATCAACGGCGTGTTCCTGGCGCAGGCGGTGGCGACCGGCCAGTCGCTCGACCCGCTGACCGAATTGTGGCTGGAGGGCGCGGATATCGAGGCGCTGATCGATCCGGCACAGGCGCCTTCCAGCGCGCTGTCGCGGCCATGGGCGCGGCCGATCGCGTGGATGGCGCTGGGCCGGGAGGGAGAGGATGCGTCGAGCGTCGATATCGCCGCGCGCGACGAACTGCGCGCCAAGCTCGACCGGTTCGTCCGCGCCCGGTGGTTCGAGCCGCCGTTCGGCGGGCGGGCGATGGTCGACATGCTGCTGAATGCATTCGAGGCGATGGCGGCGGGGCCGGTCGGACCACGCCTGTTGCCGCCGGGCCAGCCGCTCGACCTGTTCGTCACCGTCACCGACTTTGCCGGCCATCCCGAATTGCTGCGGCTCAATTCGCCGAGGGAGGTGGTGGAGACCGAGCACCGCATCGTCATCGGCTTTTCCGATCATGGCGACGGGCCGCTGGCCGATCCGGCCGACCTGGTCTTCGCGGCGCGGGCGACGTCGAGCTTTCCCGGTGCCTTCCCGCCGTTCCGGGTCGGCGAACTGGACGCGGCGCTCAAGGATCGCGGGACTTCGTGGCCGGGGCGCGAGGCGTTCCTGCGCCGGGTGCTGCCGCGGCAGGCGGCGGTGGGCATGGTCGAGCAGGCAGCGCTGATCGACGGGTCGGTGCTGGCCAACGCCCCGTTCCGTCCGGCGATCGACGCGCTGCGCGAACGCCCGGCGCGGCGGCAGATCGACCGGCGCTTCGTCTATCTCGACCCCGCGCCCAACCACAAGTTCGGCATCGGCACCGCCGCCGATGGACCGCCGGGGTTCTTCCAGACGATCCTTGGCGCGCTGTCCGAACTGCCGCGCAAGCAGCCGATCCGCGACAATCTGGACGCGATCCAGCGGCGGTCGGAACGGATCGAGCGGATGCTGGCGATCGTCGAGAAGCTGCGCGCCGGGGTGGAGACGGAGGTCGAGCAGCTGTTCGGCTATACGCTGTTCCTCGACTGGCCGACGCCCGCGCGGCTGGCGGGATGGCGGCGGCGGGCGCAGGTGCAGGCGGCCAAACGCGCCGGCTACGGCCATGCCGCCTACGGGCTGCTCAAGGTCGATCAGGTGCTCGACCGGCTGGCGGAGCGGGTCGCGTCGCTGGCCGACGATCCCGCGCCCGAGCGGTGGCGGCGGTTGCGCGAAGGCTTTGCCGCCAGCGTCGTCGAGCGCGGGGCCGACCGGTTCGACGGCGACGGGGCGTCGGATGCCGCGATCGATTTCCTGCGCACCCACGACCTCGCCTTTCGCATCCGGCGGCTGCGGCTGCTGGTGCGCACCGTGTCGGCGATGGAACCCGAACGGGACCCCGCGACGCTGGCACCGGTGCGCGAGGCGATCTTCGCCAGCCTGACCCCCTATCTGGCGTGCGAGCGGGCGGACCGGTTCGCCGCGGTGCGGCCGCTGGCGCAGGACAAGCGCGCCGATCCGGGCGAGGTGCTGGCGGCGATGGCGCAGGCGATGGACCTGACCGGCCTCGACGGCGAGACCGACGAGCGGCTGTCGGCGGCGCTGGCGGCGGCCCCGCGCGAGATACGGCGCCCGCTGCTGCTCGCCTATCTCGGCTTTCCGTTCTTCGACATCGCGACGCTGCCGCTGCTGGGCGGCGAAGGGCTGGACGAGTTCGATCCGGTGCGCGTCGACCGGATCGCGCCCGACGATGCCCCGTCGATCCGGGCGGGCGGGGCCGAGGCGACGCTGAAGGGCATCCGCTTCAACAATTTCGGGGCGTTCTTCAGCCGGCCGTACCGCGAGAACGACTATCTGTGGGGGCGGCTGCACGGGGCGGAGCGGATGATCGACATCGCACTGTCGACGCTGCCCCTCGAGGTCCGCCTGCCCCCCGGCTGGATCACCAGGCACAAGCGCGCCGCGTTCCGCGCGATCCTCGACGAGGAGCAGGACCGGCTGACGACGATCCAGCCGCTGTTCGCGGAATTGCGCGCGGAGATCGGGTAGAGCGCCCGAGCCGATCGCTCGCCGCCCGGACAGGGGGCCTCTGCGAAAGTCGGGAGGCCCCCGATCTTACCGTACCCCCGCGCAGGCGGGGGTCCAGAGCCGCGCGTAACAACGGTTTGCGCCTCTGGCCCCTGGACCCCCGCCTGCGCGGGGGTACGAGGAAGAGGCTTTCGCAGAGGTGGCCGGTCGGGGCGGGAAGTGACCGCCTCCGCTGCTGCCATGGGGGTCGATCGGGCGCCGTCCGCGGCTATTGGAATTTCGCGGCCGACGGGCGTAAGGATGGTGCGAGAACCACGACGAAGGCGCCACCCCATGCAGTTCCTGAAAACCCTGTTCTGGGCCCTGCTGGTCGGGGTCATGGTCGCGTTTGCGCTGAACAACATGACGATGGTGCCGCTGAAGCTGTGGGGATCGCTCTATGCCGATGTGAACCTGCCGCTGCTGTTGCTGGTCACCTTCCTCGCGGGGTTCCTGCCGACCTTCGTCGCGCTGCACCTGACACGCTGGCGGCTGCGGCAGCGGATCGTGGCGACCGACCGGACGCTGGCCGACCTGCACCGCGACCCGCCGGCGAGCCTTCCCGCCGACCCCGCGCCGATCCCGGCACAGGCGACGCCGGGAGGCGTGCTGTGAGCCGCTCCCCCATCTATGTCGCGATCGATACCCCCGACCTCGACCGGGCGAAGGCGCTGGCGCAGGCGGTGCGCGGGCATGTCGGCGGGCTGAAGCTGGGCCTCGAATTCTTCATGGCCAATGGCCGGGCGGGGGTGCGGACGATGGCCGATCTCGGCCTGCCGATCTTCCTCGACCTGAAGTTCCATGACATTCCCAATACCGTCGCCAAGGCGATCCAGGCGCTGGGGCCGCTCGATCCGGCGATCCTGACGGTCCATGCCGCCGGGGGCCGGGCGATGCTGGAGGATGCCAAGGCGGCGGCACCGGTGGGGACGAAGGTCGTCGCGGTGACGATGCTGACCAGCCTCGACTCGCACGACCTGTCGTCGATCGGCCTGACGCCGGACCCGCACGAACAGGTGGTGCGGCTGACCGAACTGGCGAAGAGCGCCGGGATCGACGGGGTGGTGTGTTCGGGCGCCGAGGTGGCCGCGGCGAAGAAGGCGTGGCCGCAGGGGTTCTTCGTCGTGCCTGGCGTGCGGCCGGCGGACGGGGTGGCGGGCGACCAGAAGCGGGTGGTGACTCCGCGCGCAGCGCTGGACGCGGGCGCGTCGGTGCTGGTGATCGGGCGGCCGATCACGCAGGCGGCGGACCCGGATCAGGCGGCCAGGGCGATCGAGGCGACTTTATAGCGCCCGCAAGGTCGAGCGCAGCTCGACCGAGCCCCACCGGGCGCTATCGGCCGGCGGCGCGGAAAGCGCCGATCGACGACGCGGGCTTTGCCCGTGGCGGGGCTGGATCGCTGGCCTGCGCCCGTGCCCTTGCGATCGTCGCCCCGCACTTGGTCCGGGGTGACGCTTCCTACCGCCCGTAGCAGAGAAGAAGCGGGACCCCGGATCAGGTCGAAACCTCTGCAAAAGCCCTCAATCCGTACCCCGGCGAAGGCCGGGGCCCAAGTTGGGGGGCATTGGCAAGATACGGAAAAGCCTTTCCAACTGGACCCCGGCCTTCGCCGGGGTACGGCGAGGCGTTGGCTCGGTTCGAGACCTTCCAGACGCCTCGGCTCGATCCGGGGTGACGTGGGGGTGAGGGTCTGGGCCAATTCGTGTCGCTGCGCCGAGTGACGTCGGTATTCAGGATCACCGATCAAGCATCTGTTTTCCGGACAATAATCTTCAGACGTCTTTCCAAAGGTCACAAAGGTCACACTCGCCACGCTTTCGCGCATGACCTGTCCCCTCCCCGCCCGCTCGCGATCCGACATTGTCAAAGAAGCTGCTACCTGACCGGCACAACCGTTCGTCGCCACCCTGCTCGATCGTCCGTTTGTAGGAAAGCCGTTCTTCCCCTGAACCAACGCCCCCGCCCGACGTTGCGGGAGCAACATAGGCGGAGGGATGATGGACAAGCGGACAGTGTTCGTGACCGGCGGCGAATCGGGCATCGGTGCGGCGTGCGCGGCGGCGTTCGGCGCACAGGGTGACCGGGTAGCGATCGGATATCACGCCGACACGGCAGCGGCGGATGCCAGTGCGGCGGCGGTGCGCCATGCCGGGGGCGAGGCGATGACGGTCAAGGCCGATGTCGCCGACGAGGCGTCGGTCGATGCCGCCTTTGCCGCGGTCGAGCGGGCATGGGGGCCCGCGGCGGTGCTGGTCAATTCGGCCGGCCTCAACATGTCGGGCGTGACGGTGCGCGACATGACTCTGGACCAGTGGCGGCGGCTGATCGACACCGACCTGACCGGTGCGTTCCTGACATCGCGCCGGTTCCTGACCGGGCGCGGCACGCAGGCGGCCGACGCGGCGATCCTGCATATCTCGTCGATCCACGCCTATGCGGTGCGCGCCGGGGGTGCGGACTATTGCGCGGCGAAGGGCGGGCTGTCGAATCTGGTCGAGACGCTGGCGATCGAGGAAGCGCCGCGCCGCATCCGGGTGAACGCGATCGAGCCCGGCATGATCCTGACGCCGATGAACGCGCAGGCGAGCGCCGATCCGACCTATCGCGCGACGCTGGAGCGCAACATCCCGCTGGGGCGCGCGGGCCAGGCGGCGGAGGTCGCGGACCTGGCGGTGTTCCTCGCGTCGGACAAGGCGCGCTATATCACCGGAGCGCGGATCGTGATCGATGGCGGGCTGTCGCTGATGCAGGCGCTGGGCGCATGACCCATCCGGACCCCGCATCGCCGGTCGCCGATCCGCATCGCAAGGACGCGGTGGGTGACAACGCCCTTGCGCTGGATTTCAACGTCAAGCGGATCGAGCAGGTGACGATCGAGGGACCGCCCGAGCTGATGGCGCGCGACCTGATGAGCCCCTATGTCTGGCAGGAACGCGACGGCCGGTTCGCGATGATGGTCCGCGCGGTCGTGCCGCCGGGACAGGCGCTGACCGATACCGGCGTGATCTGGGCCGGGTGGAGCGACGACGGGCGGCATTTCCGGATGCTGGACGCGCCGTCGATCGTGCCGGGACCGGGCGATCACGACGCCGGCGGGGTCGAGGACCCGACGGTGATGCGGACCGATGCCGGCTATGTCGTCTATTATTCCGGCGTGCTGGCGGACCATTCGCATGGCGAGTTGTCCTATGCCGCCGGTCCCGCGCTGGACGCGCTGACCAAGAGCGGGGTGGCGCTGGCGTCGTCGAAGTCGGAGGGCAATACCAAGGAGGCGACGGTCGACCGCACGCCCGATGGCGGGTGGCGGCTGTTCTACGAATATGCCGCCGACGAGGCGTCGCGGATCGGGCTGGCGGTCGGGCCGGACGTGGCGGGGCCGTGGACCGAGCAGCCGACGCCGTTCACGCCGCGCGAGCGGAGCTGGGACGACTGGCACCTGTCGACCGGGCCGTTGCTGACCGATCAGCCCGACCGGCCGGTTATGTTCTACAACGGCGCGACGCGCGATGCGCGCTGGCGGATCGGATGGGTGGCGTTCGACGCCGGCTATACGCGGGTCGTCGCGCGCGGGATCGAACCGCTGGTCACGCCGCCGCCGGTCGACGACCGCAGCGCGACCGACATCGCCTTCGCCGCGTCGGTGATCGTGGTGGAGGGGGCGATCTGGCTGTATTACTCGCTGGAGGACCGGCGGCTGGCCCGGGCGCTGATCCGGCGGAGTTGAGGGGGCACCAACGTACCGTACCCCCGCGCAGGCGGGGGCGAGGATCGTTTGGCGAAGCGTTGGCCTGCCTGGCTCTGGCCCCCCGCCTGCACAGGGGTACGGTTCGGGCGGGGGATCGATCCTCGTGTATCGGGCGTCGAGCCCCCCCCTTTCGTCACTCCCGCGAAGGCGGGAGTCCATAGACGCTGGCGTTGCGGATCGAGCCGATACGTTGGCATGTATGGATTCCCGCCTGCGCGGGAATGACGAATGTCATGCGGCCCCGGTTCTCTTTCCTCCCCCAACCCTCTACATCCGCGCCCCATGACCCTCACCAAGATCTGCGGCCTGTCTACGCCCGAAACGCTCGCCGCTGCCCTTGCCGCGGGGGCGAGTCATGTCGGGTTCGTGTTCTTCGCCCCCTCCCCGCGCAATGTCGGGTTCGACGTGGCGGCGGGGCTGGCGCAGATGGTGCCGGACGGGCGAGCGAAGGTCGGGGTGTTCGTCGATCCCGACGATGCGCTGATCGATGCGGCGCTGGCCGCCGCGCGGCTCGACGTGGTGCAGCTGCACAGGACCGCGCCGGATCGGATCGCGGCGATCCGTGCCCGGACCGCGCGGGAGACATGGGGCGCGGTGGCGGTGAAGACGCGCGGCGATCTGGATGGCGCGCGGGCGCTGGGTGGCGCGGCGGACCGGGTGCTGTACGACGCCAAGACCCCGCCCGGCGCGGCGCTGCCGGGCGGCATGGGACTGCGGTTCGACTGGGGACTGCTCGACGGGTTTCGCCATCCGTTGCCATGGGCGCTGTCGGGCGGGCTCGACGCCACGAATGTGGCGGAGGCGATCCGGGTGACGCGCGCGCCGCTGGTCGACGTGTCGTCGGGGGTCGAGGCTGTCGCCGGCGTCAAGGACGTCGCGAGGATCGCGGCCTTCTGTGCGGCGGTGCGGGGCGCCTGACGCCTCGACAGCGACGCGCGTGCCGCGTAACGGGAACGCCATGAACGCCCCCAACAGCTATCGCGCCCAGCCCGACGATCGCGGGCATTTCGGCCAGTTCGGCGGCCGCTATGTCGCCGAAACGCTGATGCCGCTGATCCTCGACCTCGACCGCGAGTACAAGGCGGCGAAGGCCGACCCGGCCTTTGCGGCACAGTTCGACGACCTGATGACGCATTATGTCGGGCGGCCGAGCCCGCTCTATCATGCCGAACGGTTGAGCGAGACGCTGCGTGGCGGGGCCGCGCCGGGCATGGGGGCGCAGGTGTGGTTCAAGCGCGACGAGCTGAACCATACCGGCGCGCACAAGATCAACAACTGCATCGGTCAGATCCTGCTGGCGATCCGCATGGGCAAGACGCGGATCATCGCCGAGACGGGTGCGGGCCAGCATGGCGTGGCGACCGCGGCGGTCTGCGCGCGCTTCGGCCTGCCCTGCGTCATCTATATGGGTGCGCGCGATATCGAGCGGCAGCAGCCCAACGTGTTCCGCATGAAGCTGCTGGGTGCCGAGGTGCGGCCGGTGACGAGCGGTGCGGCGACGCTGTCCGATGCGATGAACGAGGGGCTGCGCGACTGGGTCGCGAACGTCCACGACACTTTCTACATCATCGGCACCGCCGCCGGGCCGCATCCCTATCCGGAGCTGGTGCGCGATTTCCAGAGCATCATCGGGCGCGAGGCGCGCGCGCAGATGCTGGAGCGGACCGGCCGGCTGCCCGACCTGCTGGTCGCGGCGATCGGTGGCGGGTCCAACGCGATCGGGCTGTTCCACCCGTTCCTCGACGATGCGGACGTCGCGATGCTGGGCGTCGAGGCGGCGGGACATGGGCTGGACAAGGACCATGCGGCGTCGCTGGCCGGCGGCTTTCCCGGCATCCTGCACGGCAACAAGACGTACCTGTTGCAGGACGAGGACGGGCAGATCGCCGAGGGGCATTCGATCTCGGCCGGGCTCGATTATCCGGGGATCGGGCCGGAACATGCGTGGCTGCGCGATATCGGCCGCGTCGAATATGACAGCGCGACCGATGTCGAGGCGCTGGACGCGTTCCAGCTGCTGTGCCGGAGCGAGGGGATCATCCCCGCGCTGGAGCCGGCGCACGCGATCGCGGCGGTGGCGCGGCGGGCGAAGACCATGCGCAGCGACCAGATCATCCTCGCGAACCTGTGCGGGCGGGGGGACAAGGATATCTTCACGGTGGCCGCGGCGCTGGGGGTGGAGATCTAATAGCCCTCTCCCCGCTTGCGGGGAGAGGGTTGGGAGAGGGGAAGTGCGCGACGCTTTGTTGATCGAACGGGCAAAGGCTGCGCGGATGGCTCCTACTCCTGCCGAGCAACGGTTATGGTTTGCGCTCAGGGCCCAGCGGTTTGCCGGTGTGAAGTTCCGGCGACAGAAAGTGATCGGGCCGTTTATCGCCGACTTCGCCAGCAATGTGCCGAAGCTGGTGGTCGAATTGGACGGGCATTTGCACGGGACTACCACAGAGTATGATGCCGCTCGCACCGCCTATTTGACCGAACTCGGCTATCGGGTAGTGCGGTTCACCAATGCCGACGTGATGCATAATTTGGAAGGCGTGTTGCGCTTGTTGGAAGACGTTGTGAACAATCCCCTCTCCCAACCCTCTCCCCTGAAGGGGAGAGGGCTTTGACCCGTCTGGCCACCGCCTTTGCCAAGGGCCGCCCGGCACTCGTGTGCTTCGTCACCGCCGGTGATCCGACGCCCGACGCCACGCCCGCCATTCTCGACGCGCTGGTCGCGGGCGGGGCGGACGTGATCGAGCTGGGGATGCCGTTCACCGATCCGATGGCCGACGGGCCGGCGATCCAGTCGGCGAACATCCGCAGCCTCGCCGCCGGAACGCGGACCGCCGACGTATTGCGCATCGCGACCGGGTTTCGTGGCAGGCATCCCGACGTGCCGCTGGTGCTGATGGGCTATGCCAATCCGATGGTGCGGCGCGGCGCGGCGTGGTTCGCACAGGCCGCCGCCGCCGCCGGGGTCGACGGGGTGATCTGCGTCGACATCCCGCCCGAGGAGGACGATGCGCTGGGCGTGCAACTGCGCGAGCAGGGGATCGCCGCGATCCGGCTGGCGACGCCGACGACCGACGCCGCGCGCCTGCCGCGGGTGCTGGAGGGGGCCGGCGGGTTCCTCTATTACGTCTCGGTCGCGGGGATCACCGGCAAGCAGCAGGCGGTGCAGGCGTCGATCGACGACGCGGTCGCCCGACTGAAGGCGGCGACCGACCTGCCGATCGCGGTCGGATTCGGCGTGCGCACCCCCGAACAGGCGGCGAATATCGCGCGCGTCGCGGACGGCGTAGTCGTCGGATCGGCGATCGTCGAGATCGTTGCACAGCATGGCGCCAACGCCGCCGGCCCGGTCCAAACCTATATCGAAAGCCTTGCCGCGGCGATCGCGGCGGCGTCAAAGGAACCCGCATGAGCTGGCTCAACCGCGTCCGTAACGCCCTCCCCTTCGTCGCGCGCAAGGAAACGCCCGACCATCTCTGGCACAAGTGCAAGGGCTGCGGGCAGATGATCTTCACCAGGGAGTGGGAAGAGAACCTCCACGTTTGTCCGAAATGCGACCATCACGGGCGCATCGGGCCGAAGGAGCGGTTCCAGCAGCTGTTCGACGCGGGCAGCGTCGAAATCCTGCCGAACCCGAAGGTCGCCGAGGATCCGCTGAAGTTCCGCGACAGCAAGCGCTATGTCGACCGGCTGAAGGCGGCGCGGACCGACACCGGCGAACAGGACGCGTATCAGAACGCCTATGGCCTGATCGAGGGGCGCGGCTGCGTGGTCGGCGTCCAGAATTTCGCGTTCATGGGCGGGTCGATGGGCCAGTTCGTCGGCGAGGCGTTCATCGCCGGCGTGGAGGCGGCGATCGCGCGCGGCGTGCCGTACATCGTCTTCACCGCCAGCGGCGGCGCGCGGATGCAGGAGGGTATCCTCAGCCTGATGCAGATGCCGCGCACCACCGTCGCGATCGAGATGCTGCACGATACGGGCCTCCCCTATCTGGTGGTGCTGACCGACCCGACCTCGGGCGGAGTGATGGCGGCCTATGCGATGCTGGGCGACGTGCAGATCGCCGAGCCCAAGGCGACGCTGGCGTTCACCGGGCGGCGGGTGATCGAGAGCACGATCCGCGAGAAGCTGCCCGACGATTTCCAGACCAGCGAATATTATCGCGACCACGGCCTGATCGACCGCGTGACGCATCGCCGCGATCTGCCGGGCGAGCTGGCGCAGCTGATCGAGTTTCTGGGGCGCAAGGAAGCGGCTTGACGATGTAGCTCCTCCCCGCTCGCGGGGAGGGGAACCAGCCGCAGGCTGGTGGAGGGGGATCGCCCCGCAATGCAACGGTGCCGAACGGGGCAACCCGCCTCCACCATGCTGCGCATGGTCCCCCTCCCCGCGCAGCGGGGAGGAGCCTTTTAATGCCCGATTTCGCGATTTCCACCGATCCCGCCGTGCAGGCGCAGCTTAACCGGCTGGTGACGCTGTCGCCGGGCGCCGATGTGCTCGGCCTCGACCGGATCGGGCGGCTGCTGGCGCGGCTGGGCGATCCGCAGCTGCGCCTGCCGCCGGTGTTCCATGTCGCGGGGACCAACGGCAAGGGATCGACCTGCGCCTGTCTGCGCGCGGCGATGGAGGCGGCCGGCCTGCGCGTCCATGTCTATGCCAGCCCGCATCTGGTGCGGTTCAACGAACGCATCCGGCTGGCGGGCACGCTGATCGACGATGCGGCACTGGCCGGGGTGCTGGGCGAGGTGCTGGACGTCGCCGGGGGGATCGACGCGAGCTTTTTCGAGATCACCACGGCCGCCGCATTCCTCGCCTTTGCCCGCACGCCGGCCGATGCGTGCGTGGTCGAGGTGGGTCTGGGCGGGCGACTGGACGCGACCAACGTCCTGCCCGCGCCGGTCGCGTGCGGGATTGCGGCGCTGGGCATCGATCACGAGGCGTTTCTGGGATCGTCGCTGGTGGGGATCGCGGGCGAAAAGGCCGGGATCGCCAAGCCCGGCGTGCCGATCGTCACCCTCGCCTACCCGCCCGAAATCGCCGCGCGCGTGGCGGAGACGGTGGCGGCGGCGGGCGGGATGCTGGTCGCGCGCGGGACGGCGTGGGAGCTGGACGGGGGGCGGTATCGCGATGCGCAGGGGGCGATCGACCTGCCCGAACCGGCGCTGGCCGGGGCGCACCAGCGCGACAACCTCGCGCTCGCCACCGCGATGCTGCGGCATCAGTCGGCGGTGCCGGTGCCCGACGACGCGATCGTCGCGGGCGCGCAGGCGGCGCGCTGGCCGGCGCGGATGCAGCGGTTGCGCAGCGGCGGGCCGCTGACCGGGCGGGTCGATCCGCGCCACGGCGTCTGGCTGGACGGCGCGCATAACGAATCCGCCGCGATCGAGGTCGCGCGTACGTGGCCGCGGATCAGCCGGGGCGAACGGTCGGCGCTGGTGCTGGGGATGCTGGCGAACAAGGATGCCGACGCGGTGCTGGCGCATCTGGCCCAAGTGGTCGACCATGTCGTCGCGGTGCCGGTGCCGGGGCACGCGCATCATGCACCGGGCGAACTGGCGAAGATGGCGCGGGGGCTGGGCCTCACCGCCGATGTCGCGACCGATCCGGCAGCCGCGCTCGATCTGCTGGCGCGGTCGGAGCCGGAGGCGGTGTTGATCGCGGGATCGCTGTATCTGGCGGGGACGGTGCTGGCGGCGAATGACGAGGTGCCGGTTTAGTTTTTTTCACGCGAAGGTGCGGAGGCACGGAATAAGAAGGAACTGGTTCGCGCAGAGGCGCAGAGGACGCAGAGAGGTTGCCGATCGGGCAGGCGTCACTTATTCGGTGAAGCCTTTTCCCTTCGGTCGGCCATGAAAGGAAAGCCGCTGTCGCGGCCAGCGCATCATCTCCGCGTCCTCTGCGCCTCTGCGCGAAAACTAAACTCTTCCTGCGCGCCTTCGCGTAAATCAATCCTTCCGAAGCTCCCGCCGCCACCGTACCCATTCGAGGAGCACGAATACCACCGCGACCAGTCCCAGCGCGGCGGTGAAGCGGAAGACCGGGGCATAACCCATCTGCTCGACCGCCTCACCCAGCCCGGCGCGGCCCAGCGAGCCGACCAGCAGGGTCAGCGACGACAGCAGCGCATACTGGACCGCGCTGTATTCCTTGCTGGCGATCGAGGAGAGATAGGCGACGAACGCCGCGCCGGCGAGGCCACCGGCGATGTTCTCGCCCGAGATGGTGACCAGCAGCCGCACCATCCGCGCGTCGACACCCAGACCGTGCAGCCCGAGCGTGCCCGCGACCGCATCGATCACCGGGGCCCCGGCGGCGAGGTCGGCATAGAGCAGGTTGCTGGCCGCGGCGACGATCGCACCGATCAGCAGCGTCGGCATCCGCCCGAGCACCGCGAACGAAATGCCGCCGATCGATACGCCGAGGATCGTCATGCCGACGCCGAATATCTTCGACGCGAAGGCGACCTCGTCGTTGGTGTACTTCAGTTCCTCGAGATAGAAGGGATAGGCGAACGGCCCCCAGATCGAATCGCACAGCCGGTAGCTGAGGATCAGGCCCAGCACGATCACCACGCCGAACCCCAGCCGCCCGACCAGTTCGGCCATCGGCAGGATCAGCGCGCGATAGCCGTGTTCGACGAAGCCCGGCGTACGTTCGGCCCCGGCCGCGTCCCATCCGAAATAGCGCGCGTCGAGCGTCCGGCGGTTGAGCCATGCCGCCACCAGCGCGGGCACGACCACCGTCGCGACGACGATCCACGGCCCGGTCAGCCGGGTGAAGTCGCCGACGCTGGGTGGCGTCTCGCCCACTGGCGTGCCCAGCACCCGCGCCATGAACGCGGCGATGGTCAGGATCGCCCAGCCCCAGCACAGGCCGACGACGATCAGCCCGGTACGCTTGTCGCGCAGGCTGGGGCCGGGGATGGCCACGCCGTCCTGCTGGACCGCGGGGCGCGGGGTGTCGGGGGCGAGCAGCGTGACCAGCAACAGCAGCGCCATCGCCCCGCCCATGATCGCATAGACCGTCTGCCACCCGATCCGCGCCGCCAGCACCAGCGCCAGCGCGCCGCCGATCAGCGTCGCGATGCGATAGCCGAGCTGGTAGATCGACGACAGGATACCGAGCGTCGCACGATCGTCGGCGACGTCAATCCGCCACGCGTCGATCACCACGTCCTGCGTCGCGGCGGCGAACGCGCCGATCACCGCGACCAGCGCGAACCAGCCGATCGCCGCCGCCGGATCGCTGATCGCGAGCAACAGGAAGGTCGCGGCCAGCACCGCCTGGCACATCAACAGCCACGACCGCCGCCGCCCGAAGCGTTCGAGTAGCGGCAGGCGCAGCCGGTCGACCACCGGCGACCACAGGAACTTGAAGGCATAGACCAGACCGATCCACGACAGCAGGCCGATGGTGGCGAGGTTGATCTTCGCCTCGCCAAGCCACGCGTTCAGCGTGCCGAGCAGCAGCGTGAACGGCAGCCCGGCCGCAAGGCCGAAGGCGAGCATCGCGCCGGTCTTGCGATTGTTCAGCCCCATGCGGATCAGCGCCAGCCCCTTGGGCGCGGCTTCGGTCATTCACGTCCTCCCCGGAAGGGGCGCGACCGTAGAAGGGGTTGGCGGTGGCGGCAAGGTGGGCTCGCCCGGTCGCTGGCGGGTCGTCCGGGTCGGGCCTGTCGGAAGAAGATCGGGTTCATGCGGAGGCGCGGAGACGCGGAGGAAGAAGAGGTTTCGCGCAGAGGCGCAGAGGACGCAGAGATGGTGCGTCCCGCCGCGAAGCGGCTTTCTTTCCTCTGCCGGCCGAAGTGAGAGGCTTCGCCGGACAGGCAACGCCCGCCCGATCAACAACCTCTCTGCGTCCTCTGCGCCTCTGCGCGATGAACCTTCTTCCTTCTCCTCCTCCGCGCCTCCGCGCCTCCGCGTGAACCGACTCTTCTACGAAATCCGGCGGCCGCATTCTCGACGGGCGCTTCCCGACAGGCTCGAAGCTGTTCGAACCGAACGTGGTCTTGTGGCGGTGGGTTACGCCGCCGTGCTGAACAGGTTGAAGCCGCTCGGCAGGCGGCGGGGCAGTTTCGCGCCGCCGATCACCGCGTCGATCGCGTCGATCGCGCCCAGCAGGTCCTTTTGCGGATAGGGCTTGGCGAGGCAGCCGGCCGCAAAGACCTGCGCGTCCTGCGGGCAGCTGCCGGTTACCAGCAGGACCGGCACGCCGTGCCCATGGGCGCAGCGGGCGACGTCCAGCCCGCTGCCGTCCGACAGGTTGATGTCGACCAGCACGAGGTCGATCTCCATTCCGCCGTCCAGCGCCGCACAGGCGCCCGCGACGGTATCGACGGTGGCGGCGATCTCGAACCCCGCGCTGCCGAGGAAATGTTCGGTGTCGAACGCGACCAGCGGTTCGTCCTCGACGACCAGTATCCGGTTGATGTGCCGCTTCTTGCGCCCGAACAACATAGCCCCACTCGCTTTCCACCGGGATGCAACCAGCTTATACGAAGCCTCAAACTCGCGAAGGCGACGAAGGAACCGCTTCGGCTGAAACTTTCGTCACATCGCCGCAAACGGATACGCACATCATCGTTACTCCCCCCGAATCACCCGGTGAATCCCCCCGCGACGGCCAGCGCATCGCCAAGCTGATGGCGCGCGCCGGCGTGGCGTCGCGCCGCGACGTCGAGCGCATGATCACCGCCGGACGCGTCGCGCTGAACGGCGTCGTCGTCGAGACGCCCGCGACGATCCTGCCCAACCTGAAGGGCGTGACGGTCGACGGCGCGCCCGTCGCCGCGCCCGAGCCGACGCGGCTGTTCCGGTTCCACAAGCCCGCCGGCACGCTGACCGCCGAGCGCGACGGCGCGGGGCGGCCGACGATCTACGACCGGCTGCCGAAGGACCTGCCGCGGCTGATCCCGGTCGGGCGGCTCGACCTGAATACCGAGGGGCTGTTGCTGATGACGACCGACGGCGAGTTCAAGCGCCGTCTGGAACTGCCCGCGACCGGGGTCGAGCGGACCTATCGCGCGCGCGCCTATGGCGAGATCAGCCAGGAGCAGCTCGAGGACCTGATGATGGGGATCGAGATCGAGGGCGTGCGCTACGGCCCGATCAACGCGAACCTCGAACGGCGTACCGGGACCAATACCTGGATCGAGATGACGCTGACCGAGGGCAAGAACCGCGAGGTCCGCCGGGTGCTGGAGCATCTGGGCCTCAAGGTCTCGCGCCTGATCCGCACGCGCTACGGCCCGTTCAACCTGCTCGACCTGGCCGAGGGCGAGGTCGAGGAGATCCGCCAGCACGAGCTGGTCGCGTTCCGCAAGACGCTGACCAACAAGCCGGCCAGCAAGGCGGCACCCGAGGGGGCCGATCCGGCGGCGCTCAAGGCATGGAAGCGCGCGACGCCGCTGCCGCGGCCCGAGCCGGTGGCGACCGAAGGCCGCTTCGACGAACGCCGCCCGCGGACCGAGCGTGATGGCCAGCGTTCGGGGTTCAGCGGGCGCCGGCCCGACCGCGAGGCACCAGGCGGCGAACGGCGCAGCTTCGGTGCGCGGCCGCAGGGCACGGGCGAACGCAGCGGGTTCGGCGCACGGCCGCAGGGCGATGCCCGCCGGGTCGGGCCGCGCACCCATGCGACCGAACGGCCGGTCGAACGCCGCGACGGCTTCGATCCGCTGGCGCAGGCGGGGCAGACGCCGGCCGAACGCCGCCAGCCGGGACTGGGCGACCGGCGCGCCTATGGCGATCGTCCGGCCGCCGGCGACAATCCGCGCGCGCGCCGGGCGGCGGCCCATGCCGAACGGCCGGGCTATGACGGGGTCGCCCGCCTGCCCCGCAAGCCGCGCGAGGCAGCGCCGCAGGACGGCCGCCCCGACGGACGCCGGCCGCGCGCCGCCGAACCGCAGCCGGTCCGGGAACCGCGCGGTCCGGTCGATCGCCGCATGACGCAGGAGGAGGCCGCCGACGCCGACCGGGCGAGCTTCGTCGACCGGCCCAAGCGCAAGCCCGCCGGCTGGGCGAAGGCCGCACCC
>RPSH01000037.1 GCA_003946805.1 Bacillus sp. 2B10 | reverse complement strand
GGCGTGGCGCTGGCGACGGGGCTGGGGGCGAGCGTCGTCATCCTCGGCCTGGCCTGCGCGGTCACCGCCGGGGTCGGATATTTGCTGCTCGGCGCGGCGGAGCGGATCGGCATCGATGCGCAGAGCAACGTCACGCCATGGGTGCTGGGGCTGTGCATGGTCCCGTTCCTCGCCATGGCGGTCGCGGTGCCATGGATCCGCAACCTGCCGCCGACGCACGGCGCGCGCACCTCGACCGCGATCGGGCCGTATGTCGACTTCTTCTGGCGCTATGCCTTTGCCGCGATCCTGCTGATGGTGTTCGTGTCGCTGTACCGGATGGGCGACGTGCTGGCGCTGAACCTGTCCAAGCCGATGATCCGCGACCTCGGCTATTCGCTCAGCCAGATCGGCCGCGCCGACGGGGTCGTCGCGCTGGCCGCCAGCATGGTCGGCGTGGGGCTGGGCGGCTGGCTGGTCATGCGCCGGTCGATGCTGTGGGCGCTGGCGATCGGCGCGGTGCTGGCGGCGATCGGCAATTTCGGCTTCGTCTGGCTGGCGCACCGGCAGGTGAGCGAGGCGATGCTGTATATCGCCACCGGGCTCGACCAGTTCGGCAACGGCTTCGCGGGCGCGGTGTTCGTCGTCTATCTCTCGCTGCTGGTGAACCCGCGCTATCCCGGCGCGCAATATGCGTTCCTGACCGGCTTCGCCTTCCTGTTGCCGAGGATGCTGGCCGGGGCGGGGGGAACGATGGTGGGTGCCATCGGCTATGACGGGTTCTTCCTGCTGTCGGGCGCCCTGAGCCTTGCCGCGATCCCGCTGCTGCCGGCGCTGGCGCGGGTGCGCGCGCGCGAGGACGACGCATGATCGACGAAGCCTTCGCCCACGCCGCCGCCGCCGTCGACGCCGGGCGCATCCCCGGCGCGATGCTGGGCATCGTCACCGCCAACGGCACGCGCGCGGTGCGCGTCGCGGGCCTTGCGCAGCGCGTGCCGACGCCGGAGCCGCTGACGCGCGACCACTGGTTCGATCTGGCGTCGGTCAGCAAGGTGATCGCGACCACCCGCTTCGTCCTGCAATTGGCCGACGACGGCCGCATCGACCTCGACCGGCCGCTGACCGATGCCATTCCCGACCTGCGGCAATATGACGTGGGCGGCGCGGCGGAGCGGCGGCTGACGTTTCGCGACTGCCTCGTCCACCGCACCTTCCTGCCGGCGGTCGAGCCGATCTATACCTATGGCGACGACCCCGCCCGGCTGCGCGCCTTCGTCCTGCAACGCGAATGGCGGCACGGGCCGTCGGTCTATTCGGACATCAACTTCATCCTGCTGGGCATCGCGATCGAACGGATCACCGGCGCCGGGCTCGACGCGTTGCCGCCGGGCCGGGGCTTGAGCTGGGGACCGCCGCCGGGGCCGGCGGTCGCAACCGAGCATTGCCAGTGGCGCGGGCGGGTGCTGGCGGGCGAGGTGCACGACGAGAATTGCTTCGCGATGGGCGGGCGCACCGGACATGCCGGGCTGTTCGGGACGGTCGACGGCGTGCTCGACTTCGCATCGGGGCTGCTCGACGGCAGCGGGGCGTCGGACGCGATGCTGGCGGCGATCCGCACCCCGGTGGAGGGGCACCGCACGGCGGGCTGGGAAATCCGCTTTCCGGGCTGGTCCGGGGGGCAGGCGTGTTCGGCGGGCACGATCGGCCATACCGGGTTCACCGGCACCGGGCTGTGGGTCGATTTCGACCGGGGGCTGGCGTGGACGCTGCTGACCAACCGGGTGCATCCGACGCGGCATTTCGACAGCGGGATTTTCGGGCTGCGGCCGGCGACCGGGGACGCGGTGGTGGCGGCGTTCGATGCCGGATCAAGGATTTAGGGCTTGGCCCATCCGACTGTACACGTCACCCCAGCGGCGATGCTGGTGGCCGACGATCAAGCGTACCCCCGCGCAGGCGGGGGCCTAGAGCCATGAGTGGTGCGGTCCGTTACCCTGGCCCCTCGCCTGCGCGGGGGTACGTTACGCGCTCGACGCCGCTTATAGCCGCCGCCTGTACCCCCGCCTGCGGGAGTACGGCCTCTCAAGGCGCCTCGATCACCTCGCGCAATACCCCCAGAAACTCGCTGGCCAGCGCGCTGGGCGGTCGGTCGAGCAGGTGCATCGCGTGGACGTCGAAGGTCAGCGAGGGTTTGAGCGGCCGCATCGCGAGGCCGTCCGCCAGCGACGCCTCGGCGGTGAAGCTGTCGACCACGCTCAGCCCCACGCCCGCGCGCACCAGCGCGGCGGCGATGTAGAAGGTGCGCGCCGACGCGACCTCGTCCAGTTCCAGCCCCAGCCGTTCCAGCTCCTGCGCGAACAACTGTCCGATCGGCCCGCTGGCGGCGAGGGTGATGAACGGATGGCCGCGCAACTGCGGCAGTTCGATGCGGCCGGGGGCGTGCGCCAGATCGCCGTCGCGGTACAGCACGACCAGCTCACCCTCGCCCAGCCACACCTTTCCCAGCGGCGCGCCGCGCGGCACTTCGGCGGCGATCGCGATATCGGTCTCGCGCTCGTACAGCTTGCGCAGCAGGTCGTCGTGATGGACGGTCTGGAGGTCGAAGCGGACGTCGGGGCGACGCGCCATGAACCGCGCGACGGCGGTCGGCAGCGCGCCGAGCGCGAGGCTGGGCAGCGCCGAGATGCGCAGCGTCGCGCCGCCGCCGCTGCGCAGGTTGCGGCCGGCCTCGCGCAGCGCGCGGACCCGTTCCTGAATGTCGGCGACGTCGCCGAACAGGGCGTGCGCGTCCTCGGTGGGGACGAGGCGGCTGTTGGTCCGCTGGAACAGTTCGAACCCCAGCAGCGTCTCGGCATGGCGCAGCGTCTTGGACACCGACGGCTGCGAGATGTTGAGCGCGCGCGCCGCCGCGCTGACCGATCCGTTGACATAGACCGCGTGGAAAATCTCGATGTGGCGCAGGTTCATGTCGCCGTGTGGCCCCGATAGCGCGCCTCGTCCAGCCCGTCCTCCGCCCGCGCTACCAGCGTCGCGACGGTCAGGTTGGCGCTGGCCGACGGCACGGTGCGCGTCATGTCGAGCAGCCGGTCGAACGGGAGGACGAGGCCGACGACCAACGCGGTCTGTTCCGCACCGACCCCGACCGCACCCAGCATGGCGGCCAGCATGAACAGCGAGGCGGGGGGGACGGGCGCGGTGCCGAACGCCGCCAGCGCGCCGGTCAGCAGCATGACGCACAGCATCCACGCATCGGGCACGATTCCCAGAGCCTGCAACGCGAACTGGCCGAGGAGTCCCACATACATCGCCGTCCCGTCCTTGCCGATGCTGGCGCCCAGCGGCAGCACGGTCGATGCGATCGGGCGGGCGATGCCGAGATTGTCCTGCGAAACGCGCAGCGCGACCGGCAGCGTGGCGGAGGAGGAGGCGGTCGAGAAGGCGACGATCAGCGCATCGACGATCCCGCGAAAGAAGCGCACCACCGGCAAGCGCGCGACGAAGCGGAGCAGCGCGGCATGAACCACCAGCATCTGCACCAGCGAGGCGAGGATGACGCACAGCGCCAGCCAGCCGACATGGACGAACACCGCCATGCCGCCCCCCGCGACCGCATTGGCGATGAGCGCGAGGACCCCGAAGGGCGTCACTTCCATCACGATCCGCACCAGATGCAGGAGGACGGCGGCGAGGCCCTGCAACAGCGCCACGACCGGCTTGCCCGCTTCGCCCGATACCACGCTGGCGATGCCGAGCAGCACCGCGACGAAGATGATGGCGAGCATGTCGCCCCTGGCCAGCGCATCGACGATATTGACCGGCACGATGCCGAGCAGCTGGTCGGCAGGCGTCACCGCCGGCCCCAGCACATGCGGCGCGACGCCGGCCAGCGCGATGCCGCTGCCCGGTTGCAGCAACAGCCCGAAGCCCATGCCGATCGACACCGCGACCAGCGTCGTAAACGCGAACAGCGCCACGGTCCGCCCGCCGATCCCGCCCAGCCGCCGCGGATCGCCCAGCGACGCGATGCCGGCGGCGATGGTGATGAGCACGACCGGCACGACCAGCATCTTGATGAGGCGCACGAACAGGTCGCCGACGATCCTGATCGCCGCCGCGCCCTCCGGCCACAGCAGCCCGATCGCGATGCCGAGCAGCAGCGCCGCGACGACGCGCTTCCACAACGGTATCGCGAACCAGCCGCGCATCAGCCGGCGCTGCCCCAGAAACCGGGGGCGGGGGGCGACAACATGCCGTCATGGTCGGTCACGCCGCCCGGCCGGTCTTCGGACAGCCACAAGGGGCCATCGAGATCGACGAACGCCGCCTGCGTGCCCAGCAGCATCGCGGGCGCGATCCCCAGCGACGAACACACCATGCACCCGACCATCAACCCGAATCCCTTTTCCCGCGCCCTGGTCGCCAGCACCAGTGCTTCGGTCAGCCCGCCGGTCTTGTCGAGCTTGATGTTCACCACGTCGTAGCGCCCGGCCAGTGCGTCCAGTCCGGCGGCGGTGTGCAGCGATTCGTCCGCCGCGATCGGCACCGGGCTGTCGAAGGTGGCGAGGTCGCCGTCCGCTCCCGCCGGCAGCGGCTGTTCGAGCAGGTCGACCCGCCATTCGACCAGCCGTTCGCGCAGGGCGTGCAAACTTCCGATCGTCCAGCTCTCGTTCGGGTCGACGATCAGGCGCGGTCCGGGTGCCGCCGCCCGCACGGCGGCGATCTGTGCGGCGGGGTCGGCCCCGTCCACCTTGACCTTGATGAGCGGCACCTTCGCCACCTTCGCCGCCGCCCGCCCCATCGCGTCGGGGGTGTCCAGCCCGATGGTGATCGCGGACGGCAGCGCCACCGGCCCGGCGATGTCCAGCAGCCGCGCCACGCTGGTCCCGGCCTGTCGCGCCTCGAGGTCCCACAGCGCGCAATCCACGGCATTGCGCGCCGCGCCGGCGGGCAGCAGCCCCGCCAGGTCGCGCCGCGACGCTCCCTCGCCGATCCGCGGTGCGATCGCCCGGATCGCCGCTAGCGTATCCTCGATCGTCTCGCCATAGCGGGCATAGGGCACCGCCTCGCCGCGGCCGATCGTCGCGCCCTGCCGCACCGTCACCGTGACGACGTCCGCCGCCGTCTTGACCCCCCGCGCGATGCGGAAGGGGGCGCTCAGGCCGAAACGGTCATGGGCGACGTCGAGATGTCGAAGCATGTCTGCATCCAGTCGATGATCGGGTCCGCGCCGAAGCGATAGGGGTCGGTACACGGCAGGCCCAGCGCGTCGCCGGTTTCGGCACACAGCGCGCGCGCCGCATCCTCGTCGAGCTGCACGGTGTTGAGCGCGATGCCGACCGCCCGCACGTCCGGGCTGGTCAGCCGCGCGACCGACAGGTTGGCGGCGAGGCATTCGGCCAGCCCCGGCACCGGATAATGCGGCAGCCCGCGCATGTGCGCCCGCGCCGGGTCGTGGCACAGCACGAGCGCACGCGGCTGTGCCCCGTGGAGCAGGCCGGTCGACACCCCGGCGAAGGACGGGTGGAACAGCGATCCCTGCCCCTCGATCAGGTCCCAGCCATCGTCGTCGCGCGCGGGGGTGATCGTCTCGATCGCGCCCGAGATGAAGTCGGCGACCACCGCGTCAACGGGGACGCCCGAGCCGGCGATGAGGATGCCGGTCTGGCCGGTCGCGCGGAAATCCGCCCTGATCCCGCGCGCGACCATCGCGTTGCGCAGCGCCAGCGTGGTGTACATCTTGCCGACCGAACAGTCGGTGCCGACCGTCAGCAACCGGTTGCCGGCGCGCCGCCGACCGTTGCCGACCGGCAGGTTCGCGGGCGGATCGCGCACGTCGAACAGCTGCACGCCCGCATCCTGCGCCGCCTGCGCGATCCGCGGCACGTCGCGCAGCCGCTGATGCAGGCCCGAGGCGATATGCATGCCGGCCGCGATCGCGGCGAGCGAGTCCTCGACCAGCGCATCGCCCATCCGCCCGCCGGCATTGGCGATGCCGAGGATGAGCGTATTGGCCCCGGCCGCGCGTCCTTCGGCTGCGTTCATGCGGGGCAGGCCCAGCGTCAGCGGGCAGTCGTCGTGCCGCCATTCGCCGACGCACTCGTCGGGCCGAAAGGCGGCGACGCCGCGCGACGTCTTGATGCCGACCGCGTCGTCGGAATGGCCGAGGTAGAGGAGGAAGGGACCGGGGATCATCGCGCACCCTGCTGGCTGTCGGGACACCGGGATAGGGCGGGGGGTGCGGTCGCGCCCAATCATGCTGTCGGGGCGAGGTATAGCGTTCGGTTATGGGGTGGTTTCAACTGCCACGAACGTCATCCTAGCGCAGGCTGGGATCTCCCGGTGATCGGACGCGCGCCTCGCCGCGGGAGGCCCCCAGCCTGCGATGGGGCAACGGTATCCTTACGCCGGACAGTGTTTCGGCGTCGGCCGCAACAGGACGCGCCCCGCCGCCGCGCCGGTCGTCGCGCTGTCGCGTAGCGCCAGTTTCCCGTTCACGAACAGCGCCTTCACCCCGACGCTCGGCACGCGCGGGTTCACGTAATCGGCGCGCGGGGCGTAGCCGACGGAGTCGAACACCACGACATCGGCATAATAGCCGGGCTTGAGATAGCCACGTCGGTCCATCCGGTACATGTCCGCGGTCAGGCCGGTCGAGCGGTGGATGAAGTCCTTGAGCGCGATCACCTTCCGCTCGCGGACATAGGTCTGGTACTTGCGCGGGAAGGTCGCGTACTGGCGCGGGTGGCCGTTCGATCCGTCGGAACTGGTGACGACCCAGGGCTGCTGCATGATGCGGTCGACATCGGCATCGATCATGTTGAAGCTGGCGACCGAGACGCCCGCCGGTTCCTTGCCCTTCGCATCGGCCACGCGCAGAATCCTGATTGCGGCGTCGATGGGGTCGAGGTTCCACTGCGTCGCCATCTGGCCCAGCGTCGTGCCGGTCCACGGCATGTTCGCGCTGGTCAGCAGGATCGATTCCCTGCCGCCGCGACGGCGCAGATTTTCGGTCATCTCGACCTTGATCTTCGCCAGCGTCGCCGGGTCGTTCAGTCGCGCGATCAGTTTCGGATAGCCGCCGTCATTCGCCCAGCGGGGCACGAGCGCGGCATCGACGCTGGAGCCCGACGCCAGCCAGGGATATTGGTCGGCGGTAACGTTCTGTCCGGCTTTCCGCGCCGCCTCGATCACTGCGATCAGTTCGGGCGCCTTGCCCTGCACGTCGACGCCCAAGGCTTTCAGATGCGCGAAATGGACCGGCATTCCGGCCTGTCGCCCGATCTCGATCGCTTCCTTCGTCGATCCGATGAGGCCGATCGTGTAATTGGATTCGTCGCGCTGGTGGGTGTCGTACATGCCGCCGCGGATCGCCGCCTCGCGCGCGACCGCGACTACCTCGTCGGTCTTCGCGAAGCTCTGCGGTGCGTAGAAGAGCCCGGTCGACAGGCCGTAGGCGCCTTCGCACATCGCCTTCGCCACCAGCGCCTTTTCGCGGGCGAGTTCGGACGCGGAGGGCGCGCGGTCGTCCTGTCCCAGCACCCGCCCGCGCACCGCGCCGAAGCCGACGAAGGGCGCCACGTTGGTGCCGATGCCGGCGGCGGTCAGCTTGCGCGCATCGTCGGCGACGTCGGGCGTGCCGTATCCGTCGACGCCGATGACGATCGTCGACACGCCCTGCGCCAGCCAGGGGAGGTTGAGCCGCTCCTTCGCGTCCTCCGAGCGGATATAGCTGTCGGGATGGGTGTGCGCGTCGATGAAGCCCGGCGCCACGATCTGTCCGCGGGCGTCGATCACCTGCGCGGCCGGCGTACCCCGGCTCGGGCCGACATAGACGATGCGGTCGCCCGCGATCTCGACGTCGCCGGTCAAGGGGCCGCTATCGGCGCCGGTGTAGACCGTGCCGCCGCGGATCACGACATCGACCGTCGGTGCCATCGCCACGGCCGGACCGGCAAGGCCGGCGAGGAGGGCGATCAGAGGCAGGTGCTTCATCGAACGTTCCTTTGCGGGATGGGCCGCAGCGTAGCACGCCGGGCGACCTTGCTGTCCACCGCCGTGCGGCTGAACAGCAGCGGCAGCGTCCGTCCGTCGATCCACGGTGCGAACTGGTCGCGATAGTGCGGGGAACGCGGATCGTTCGACTGGCCGGGCAGGTTCAGGAATACCGACTTGTCCCATGCGCCGACGTCGATCACCTGCAGATAGCTCGCCCCGCCGCCGACGCGCCAGCCGGGACCATCGCCCAGCCAGCGCGCCATGACGGTGTAGGAATCGCCGCCCGACGCGCCGCCCTCGATCGCGGGGAAGGCGGCGGCGATGGCGGGGATGCGCGACAGCGGGTGGGCGATGCGCACCTGATGCAGCCTGCCCCAGCGCCATTTCGCCGGGTCCGCGCCGAGCAACGCCTGCGCGCCGGTCCATGCCGCGGCGAGTGCGTCGCGCAACATCGCGTCGCGCGCGGCCACGGGCAGGCGGGCGTCGGGACGGATGAGCAGCCCCAGCAGCACCGACGGGTCGATCTCGGTCACCAGCGCCTTGGCGCGTGCCGGCACGATCGCGGCGAGCACCCGCTTGCCAAGGTCGCGCCACAGGATCTCGAACAGTGCGGCAGGCGCGCTGTCGGCGGCCAGCCGCCCGTCCCAGCCGCGCAGCATGTCGCCGGCGGGCGAGGGGGTGGCCGGCAGCAGCGCCACCAGCTGTCGCGCCGGGGTCGACAGCGTGTCGAACTGCAACGCGACGCTGTCGGCCACGCTGTGCTTGGGCTGCGCGGCCAGCACGCCGGCGATCCGTTCGTAGCGATAGGGCGCGCGGAACGAGAAGGCCGGGATGCGATCACGCGGCCAGTCGGCGGGCAGGTTGTTCTGGTTGGCCGACGCGAACCAGCCCTTCTTCGGATTGTATTCGTTGGGCAGCGACGCGAAGTCGCGCATCCCCGTCCAGTCGTAGCGACCGTCGCCCGGCACCGGCAGCAACCCGTCGCCGCGCTTGCGCACCGGTGCGAAGCCGATCACCTGCCACCCGGTATTGCCGTCGATATCGGCATAATGAAAGTTGGTGGGGGAGGGGTGCAGGCGGAACGCCTTGCGCAACGAAGCCCAGTCGCGCGCGAGGTTGATCGCCACCATCGCGAACGCCCCGCCGCCGCCCGGCTGCATCGCGATCGACCCCAGCACCGTCGCGCGACGCCTTGCCGGGTCGTAGGAGATTACCGGCCCCTGCACCGCATGGCGCAGCGTCGCGACATAGGGGGCGCTGTCCTTCACCGGGATCGCGACGTCGATCTTCTTGAACCGCTTCCACCCGCCATCGTGGCGGTAGCGTTCGGGATCGGCGGGATCGAGGTCGAGGACGAACAGGTCCTGCTGGTCGATATGGAAATTGGTGCGCGCGAAGGCGAAGCGATCGGTATGGCCCTGCATGATGCCCGGCAGTCCCGGCGCGCCACCGCCGATCACGTCCAGCCCCGGCGCGGTCAGGTGCGCTACATGGCGTGGGCCGAATCCGCCGATGCCCAGATGCGGGTCGTTGGCGAGGATCGGGCGGCCGGTCGCGGTGCGGTTCGCGGCGACGGTCCATGCGTTGCTGCCGGCATTGGCGCGCTCCATCGGCCCTTCGGCCGGATCGCGCACCGGCGTGTCGGGGCCGAAGGGCAGGCCGCCCTGCCGCAACACGCCCAGATCGGCGGGCGAGATTGCTGCGGTATCAAGGCCCTCGGGCACCGTCATCGTCCAGTTCGGCCGCAGCGGCGCGACGATCGCGTCCAGCTCCAGCAGGCCGATCGCCGCCAGTTGGGCGCGGCGGATCTCGTCATCGGCATTGCCGATCGCGCCGCCACGGGCGAGGACGAACTCTTCGATCGCCCACTTCATCGGCCGGACGCCGAGGATCGCATATTCCGGCGGCAACAGCGTCGGGTCGGCGACGACCTCGTCGATGCGCGCATTGATCCCGGCGATATAGGCCTTGGCGCAGGCGAGCACGTCGGCGGGGATGCGGCGCAGTTCGGCGTTGAGGTCGCCGCGATAGTGGAACAGCCGTGCGGCGGCGTCGTGCTTCGCGAAGTCGACGCCGAACGCCTCCGCCAGCCGGCCCAGTTCGCGGCGATGGCCGAGGTCGATCTGGAACAGCCGGTCGCGCGCGACGACATAGCCCTGTCCGTAGAACGCATCGGTGATCGACGCGGCGCGGATATGCGGAACGCCGTACATGTCGTCGACGATCTCGATCGGTGCCGACAGGCCGTCGGGCGCGGCGCGCGCCACGACCGGCGCAAGGAACGCGGCGGCGGCCGATCCGTGGAGAAAGGCGCGGCGGTTCATCATCGGCACTGTCCTTCGCTTCGATCGCCCCATCTGTTCGGTTCGACCCTGCGTTCGAAGCAACGAACAGGGCTGGGTCGGCGGCAGGGAACCTAGGGGCTTGATCCATCGATATCGAACCGGACGTCATCCCAGCGAAGGCTGGGATATTCCGGTGGTAGCACGGGACAAGAGCCGCCTGAGACCCCAGCCTTCGCTGGGGTGACGGTTCCAGCCAGATCGATCAATCTCTAGGACCGGCTTCGCATGGCAAGGGTATGACAAGGGCGCGTCGGCCCATAGGGAGCGTTTATGGTGCCGCTACGGTATAATCTGCGGCTATGGCGCGGCGAAGCGATAGAAGCCTGCCCGGCTTGACGCGCATCCCCGCCACCGCGCAGCTTTCACGTTCCGACACGAACGGCGTAGGGCGCACAGCCCGCGACCGGATCGGCGGGGCCGCAGGACCTACGTCAAACATTCGCCCAACTGCGGGCAAGGGGAGCTTTCCATGACGACATCCATGCCTTTCCGGCGGTATCTCCCGGCCCTGGCCCGCGCCACCAGCCTTGCTGCGCTGTGCATCGCCACGCCGGTGTTCGCGCAGGACACCGC
Source organism: Bacillus sp. 2B10 (assembly GCA_003946805.1). GTDB lineage: Bacteria > Pseudomonadota > Alphaproteobacteria > Sphingomonadales > Sphingomonadaceae > Sphingomonas. The sequence continues at coordinate 22,489 of RPSH01000037.1, read as the reverse complement.
CGCGCCGCCGGTCGAAACCGCGCCGCAGTCGGCGGAACCGACCGCACAGGGCGGCGGCGACGAAATCCTCGTCACCGGATCGCGCGTCGTGCGCGACGGGTTCCAGTCGCCGACGCCGCTGACCGTGCTGACTGCGCAGGACATCCAGAACAGCTCGCCGACCAACAACCTCGCCGATTTCGTCAACCAGATTCCGGCGGTCGCGGGCAGCCTGCGTCCGGCCAATTCGCGGCTTGCGATCAGTTCGGGTCTGGCCGGCATCAACGCGCTGAACCTGCGCGCGCTGGGGGAAATCCGCACGCTGGTGCTGCTCGACGGGCGCCGCTCGGTCGGATCGAGCGTCACGGGCCTCGTCGACATCAACACCTTTCCGCAGGCGCTGGTGAAGAGCGTCGAGATCGTGACCGGGGGTGCGTCGGCGGCATACGGGTCGGACGCGGTGGCGGGCGTCGTCAACTTCGCGCTCGACAAGACCTATGAGGGGCTGAAGGTCACCGCCGACAGCGGCATCACCGAATATGGCGACGGCTTCAACTATTCGTTCAGCGTCGCGGGCGGGACCAGCTTCGCGGGCGGGCGCGGCCATGTGCTGCTGAGCGGCGAGGTCGCCCACCGCGACGGCATCTTCCAGGTCGATCGCGCATGGAATGCGCGCGGGCGCGTCGTTGTGACCAATCCGACCTATACCAATGCCAACGGCCAGTCGCAGTTCCTGACGCTCGACCGGATCGGGGTCGCCAACGCGACGCCGGGCGGCATCATCCTCAATTCGGCGGGCGGCACCGCCAACCGGTTGCGCGGGCTGTATTTCGGACCGGGCGGGTCGGTGAACCAGTTCGTCTATGGCAGCTTCAATTCGCCCGCGCCGGGCGGGGCCACCGCGCCGACCCGGACGCAGGGCGGCGACTGGCAGCTGAACGACCAGGGCCGCAACATCGGTCTCGACGCCGATGACGATCGCCACGGCGTGTTCGGGCGCGTCAGCTACGAACTGGCCGACTGGATCACGGTGTTCGGCGAGGCATCGTACAACTGGCAGAAGACGCTGTTCAATGCCGGGCCGCAGCTGTCGACCACCACCGCGCTGCGCGCCGACAATGCGTACCTCATCAACACGCTGGGCGCCGCGCGGCTGGCCGGGATCACGTCGGTCACGCTCGGCACCACCGCCGTCGACCTGCCGTACCGCAAGAACAACAGCTCGCGCGACGTGCAGCGCTATGCGATCGGCGCGGAGGGGAATTTCCAGCTGTTCGGCAACAAGGCGGTGTGGAGCGCCTATGGCCAATATGGCGAGACCAACGCGCGCGAGCAGCTGCGCGACATCATGAACGTGACGCGCATGGCCAATGCGACCGACGCGGTGTTCGCGCCCGCGGGCAATGCGCTGGGCGTGGCGGCGGGGACGATCGTGTGCCGTTCCACGCTGACCGCGCCGACCAATGGCTGCGTGCCGATGAACCGCCTCGGCATCGGCGTCGCCAGCCAGGGATCGATCGACTATGCGCTGGGCGATCCCTATCGCGACCAGACGCTCAAGCAGACGGTCGCCGGCATCAACCTGTCGGTCGTGCCGTTCGCCACCTGGGCCGGCGACGTCAGCGTCGCGGTGGGCGGCGAATATCGCAAGGAAGAGGTGTCGGGCAACGTCCCGACCGAGTTCCAGACCGGATGGTCGGTCGGCAATTTCCTGCCGACCTTCGGCAGCTACGACGTCAAGGAAGCGTATCTCGAAACCGTCGTGCCGCTGGGGGCGGGGGTCGAGTTCAACGGCGCGGTGCGCGCGACCGACTATTCGACGTCGGGCTATGTCACGACGTGGAAGGTCGGCACGACGTGGGCGCCGGTCGAAGACATCCGGTTCCGCGTCACCCGGTCGCGCGACATCCGTGCGCCCAACCTGAGCGAACTGTTCCAGGCGGGCACGTCGCGCACCAACACGCTGACCGATCCGTTCACAGGGCGTAACGGCGTGACGTTCCGCGAAACGACCACCGGCAACATCAACCTCGATCCCGAGGTCGCCGATTCGACCAGCGTCGGCGTGGTGCTGCAACCGCGCTTCCTGCCCGGCTTCTCCTTTTCGGCCGACGGTTTCCTGATCCGGCTGAAGGACGCGATCGGCCAGTATTTCGCGCAGGACATCATCAACCGCTGCGCCGAAGGGCGACAGGAATTCTGCGCGGCCTATGGACCCGATCCCACGGGTGACCGCGAGCTGTTCTTCCGCGCGAGCCCGTTCAATTTCGCACGGCAGACGGTGCGCGGCATCGATTTCGACACCACCTATCGCGTCGCGCTGGACGAGGTGTTCGGCAACGCGCCGGGCAATGTGACGCTGAAGGCGCTGGCGACGCGCTATATCGACAACATCACCGATGCCGGCGTGCCGAACGTAGTGCCGGTCGATATCGTCGGGCAGCTGGGCGGAGCCAGCCTGCCCAAGTGGATCTACCGCTTCAACGCGACCTATGACACCGACAGCTTCGCGATTACCGGCACCGCGCGCGGGGTCGGCGGCGGGACCTATTCGAACAACTATATCGTCTGCGCGAACGACTGCCCGGTCGGGCGTCCGGCCAGCACCGTGCTGCAATTTCCGACGATCGACAGCAACCGCATCGACGGTGCGACCTATTTCGACCTCAACCTGACCAGCAAGATCGACATGGGCGGCGGGGCGAAGGGCGAGCTGTTCTTCAACGTCACCAATGTGTTCAACGGCGAACCGATCCTGCTGCCCGAAACCGGGCTGGCGGCGAACAGCACCTATTCGGATCTGCTCGGGCGGTCGTTCCGCATCGGCATCCGGATGCAGACGCGCTGAGGGGAAACCGTCGCGACAGTCCGGTATCGTCAGGCCGCCCGTATCCCCGCCTGCGCGGGGGTACGGTGAGGGCGCGGACGGAGAGCCTGAGGGACAGCAGTAACGATGGCATGATGGACTATCCGGCAACCGAGCGGCTGATCGTCGACCTGCGCAAGGCGGTCGGCGCGCGCCACGTCCTGACCGGTTCGCGGCGTACCGCGCGGTTCCGGCGCGGCTATCGCACCGGCGGGGGTGCGGCGCTTGCGGTCGTGCGTCCGGCGACACTGGTCGAGCTGTGGCGGGTGGTGCAGGCGTGCGTCGCCGCCGACGTGTCGATCCTGATGCAGGCGTCGAACACCGGGCTGACCGGCGGGTCGACGCCCGACGGCGACGATTATCCCGGCGGGCTGGTGATCGTCAGCACGACGCGGCTAGACCGATTGCACCTGCTGGGCGGGGGAGAGCAGGTCGTCTGCCTGCCGGGGACCACGCTGTATCGACTGGAGGCGGCGCTGCGGCCGCTCGGGCGCGAGCCGCATTCGGTGATCGGGTCGTCGTGCCTTGGCGCGTCGGTGGTCGGCGGGGTCTGCAACAATTCGGGCGGATCGCTGATCCGGCGTGGGCCGGCCTATACCGAACTGGCACTGTTCGGCCGGCTCGACGACGACGGCACGCTGCGGCTGGTCAATCATCTCGGCATCGACCTCGGCGACGATCCGGAGGCGATCCTGTCCCGGCTCGACCGCGGCGACTTCACCGCTGCCGATGTCGATCCGGCGGCGGACAAGCCGGCACACGACCATCGTTATGTCGACCATGTCCGCGATATCGACAGTGACGTGCCGGCGCGCTTCAACGCCGATCCCCGCTGCCTGTTCGAAGCGGCGGGGAGCGCCGGCAAGCTGATCGTCTTTGCCGTGCGGCTCGACACCTTCGCGCGGGAGGACGACAGCGTCACCTTCTACATCGGGACCGACGATCCCGACCGGTTGACCGAGCTGCGTCGTACGATGCTGCGCGACTTCGCCGCCCTGCCGATCGCGGGCGAATATATGCACCGCGGCGCGTTCGACATCGCCGACCTTTATGGCCGCGACAGCTTTCGCGCGATCGAGCGGCTGGGCACCGATCGCCTGCCCGCGCTGTTCGCCGCCAAGGCATGGATCGATGGTGTCGCCGGGCGGGTCGTCGCCAATTTCAGCGACCGCGTGCTGCAACGGCTGGCGCCGCTGATGGGCGATCACCTGCCCACGCGGATGCGGGTATGGCGCGACCGGTTCGAACATCATCTGCTGCTCAAGATGCCGATGGCGGATCGCGATGCGACGGCAACGCTGCTCGACACGCTGCTGCCGGACGGCTGGTTCGAATGTACTGCCGGGGAAGCGGACAAGGCGTTCCTGCACCGCTTCGTCGCGGCGGGTGCTGCCGTCCGTTACCGTGCGGTGCAGCGGCGCACCGTGGAGGATATCGTCGCGCTCGATGTCGCATTGCCGCGCAACGCGCGCGACTGGGCCGAGGAACTGCCGCCCGAACTGGCGACCCAAGTCGTCGATACGCTCTATTACGGGCATTTCTTCTGCCATGTGTTCCACCGCGACTATATCGTGCGCAAGGGCGTCGATCCGCTGGCGTTCGAGCATGCGCTGTGGCGGCGGTTGGATGCGGCGGGGGCGCAATATCCCGCCGAACATAATGTCGGGCACCTATATCCCGCAAAACCCGCACTGGCCGACTTCTACCGCACGCTCGATCCGCGCAACCAGCTCAATCCCGGCATCGGTCAGACGCCGCGGGCACGCGGCTGGGGACGGGAGGCATGACCTTCTTCATCGGGGTCGATGCCGGTGGCAGCCATTGTCGTGCGCGGCTGGTCGATGCGGCGGGCACGGTGCTGGGCACGGGAGAGGGTGGCCCGGCCAATGCCGGGATCGGCATCGACGCGCTGCGTGCGGTGCTGGCCGCCACGATGGCGCAGGCGGTGGCGCAGGCCGGGCTGGACGCGGCGCAGCTGTCTTCGGTGCGGGTAGGCATGGGCATTGCCGGTATCCGCCGGCCGGGTATCCGCGACGCGCTGGCAGCGGCCGATTTCGGGCTGGGGCCGGTCGCCTTCGCCAGCGATGCGGAGATCGCGCAACTGGGCGCGCATGGTGGCGAAGACGGCGCGATCCTGATCCTCGGCACCGGCAGCGTCGCGCTGCTGCGGATGGGTGGTGCCACCGAGATGATCGGCGGCTATGGTTTCCCGATATCCGACGAGAGCAGCGGCGCCGCGCTGGGGCTGAGCGCGATGCGCCATGCGCTGCGCGCTCTCGACGGCCGGGCGCACACAAGCGCGCTCAGCGATGCGGTGTCGGCCCGTTTCGGCGACGATACGGCGCAGGCGGTGGCGTGGATGGCGCAGGCAAGCCCACGCGATTACGGTGCGCTGGCGCCGCTGGTAATGGACCATGCCGATGCCGGCGACCCGATCGCGCGGTCGATCGTCGAGGATGCGGCGGGGCATGTCGAACGCTTCATCGACACCATCGCTGCGCGCGGTGTGAACCGCTGTACGCTGGTCGGCGGGCTGGCGTCGCGGATGGTGCCGTGGCTGCGGATGCGCAACGTGGCGCGGCTCACCCCACCGCGTGGCGACGCGCTGGACGGTGCGTTGCGGCTTGCGGGGTTCGGCCCGCCGCTGCGTTAAGGCTGTTTCAACCATCCCTGCCCACTATGCCGCCGGAACCATCATGCGGCATCTTGTTCCCCTCTTCCTGTTGCTTGCCGGCCTGATTTCCGGTGTTGCCGCCGCTGCGTCTTCGGCGGTGGACGAATGGTCCGCCTGGCGCACGCCGCGGTTCCAGACGCTCGACGGCAATGCCGGACTGCCGCATGCGACGACGACCGCGATCGTGCAGGCGAGCGACGGGCTGATGTGGATCGGTACGCGCGGCGGGCTGGCGCGCTATGACGGGCAACGGCTGAAGATCTTCCGCCAGTCCGCCATCGACATCGGCAACCTGCCCGACAACTATATTCGCGCCCTCCTGCCCCTGTCCCATGGCGGCATCCTGGTCGGGACGAACGTCGGTGGCATGGTGCGCTACGACCCGGTGTCGAACAGCTTCGTACCGACGCCGGGGGCCGGCGGGGTGGGGCCGGGCAGCCGCATCCTCGCCCTCGCGTCCGATCGTCGCGGGGGCGCGCTGATCGCGTCGGACCATGGCGTGTTCCACTATGACGCCACGCGCAACCATGTGCACCCGGTGACGCGTCCGGGCAGCGTGCTGGCCGAGGGCGCGTTCGCGGTGCATGCCGATGCCGACGGGACGATCTATGCCGGGGGCGATGCCGGACTGTTCGTTCGCCGGCGCGGTGCGCGCGATTTCGTGCAGGTGGCGACTCCCGCCATCGGTGACGTCTGGGCGATCGCGCGCGATGCCGCCGGGCGGTTGTGGATCGGAACCGGGTCCCACGGCATCTATGTCCAGCTGGCGAATGGCCGGTTCGTGCAGCCGCCCGCGCTGGCCGGGGATGCGCCACAGATCAGCCACCGCACCATCCGTTCCTTTGCGGTCGGTGCGGACGGCGTGGTGTGGGCAGGGACGGACGGGGTCGGCGTGCTGCGGATCGCAACGCGCGGCGGCTTCGCGGTCCGGGCGATGCGCAACGGTCCGGCAAATCGCGGGTCGCTGGCCGGCGACACCGTGCGCGACGTGACGATCGACCGCGCCGGGCGGCTATGGGCGGCGACCGAAGTCGGCGCGTCGCAGACCGATCCCGACATGGACGCGATCTTCACCATCGCCAACGCGATGCCCGATCCGCGCCAATCGCTGGCCGACCGGAACGTGCGCGGAGTGATGGTCGACCGCCATGATCGCATCTGGATAGGGATGGGCAACGGGCTGGTCGACCGCGTCGATCGGGTCGCGGGTGTCGTCCGTCACCTCCGGCTCGACGGCAGCCATGCCGGACAGGATGTGAAGGCGTTTGCCGAACGGCCCGACGGCACGATCCTGGCCGGTGGACGCGGGATCGTCGCGATCGATCCGGACACGTTGCGCGAACGGCCGCTGCCGCTGCCCGACTTGGGCGACCTGCCGGTCATATCGCTGGCATGGGTGGAGCAGCGGCTGCTGATCGGGACGTACAAGGGCCTGTTCGTCTGGGACGAGCGTGCCCGCCGCATGCAACGCTATCGCCATGTCGATGGCGACGACGGCACGCTGGCGAACAACGAGGTCATCAATATCGTCGCGGCACCCGGCGGCGGAGTGTGGATCGCGACGCCGGGCGGGGTCAACCGGTTCGATCCGGCGACCGGCCGCTTCGCGACCTATCGCCACCGGCCCGACGATCCCGCCAGCCTGCCGCAAAACTATACCGGATCGATCGTGCCGCAGCCCGACGCGCTGTGGATCGGCACCTATGGCGGCGTCGCCCGCGGCATGCCGGCAGGAGATCGCTGGCGATTCCATGCGATCAACGAGGCGCGCGGCCTTGCCAACGACAATGTCGCCGCGTTGCAGGCCGATCGCGCCGGCCGCATCTGGTCGACCGGGGCCAGCGGCATATCGGTGATCGATCCGGCACGGGAAAGCGTGCTGGTGGTCAGCCGGCGTGACGGGTTGACGTCCGACGCGTTCAACCAGCGGGTGGCGGCGATCACCCATGGCGGCGACCTGCTGTTCGGCGGTACCGGCGGGCTGCTGGTGCTGCGCCCCGACCGGATGCTGGCGGCGCAGCCCCCGGTGGCGACGACGCTGGCCCCGACGGAGATCGAGGAGAATGGCCGGGCGGTTCCGATCGATCCGCTGGCCGGCCGGCACAGCATCCAGTCGGACGGGCGCGGTATCCGCATCGGCTTCGCGCTCACCGACTATGCCGCGCCCGACGAGATCCGCTATCGCTACCGCCTGCGCGGGTTCGACGAGAACTGGGTGGCGGTGCCGCCCGCCACGCCGGCGGCGGCGATCTACACCAACCTGCCCGGCGGCGATTACGTGCTGGAACTGCAGGCGCAGATACCGGGCGTCCATCCGCGGGTGGTGACGACGACCGTCGACCTGCTGGTCGCGCGGGCATGGCATGAATGGTGGTCGGTCCGGCTGGTGCTGGCGGTGCTGGCGTGCCTGCTGATCTTCGGCATCGTCCAGTTGCGCACGCTGGTACTGCGGCGGCGGACGCGCGCGCTGGAAACGGTGATCGGCCAGCGGACGCAGGAACTGCGCGCCGCCAACGTCACGCTGGAACGCCTTGCCAGCACCGACCCGCTGACCGGCCTCGCCAATCGTCGGACGATGATGACCATGCTGGCGGCGGCGCGCGAGAACGCGATACGATCGGGCCGGCCCTATGTCGTCGCGATGATCGATATCGATCATTTCAAGCGCATCAACGACGCGCACGGCCACCAGATCGGCGACCTCGTCCTCGAAGCGGTCGCGGCGCGGATCGCCGCGTCGGTACGAACCGTCGATTGCGTCGCGCGCTATGGCGGCGAGGAGATCGCGATCCTGTTCGCCGATGCGGAGCCGCACGAGGCATGGGCCACCACCGACCGCCTTCGCGAGGAGATTGCCGACACCCCGATCGAGGCGCGCGGCTTGTCGGTATCGGTGACGGTCAGCGGCGGTGTCGCGGCGGCCAGCCCCGACACGTCGCCCGCCGCGATGCTGCACCACGCCGATCTCGCGCTCTACCGAGCGAAGCGCGGCGGGCGGAACCGGGTCGAGCTGGCCGACGCGACGCCGGTGTCAGCGGAGGCGTGAGCCTGCGCCGGCCCGGGTAAAGGTCAGCACCCCGTCCGCCAGCCTGCCGAAGCGCAGCGCGATGTAATCGAGGAAGTAGTTCTGCCGCAGCCGCCATGGCGCCCGCGACCCCTGCGCCGGCGTCATGTCCGCCGCGCGCTGGACATAGCCCGAGCTGAAGTCGAGCAGCGGGCGGCGTTCGATATCCGGCCCCGGTGTCGCGGGCGCGCAGACGTCGTAGCCGTAGCGACGCATATGGTTCAGCATCCGGCACATCCGCCGCGACACCAGGTCGATCTTCAGCGTCCACGACGCGTTGGTGTAGCCGACCGCCAGCACGAGGTTGGGCACACCCGACACCATCATGCCGCGATAGATCAGCCGCCCCGCCGGCACGAGCGGTTCGCCATCGATGCGCAGCACGATGCCGCCCAGCAGGTGCAGCTTGAGCCCCGTCGCGGTGACGATGATGTCGGCTTCGACCCGCCCGCCCGATCCGAGGTCGATGCCGTCGCGCGTGAAGCGGCGGATCGTGTCGGTGACGATCGCCGCCGATCCGTCGCGCAACGCGGCGAAGAGATCGGCATCGGGGACGAGGCACAACCGCTGGTCCCACGGATCGTAGCGCGGGCTGAAATGCCGGTCCACATCGGCCATGTCGGGCAGCTCCGCCCGCACCCCGCGCAGGACGAGCGCGCGCATCCGCTTCGGCCAGCTCCGCGCGAACTGGAACGCGGCGAGACCCAGCGCCGCGCTCTTCCACCGCGCCAGTCGTCCGGCGACCGCTTCGGGCAGCCAGCGGTAGAGCTGGTGCGCGACGGCGTCGCGGGAAGGCTGCGACACGATATAGCTTGGCGAGCGCTGCACCATCGTCACCCGTGCGCCGCGTGCGGCGAGGGCCGGGACCAGTGTGACTGCGGTCGCACCGCTGCCGATCACCGCGACACGTCTGCCGGTGACATCCAGGTCCTGCGGCCAATGCTGCGGATGGACGATCTGGCCGGCGAAGTCCTCCTGCCCGGCGAAGTCGGGCGCATGGCCGGCGGCATAGTCGTAATAGCCCGACCCCATGAACAGGAAGCGGCAGGCGATCGTCCGGACCGCACCCTCCGCCTCGCAGGTCAGCATCCAGCGCGCCCGTTCCGACGACCAGTCGGCGGCGATCACCCGATGGCCGAAGCGGATGTGCCGGTCGATGCCGAAGACGCGCGCCGTATCCTCGATATAGTCGCGGATGTCGCCGCCATCGGCGATCGACTTGTCCCCGCGCCACGGCCGGAAGGGGAAACCCAGCGTGTGCATGTCCGAATCCGAGCGAATGCCGGGATAGCGGAACAGGTCCCATGTCCCGCCGATCGCCTTGCGCCCTTCGAAGATCGCGTAGCTGCGGTCGGGGCAGCTGTGTTGCAGGTGCCACGCCGCATCGATGCCGGACAGGCCGGCGCCGATGATGATGACGTCGAGTTCGGGGTCGGCGGGCGTTGGCGTCGGCATGGGCGACTATATCCGCCCCGCCGACGCGCTTGCCAAGCCCGTCCTCAGCCCCGCGTGCCGAGCAGCAGCGCGGTCAGCACCGGATCGCCGGTGCGGCGCGGGTCGGCGCGGATCGCGGCTTCCTCGCGCCCGATCGCGCGGAAGATCGCGGCACCTGCCTGATCGGCGGCGCTGCGCGCGATGGCGGTATAGTCGATGCCGGTCTGGGCGGAGACGATCGCCGAGAGGATCTCGGTCGTGTCGGAACGCAGGCCGTTCGAAAATTCGGGGAACATCGCGTCGATCACGGCGCCGCGCGCCGACCGGGCGAGCAGGTCGGTGGCCGCGGTCGGGCCGCCGCGCAGCACCGAAACGGCATCGGCCAGCGTCAGCCCGCGGATCGAATCGAGCACCACCGGCGTCGCCCGATCGGCGGCGTCGACCGCGATGTCGTTCAGCGCCATCGCGATGCGTCCCCGTACGGCATTGGTGCGCAGCACGGCGGCCAGCACGTTGTTCTGCCCGCCGGTGTCGGGCAGCGTCAGGCGCGTCAGCTGGTCGTCGTAGAAGCCGCCGGGGCGGACCAGACGTTCGAACGCACGCTGGCTGGACAGGGTCAGCAGGCGGCGCACGCCCTCTTCGACGCCATAGCTGCCGAGCGGGGTCGCGCAGCCGCCGAGCAGGGCGACCGGAACGACGAGGGCGGCGGCGCCGAGGATGCGGCGGCGGGACAGCGGGGCTTCGAGCATGACGGGCTTCTCCGGATAACGATTGCGCAGCCAACGCAGGCCGTGGGCGTCCGGTGCCGTTTCCAGCGTGAACCGGCGTTGAACCGGGGATCGTTTTGGGTCCGTTTCATGAGTGGTGGGCATTGCCGAGCGGCGGTTCCCGCCCTAGCTACCGGACCATGGCTGATCCCTATGCAACCCTGGGCGTCGCGCGCGGCGCCACCGAAGCGGACATCAAGAAGGCGTATCGCAAGCTCGCCAAGGAGCTGCACCCCGACCGCAACAAGGACAACAAGGCGGCATCGGACCGGTTCTCGAAGGTCACCCAGGCGTACGACCTGCTGACCGACAAGGACAAGCGTGCGCGCTTCGACCGCGGCGAGATCGATGGCGACGGCAATCCGGCCTCGCCGTTCGGCTTCGGTACCGGCGGCGGCGGTGGCGGCGGTTTTCGTCCCGGTCCCGGCGGGCGCGGCGGGTTCGACATGGGCGCCGAGGGGCAGGGCGGCGATTTCTCGGATATCTTCGAGGGGCTGTTCGGCGGTCGCGGGGCCCCGGGCGGCGGTGGCGGGTTCGCCAGCGGCTTTGGCCGGCGCGCGCAGCCCAAGGGCGGCAACGTCGCCTATCGTCTGAAGGTCCCGTTCGAGGATGCCGCGACGCTCAGCCCGCAGCGGATCACGCTGGCCGACGGCAAGACGATCGACCTGAAGCTGCCCGCCGGGGTCGATACCGGCACGCAGATGCGCCTGTCGGGCAAGGGCGATCCGGGGCCGGGCGGCGCGGGCGACGCGATCGTGACGGTCGAGGTGCAGCTGCACCGTTTCTACACCCGCGACGGTGACGATGTGCGTGTCGACCTGCCGATCAACCTTGCCGAGGCGGTGCTGGGCGCGAAGGTCCGCGTGCCGACCGTCGAGGGCGCGGTGATGCTGAGCGTGCCGAAGGGCGCGAGCTCGGGCAAGACGTTGCGGCTGAAGGGGCGCGGTTTCCATCGCAAGGACGGGACGCGCGGCGACCAGCTGGTGACGCTGATGATCGACATTCCCGCCGACGATGCGGCGCTGGCCGGTTTCGTCGAGGCGTGGGACGGTCGCGATACGGACCCGCGGGCGCGTCTGGGCGTTTGAAGCGGCTGTCCACCCGACCGGGCCCGATTGCATGACCCAGCCGTCCCCTGAAAGTCCCGAGGCACGGCACCGGCAGGGACGCCCGGCGCTGTCGCGCCTGCGCCCCTCGGCGCGGGCGATCGAGGTCATCAAGCGCGTCGCGATCGGGACGTTCAACGACGGCTTCACCCATGCCGGCAACCTTGCCTATCTGTCGCTGCTGACGCTGTTCCCGTTCTTCATCGTCGCCGCGGCGATCGCGCGCGCCGTCGGGCGGAGCCAGGACAGTATCCACGCAGTCAGCGCATTCCTCGAAACCGTGCCCAGCGAGGTCGCGGCGGTGTTGCAGCAACCGATCCTCGACGTGTTGCAGGCGCGGTCGGGGTCGCTGCTATGGCTGGGCGGGCTGGTCGGGCTGTGGACGACGACCGGCTTCATCGAAACGGTGCGGTCGATCCTGCGTCAGGCGTACGGCATTCCGTTCTCGCGGCCGTTCTGGGAATATCGGCTGGGGTCGATCGGGCTGATCGTCGGATCGGTGCTGATGCTGATGATCGCGTTCAGCCTTCAGGTGGTGCTGGTCGGGGTCGAGCAGCTGATCTACCGCGCGCTGCCGTTCCTCCAGCCCTATGCCGCGTATCTGTCGATCGCCAAGCTGTTCCCCGCGCTGGCGCTGTTCATCGCGCTCTACACGCTGTTCTATTCGCTGGCGCCCAAGAAGTACCGCCATTCGAAATGCCCGAAATGGCCGGGTGCGGTCGCGACCGCCAGCGTGTGGATCGGCACGACGCAACTGCTGCCGCTGGCGATCGATGCGCTGGGCGGATATGACCGCACCTATGGCAGCCTGGCCGGCGTGATGATCGCGCTGTTCTTCTTCTATATCGTCGGGCTGGGCGTGGTGATCGGCGGCGAATTGAACGCGGCGCTGGCGGAAACGCCCGACCCTGCGCTAGAGGGTCAGGCAACAGACGAAAGAGGGACGGTCGCGTGAACGGTTTGATGCAGGGCAAGCGGGGGGTCATCATGGGCCTCGCCAACGATCGGTCGCTGGCCTGGGGCATCGCCAAGCAACTGGCGGCGCAGGGTGCCGAGCTTGCCTTCACCTATCAGGGCGAGGCGCTGGAGCGGCGCGTGCGGCCGCTGGCGACCGAACTGGGCGCGGACTTCCTGATCGAATGCGACGTGTCGGACATGGGCGCGCTCGACGCCGCGTTCGATACCATCGCCGCGCGGTGGCCGACGATCGACTTCGTCGTCCACGCCATCGGCTTTTCGGACAAGAACGAGCTGCGCGGGCATTATTACGACACCAGCCTCGACAATTTCCTGATGACGATGAACATCAGCGTCTATTCGTTCACGGCGGTCGCCCAGCGGGCGCGTGCGCTGATGCCGAACGGCGGATCGCTGCTGACGCTGACCTATTACGGGTCGGAAAAGGTCGTGCCGCATTACAACGTCATGGGCGTGGCAAAGGCGGCGCTCGACATGTCGGTCAAGTATCTGGCGATGGACATGGGACCGGAGAATATCCGGGTGAACGCGATCTCCGCCGGGCCGATCAAGACGCTGGCCGCCAGCGGCATCGGCGATTTCCGCTACATCCTGAAGTGGAACGAGCTGAACTCGCCGCTGCGCCGCAACGTGACGATCGACGATGTCGGCGGGGCGGGGCTGTATCTGCTGAGCGACCTGTCGAGCGGTGTGACAGGCGAGATCCACCATGTCGACGCCGGCTACAACGTCATCGGCATGAAGGCCGAGGACGCGCCCGACATCGCGCTGTCGTAAGCGATGAGCGTCATCCGCGCGGCGACCGGTGCCGATGCGCCGGCGGTCGATGCGCTGTTGCGCGCCTGTTTCCCGCGCGATGCGGAGGCGCGGCTGGTGCAGCAACTTGCGATCGACGGCGACCTCGTGCTGGTGCTGGTCGCCGAGGATGACGGCGCGGTTATCGGCATGGTCGCGGCCAGCCGGATGCACGTCACCGCCGATACGCGCGAGATCGCCGCTGTGGCGATCGCGCCGCTGGCGGTCGACCGGGTGGCGCGCGGGCAGGGGGTGGGCGAGGCGCTGGTCGCCGCCGCCATCGCGCATCTGCGCGGCGCCGGGGTCGAGCTGGGCTTCGTGCTGGGCGATCCGGCCTATTATGGCCGCTTCGGGTTCGAGGCGGCGACGGCGCACGGGTTCGACAGCCCCTATGCCGGCGACTATCTGCTGGGCATCCGGCTGAACGACGGGCCGTGCGTCCACACGCCCGGCGCGGCGACGCATGCGTGGGCCTTTGCGGCATTGGGGGAAGACGCGTGAGCCACAACAGCTTCGGGCATCTGTTCCGCTTCACCACGTGGGGCGAGAGCCATGGCCCGGCGCTGGGCGCGGTCGTCGACGGGTGTCCGCCGGGACTGGTTTTGAGCGAGGCCGATATCCAGCCGTATCTCGACGCGCGGCGGCCGGGCACCAGCCGGTTCACGACGCAGCGGCGCGAGCCCGATGCGGTGCGCATCCTGTCGGGGGTGTTCGACGGGCGCACGACCGGCACGCCGATCAGCCTGATGATCGAAAATGTCGACCAGCGGTCGAAGGACTATTCGGACGTCGCCAAGGCGTATCGCCCCGGCCATGCCGATTATGCCTATGACGCCAAATACGGCTTTCGCGACTATCGCGGCGGCGGGCGGTCGTCGGCGCGCGAGACGGCGGCGCGGGTCGCGGCGGGCGCGGTCGCGCGGCTGGTGATCCCGGAGGTGACGATCACCGTGTGGGTCGAATCGATCGGCGGCGATGCGATCGACCCGGCGGCGTTCGACGCGGCGGAGATCGGTCGCAACCCGTTCTTCTGCCCCGATGCCGCCGCGGCGCAGCGTTGGGAAGCGCTGGTCGACGGCGCGCGCAAGGCGGGGTCGTCGCTGGGCGCGGTCGTCGCGTGCCGCGCGGACGGCGTGCCGGCCGGATGGGGCGCGCCGCTCTATGCCAAGCTCGACGCCGAACTGGCGAGTGCCGCCATGTCGATCAATGCGGTCAAGGGCGTGGAGATCGGCGACGGTTTCGCCGCCGCGGCGCTGTCGGGCGAGGCCAATGCCGACCCGATGCGGCCGGGCGAGGGTGGTCCGCAGTTCCTGGCGAACCATGCCGGCGGGATTGCCGGCGGTATTTCGACCGGGCAGCCGGTGGCGCTGCGGGTCGCGTTCAAGCCGACCAGTTCGATCCTGACCCCGGTCGAGACGATCGGACCCGACGGGCAGGCGACGACGATCGCGACCAAGGGACGGCACGACCCCTGTGTCGGCATCCGCGGCGTCCCGGTCGTTGCGGCGATGGTCGCACTGGTGCTGGCCGACCAGAAGCTGCGGCATCGCGGGCAGGTCGGGTAGGCTTCGCTGGCGGATGCCGTCATGCAAAAGATATGGCGAATTGATGGCAGCCGGTCGTCAAAGCGCCACGATTCGTCCCCGACCCGGTCCGATGGCACGATGGAGCGTGTGGAACGCCCGGACCCATCGGCCGTGTGGCGCATTGAATCTCCCGACTGACGCAAGGAGATATTCGATGCGCACGACCATTTTCGCGAGCCTGCTGATCCTCGGTGGCGCAACCACCGCCATCGCCCAGGTGCCGACCACCCAGACGCCGCCGACCACGACGCCCGGCAATGTCGATCCGACCCGCCCGACCCAGCCGCTGCCGCAGACGACCGGGCCGACCAATCCGGTTCCGACGACGCCGTCGAGCGATCCGACCCGTTCGGGTGAGACCAAGCCCGACGGCACGGCGACCGACGACACCACGACGACGGACGCCCCGACCACGGGCGACAGCCCGACCACGACCACCACGACGCCGCCGGGCAGCACGACCGGCGCGCCGCGCTGATCGCCGGTAACTGAAAGAAGGCCCGTCCGGAGCGATCCGGGCGGGCCTTTTGTCGTTCGGGATTCACTGTTCGGTTCGAGCTGCTTCGGGAAACCCTGGCAGAGAACGAGATGCTTGGGGCAACCCTGCTCGACTTCGGTTCTCGACCGGCTCGACCCTGCGCTCGAAGCGAACGGGGTTAAGGATCAGTCGGCGAAGGGATCGCGGACGAGGATCGTATCGTCTCGTTCCGGGCTGGTCGAGACCAGGGCGACCGGGCACTGGATCAGTTCCTCGATGCGGCGGATGTACTTGATCGCCTGCGCCGGCAGTTCGGCCCAGCTGCGCGCGCCCGCGGTCGATTCCGACCAGCCGGGCATCGTTTCGTAAATCGGCTCCACGCCGGCCTGATCGGCGGCATGGGGCGGGAAATAGTCGAGCGTCTGGTCGCCGAGGCGATAGCCGGTACAGATCGCCACTTCCTCGAACCCGTCGAGCACGTCGAGCTTGGTCAGCGCGATGCCGGTCACGCCCGACACCGCCACCGATTGCCGTACCAGCACGCTGTCGAACCAGCCGCAGCGGCGCTTGCGGCCGGTCACGGTGCCGAATTCATGGCCGCGCACGCCGAGGCGTTCGCCGGTTTCGTTCTCGAGTTCGGTCGGGAAGGGGCCGGAGCCGACGCGGGTCGTGTACGCTTTGGCGATGCCCAACACGAAGCCGACCGCGCCCGGACCCATGCCCGACCCGCCCGCGGCGGTGCCGGCGATGGTGTTGGACGAGGTGACGAAGGGGTAGGTGCCGTGATCGATGTCGAGCAGCACGCCCTGCGCGCCTTCGAACAGGATGCGCTTGCCGCGCGACCGGGCGTCGGCCAGCACGCGCCATACCGGCTGGGCATAGGGCAGGACGAACCCGGCGATCTCGCGCAGCTCGGCGATCAGCGCCTCGCGGTCGATCGGCGGCTCGCCGAAGCCGGCGCGCAGCGCGTCATGATGCGCGGTCAGGCGGTCGAGCTGCGGGCCCAGATCGTCGAGATGCGCGAGGTCGCAGACGCGCAGCGCACGCCGGCCGACCTTGTCCTCATACGCCGGGCCGATGCCGCGGCGGGTGGTGCCGATCTTGCCCGCGCCGCTGGCATCCTCGCGCAGCCCGTCGAGGTCGCGGTGGAACGGGAGGATCAGCGTGCAGGTCTCGGCGATCATCAGCGTGTCGGGGGTGACCGAAACGCCCTGTTCGCGCAGCCGTTCGGTCTCCGCCTTCAGCGCCCACGGATCGAGCACGACGCCGTTGCCGACCACCGACGGGGTACCGCGCACGATGCCCGAGGGGAGCAGCGACAGCTTGTAGACGGTGCCGCCGACGACCAGCGTATGGCCGGCATTATGCCCGCCTTGGAACCGCACGACCATGTCGGCGCGCTCCGCCAGCCAGTCGACGATCTTTCCCTTGCCCTCGTCGCCCCACTGGGCGCCGATCACCGCTACGTTCGCCACGTCCTGTTACCCTCATGCATGCCGGTATCGGCGCTGCACTAGGCTGCCTAGGCGCCCGCGTCCACCTTGGGCGTGGGAATGTGACGATAGAGTTGCGTTTCCTCGCGGCGGATGCGGTCGGAGAGCGCCGTCGCCAGCGACCGGGTCGCGGTTTCGAAGCCGCCGGGGTCCGCCGCGATCCGCTGGGCGTCCCAGTCCTGCATATAGGCTTTGAAGCCGTCCGACAGTCCGCCCATCTCCTCTTCGAAGCGGTGGGACAGGGCGGCCGCGACCGGATCGCCGCCGCGCTGGAGCATCGGGTGGAGCAGGCGGTCCTCCTTCGCCAGATGCGCGAGGAGCAGCCGGCTCAGCCGCCAGCGCAGCTGGGCGATGTCCGCGACCGGCTGCGGACGGCGGGCGGCATGGCGCAGCAGGTCGCCGATCACCGCCAGCAGTTCGGCATGTTCCGCGACCAGGGTCTCGCGTCTGAGCTGCATCGGCACTCCCTCCAGCATCGGACCCTGTGGGAGAACGTCCTAACGAAGCGTGTATCCGGCGGCTCGACATTGTCCGCGACGGCGCGCAAACGGGGACAGGACATAAAAGGAGAGAGTGCCGCATGAAACTCGCCAGCCTCAAAGACGGTCGCGACGGGCGCCTGGTCGTCGTGTCGAGCGACCTTGCCTGGTATGCGGATGCGAGCGCGATCGTGCCGACGCTGCAGGCGGCGCTGGACGACTGGGACCGGGTCGAGGGCGACCTGCGCAACCTTGCCACCGATCTCGACCATGACGTGATCCCCAAGGACCGGTTCCACGAACGTGACGCCGCGTCGCCGCTGCCGCGGGCATATCAATGGGCCGACGGATCGGCCTATGTGAACCATGTCGCGCTGGTGCGGCAGGCGCGCGGGGCGGAAATGCCCGACAGCTTCTGGCACGACCCGCTGATGTATCAGGGCGGGTCGGACGGGTTCCTGGCCCCACGCGATCCGATCCCGGCGGGCGACGGGGCATGGGGCTGCGATTTCGAGGCCGAGGTGGTGGTCGTCACCGGTGACGTCGCCGCCGGTGCG
Source organism: Bacillus sp. 2B10 (assembly GCA_003946805.1). GTDB lineage: Bacteria > Pseudomonadota > Alphaproteobacteria > Sphingomonadales > Sphingomonadaceae > Sphingomonas. The sequence goes on along the minus strand of RPSH01000037.1, from coordinate 4,233 downwards.
TCGCGCGAGGCGGCGCTGGCAGCGGTGCGGCTGGTCGGGCTGACCAACGACGTGTCGCTGCGCGGGCTGATCCCCGGCGAGCTGGCAAAGGGGTTCGGATTCTTCCAGTCGAAGCCGGCATCGGCCTTCTCCCCCGTGTTCGTCACGCCCGACGCGCTGGGCGAGTGGTGGCGGGACGGCAAGCTGCACCGGCGGGTATGCGTCGACCTGAACGGACAGCCGTTCGGCCGGGCGGAAGCGGGCGAGGACATGACGTTCGATTTCGGCACGCTGATCGCCCATGCGGCCAGGACGCGCGCGCTGGGCGCGGGCACGATCATCGGGTCGGGCACGGTGTCGAACCGCGACAGCGACGGCGGGCCGGGCACGCCGGTGGCCGAGGGCGGCGTCGGCTATTCGTGCCTTGCTGAGATCCGCACCGTCGAGACGATCCGCGGCGGCAAGGCGGAGACGCCGTTCCTGAAGACCGGCGATACCGTCCGCATCTGGGCCGAGGACGACCGGCATCACCCGATCTTCGGCGTGATCGAACAGACGGTGGCGTGACATGCGGCGCCGCTATCGCCTGCTGATCCCGTTCCTGCTGGCCGGATGCACGACGTCCGGCCAGACGCCGCCGGTCGCCGTCGTGGCACCGGCGGCGAGCGTGGCGACGCCGGCCGACCGGTTCGGGCCGCTGTTCGACGCGGTGCAGATGCGGCGCATCTTTCCCGACGGAAAGACCTTCGTCGATGCGGTGCCCCGGCGGGCGGATGCGGCGATCATGGCCGATTTCCGGGCGGGGCGATTTGCCGACGATGCCGCGCTCAGGGCGTTCGTACTGGCCAATTTCGACGTGCCGGGGCTGGCGCCGGTGCCCCAATCCGCCACCGGGCCGCGACTGCCGATCGCGCGGCATATCGCAGCGTTGTGGCCGCACCTGACCCGCGATCCGGTGACGCCGCCGGCGGGATCGAGCGCGCTGGCGGTGGCCGACCGCTATGTCGTGCCGGGCGGGCGGTTCCGCGAGCTGTATTACTGGGACAGCTACTTCACGATGCTGGGGCTGGTCGCCGACGGGCGGCAGGACCTGGTCGAATCGATGGTCGACGGCTTCACCGATCTGGTCGAGCGCCATGGCCATGTGCCCAACGGTACGCGGACCTATTATCTCAGCCGGTCGCAGCCGCCGTTCCTGTACCGCATGATGGCGCTGTCGCAGAACCGCGATCCGGCGGTGACGAAGCGGCGGCTGGCGGCGCTGCGGCGCGAGCATGGCTATTTCACCAGTCCCGAACGGTCGGTGACGCTGCCCGACGGGGCGGTGCTCCAGCATTACTGGGATGCGCGGACGAGCCCGCGCGACGAATCGTGGCGCGAGGATGTCGAGACGGCGAAGGCCAGCGGCCGGCCGGCGGCGGAGGTCTATCGCGACCTGCGCGCCGGGGCGGAGAGCGGCTGGGACTATACGTCGCGCTGGCTGGCCGACGGCCGGACGCTGGCGACGATCGATACGACCAATATCCTGCCCGCCGACCTCAACAGCCTGCTGTGGGGAATGGAGCGGGCGATCGCCGAGGGCGCGGCGGCGACGGGCGATGCCGCGACCGCGCGCGACTTTGCCGGGCGGGCGGCGAAGCGCGGCGCGGCGATCGAGCGCTGGCTGTGGAGCGAGAGCGAGGGGCGCTATGGCGATTACGACGTCAGGCGTGCCCGGCTGCGCAGCGGCGTGACCGCGGCCACCGCCTATCCGCTGTTCGTCGGGCTGAGCACCGGACCACGTGCCGGCCGGGTCGCGGCGACGATCGAGGCGCAGCTGCTGGCACCGGGCGGACTGCGCAGCACGACGGTCGATACCGGGCAGCAATGGGACAAGCCCAATGGCTGGGCGCCGCTGCAATGGATCGCGGTCGCCGGGCTCGACCGGACGGGGCACAAGGCGCTGGCGGACAAGATCGCCACGGGGTTCCTGGCGAGCGTCGAGCGGGAATATGCCGCGTCGGGCAAGCTGGTCGAGAAATATGACGTCGAGGAAGTGAAGCCGGGCGGTGGCGGGGAATATCCGTTGCAGGACGGATTCGGGTGGACGAACGGCGTCACGCGGGCGCTGATGGTGCGGCGCGGGCGGTAGCCGCGGCGCCAAAGGTCACGAAAGTCACACTAGTGCGTGGTTCGTGCCGGTCATGGAAGTTGGCGAAGGTTGCTGTACGTTCAAGGCCACAGGTGGCGGCGGGTTGCAGGAAAACGTATTTTTTCAGTGGCTTGAGATGTTGTCGTGCTGCGGTCCGGGTCGGAAGTTTGCGCGGTTGCTTGTCATTCGGGATCATTGCCCGACGTGCTTGCCGAACCCGTTGGTCCTGAGTAGCCACTGAGCGAAGTCGAAGGGGCGTATCGAAGGACCGCGTGCGGCGGGATGCTTCGATACGGGTCTTCGACAAGCTCAGCCCCTACTCAGCACGAACGGTTGGCTGCATTCGATAGCGGCGTGTGCCGGGCAGCACCGAGGTTGGGCGGACCTGTCAAAAAACGTCGACGAGCATGGCAGTCCGCCCGCGTGTAGGAAAGCGCTATGCGGCCCATGCCGCGAGGTCGTCCTGCCGGCCGATCAGCGCGAGGCCGTGGGCGACCGAGGTCAGTTCGTTGCCCGAGGCCAGCCGGTCCTGCCCGAAACGCGCGGCGAAGGCGCGGCGGATCGCGGGGGTGAGCGAGGTGCCGCCGGTCAGGAACACCCGGTCGATGCCGCCCGCGTCCAGCCCGGCGACGTCCAGCGCGCGGTCGACCGTCGCCATGATGCGGGCGAGATCGTCGGCGATCCACGTCTCGAACTGGTCGCGCGTCACCTGGGCATGGATCGAAATGCCGCCGCCGTCGAACGCGAAGGTCGCTTCCTCGCCGATCGACAGCGCGCGCTTCACCCGTCCGACCGCGTCGTAGAGCGGATAGCCCTGTTCGCCCTCGATCACCGCGATCATCCGTTCGATCGCCGCAGGATCGGTCGCGGCGCGGCGCAACTTGTCGAGTTCAGCCATGGTCTTGCGGTTGCGCATCAGCGCGAGGCGCGACCAGTCGGTGAAGTCGGTGAAATGGCCCGCCGGGATTTCCAGCACCTTGTCGAACGAGCGATAGGTGCCGCCCTTGCCCAGCAGCGGCAGGACCAGCTTGTCGAGGATGCGGCGGTCGAACTGGTCGCCGGCGATGCCGATACCGGCATGGCCCAGCGGCCGGGCGCGGCGTTCGCTGCCCGGGGCTTCCAGCCGGACGACCGAGAAGTCGCTGGTGCCGCCGCCGAAATCGGCGACGAGGATGGTGGCGGCTTGCGTCAGCGTCGCGGCATGGCTGAACGCCGCGCCCAGCGGTTCGTAGACATAAGCGATCTCGGCACCGAGCCGGGCGAACATCGCGTCGTAGCGGCTTCGGGCGAGCGCTTCGTCGGGGCGGTGGCCGGCATAGGTGATCGGGCGGCCGACGACGATCCGCTGCGCACCGTCCAGCGCACCATCGGCGCGCGCGGCGAGGCGATCGAGGAAGGCGCGGCCGAGGTCTTCGAACCGGTAGCGTTTGGTGAAGATCGGCGCGGTGTCGAAGCTGGGGCTGGCGGCGACCGATTTGAAGGATTGGAGGAAGCGGCAGCCTTCGGGATATTGGAGATATTCGTCGATCGCCCACGGCCCCGCCTCGACCGCGATGCCGCCGGGCACGTCGTCCTGCCAGAAGCACAAAGCCGAGCGGAACACGGGGTCGCTGCGCTCGGGACCGTCGAGCGGAACGAGGGTCGCACCATCGGCATCGGCGCGCGCGAGGACGGAATTGGTGGTGCCGAAATCTAGGCCGAGGGACATGGGGTGGGCTCCGGGCAGCGGCGGGACGCCCTACACCGGTTGGTTCGGTTTGTCTTGGGAGATTGCCGTATCCCTGCGGAGACGGGGATCCAGGTCTGTTCTTGATGACGGCTGCGATGTTCCCCGGCGTATCCCCGCGCAGGCGGGGATCCAGGGTGGCAGACGATGTTGGTGTGGGCGGAGCTCTGGACCCCCGCCTGCGCGGGGGTACGGCACGGTGTTATTGGCGAGAATGCCACCAGACGACCGCACCCTGGCGTAGGCAGGGGTACGGTTGGGGTTTGGGGTTAGCGGGTTGCGCGTGCCGGTGCCGATGCCGGGGCATTGGCTACCGGCGGTGCTCCGGCCGGTGCGGTGCCGACCGGCGGCGGTGGCAGCTGGCCGTTTGCCGGCGGCGGGGGCGGCGGGACTGCAC